>JAJRQZ010000111.1 GCA_024279935.1 Bacteroidota bacterium
AAAAAGGCGGCAGCGACCTCGACGAATATGTTAAGCAGCTGGCCGGCCACCATGTATCGGGGAGGCTTAAAATAGCCCCGGAGCATACCAGCGACAAGGTTTTGAACGCAATGCGCAAGCCGGGTTTTGGCCTTTATTACGAATTTGTGGAGAGGTTTAAGAAACATTCTGCTGAGGCAGGTTTAAATCAGCAGGTCATACCCTATTTTATCTCATCGCACCCGGCATGCAAAGACGAAAACATGGCCGAGCTGGCTGCAGAGACCAAATCGGCAGGATTGCGACTGGAGCAGGTTCAGGACTTTACCCCAACACCCATGACCTTGGCAACGGTAACATATTATTCGGGCTTCGACCCTTATACCTTAAAACCGGTTTATGCCGCCAGGAACACCGAAGAGAAAAAGTCGCAGAACATGTTTTTCTTCTGGTATAAAAACGAATACCGCAACAAAATAAAAAAGCATCTGAAAGGCATTGGAAGAGAGGATCTTATTATTGATTTGCTAGACAGGAAACACATAGCGCAAAAGAAGAAAACTTAATGCTGTTCTTTGTCTTTACAAGAAATAGGAGTTTGGCATACAAGAAAGAAATCTTATTAAAACGGCCAAAAAAATCCCGCCCAAAAACCTTGGGCGGGATTTTTTATTAAGAAATCTAAAAGCTAGTTCACTACCAACTTCTGAATATTTTGTTTTCCCGATCCAACAACGTTAACGAAATACAATCCCGCATTGAGTTTTGAGTCGAGGTTTATGTTTACCGTATTTGAGACCCCGTCAACATTTACCCTTTTAACAATTTGTCCGAGCTGGTTCATGATGGTGATTTCAGAATAAGTATAGTTATCAGGAAGGACAACCGTTATTTGAGTAGATGCAGGATTAGGGAACACCTTGATCTCTTCGTTCAACAAGTCGTTTTCCTCGGTACCTAAATACTGGCTTATTGTAACATTGTCAATCATTATAGGATTGCCGAAGAAACTATAGGTTTCAAATGCAACTTTTACGTTTGGAACACCTGCCCATGGAGTAAGGTCGAGGTCGATACAGCTTGCGCCCCAACCGCCCATGCACCAATCGTTATATTCCGCGGGCCAGAAATTATCGTCGTTCAGTTCGTGTGTGGCAAAGTTGCCGCTTCCATCCTCGGCATCGGCAAAAATCCTCGACCACGTACGGCCACAGTCGGGTGAAACCATAACGATGAGCGAATCGGCGCCATCAGCAATACGCTGGGCATAAGAATGTTGGAAGCCAAGTGCTGCGCTGCTATAACCTTCCAGGTTGAATGCAGGAGAAATAAGCCTGTCCCTTTGTCCAATTGCGAAATAATTCCTGAAGTCGATGCCTGCGGCTGTTATTCCCGGCACGGTTCCACCAATTTCGTAAAGCTGCCAGGTAACGTCCCCATCAGGGTTTTCAACTTCCCAGCCAAGGGCTTCATAGCTTGTGTTCTCAAACGTTTCCTTATAATATGGGAGCAGTCCTCCTGCGAAGAGCACATCGGTCTTGTTCAGCTCGGAAGAGCCGTTGAGGTTCCATACCTCCAGGTTGACATCGATATTTCCCGAAACATTAATTACGACTACGGGATTCTCGCTGGTGGCATCGGTACCTTCTATGAAAGTTACGTCTGAGGGAGTAAAAGTCCACAGCCACTGAATAGGGCTGTAAACACTCTGGTCGGTAAAATGAACCGTATCACCAACACAAATCGTTGAATCGTCGGCCATAAAGTTAACTTCGGGAAGTATAGTCGAGCTTGTTGTAATATAAGCCTCTTTCACGATGGTGTCGCCTCCAAGAACATTAGTGGCGATAAGCTGCACATTAAAGGTGCCTTCGGTATCGAACATGATGTCGCTTGGGTTTTCATCGGTTGAAGTTGAGGGAGTGCCACCCTCGAAGCTCCATGCCCATTCGGAAGGAAGGCCGGAGGTTTCATCGAAGAAGTTCACTGTTTCGCCAACGGGGATAAGGATTTCATCCGACGAGAAATCGGCAACCGGTACTTGAAGGAAGCCAAAGGATGCGATCTGTGTTTTCCAGCTCCAACCTCCATTTGAATATTCAGTTGTGAACCAGAAGGTTTCGTCATCTGTAGGGTCAACGGTCATACACGAATAATCGCCCCAGCGGCTAACTCCTGTCTGCGATTTCGTCCCATCGTAAATAGTAGTCTCGTCAATATTCATAACTCCCAGTCCTAATGGGGCGCCGGAAGTTTGCCCTACGAACCTTATGGAAGGATAAGTGGAGGAGCTGGAAACGGAATAGCCTAGGGCGATATCTCCATTTCCGTTCATCGCGATACTGCCCATCCAGCGGTTTTCACCGTCTCCGGGGGCAAAAGTCCCTTGTTGATAGATTGACCAACCGGAACCGGTATTTCTTAACTCGTACCAGCGCACGCCGGCTTTTCCGCCACCGCCATTAACGGTGTGATTTGTAAGCAGCGTTTGATAACTTCCGAAATTACGGTATTGCAAACGGAACATCGTCATGGCCGAGAGGGCGTCGAGAGTAGTTCCCGTTCCGGGTTGCTGTATGTTTAAGCCATTATTAGAAAACGGCTGTGTTGACAATGTTGCCACGGTACTCAAGGTAGAGTTCCCGGTATTTGTCCAGTCAACATCCACTTCCCAAACACGAAGCGCGTTATTAATCACGTCCAGCAAAAAGTTAGGCGATCCTGCCGGTGGAGGAGTCGGGCCGTCGGCATCGGCAGCCAGGACGCCGTAAAATCCGGATCCTACCGAAAACTCGACCATTTGTGCGTTAGGGTCTCCAGCTATCATTTTATCGCGCTCAAAGACTGTCATTCCTGCCCCGGCCCAGCTTCCGTTGGCAAACCTGTGCGTTGACATATAATATCCATCGGTCCAAACGCCGAATTCAGGATAGTCGGGCATGGCACTGAACTGGAAAGCGTAACGGTTCCAGGCACCTGTAGGGTCTCCGGTTTGCGAAACTGCAACTAGCTCATAAAAAGGCCCGCTGGGATAGTTGGGCAAGGAAAACTGTGTCGCTATCCATCTGTCGGCATATTCATCGTAAAGAACGACAGGGTCGCCGTCGTTCGTGCTCGACCACGGTCCCGGGAAGCCGTCCCATAATGTAATATTGTCGGCAGGGCCATAGAGCAGGTTCCCTGTTTTGTCCCAGATGGCGAATGAGCTGTTTACCATTTGAAAATAATGATCGGGGCCCACATCGCCCTGGGTATCAGGGGGTGCGACACCTTGAAGGTTGCTAACGCCTGAAAAATTCTGATCGATGGTGCCGCCTTCGCGCGACGAGCGCATATTGTCCTGCAATACAGGGTCGTTTCCTTTCAGGGGAGCCATGTCCATTAAGTCGTCGGGTATGTTAAATTCGTTGGGAACCTCTTTGTTCTTCCAGGTTCTTTCCCTTAAACCGGGCTGAATGGGTGTTACGTCACTTAGTTTTTTCGAGATATCGAAATGAACGGCTTTCGATATCCTTTCAGGTTTTAAAACCTGGGCATTTAAACCTGAATTACCTGCGAGCATTACTATTGCCAGCAGATAAAAAAGTAGTTTTTTCTTCATCTGTAAAATAATTTTTATTAAATAATTCCTTTCAATAATGATTGTGTGCCAATTCGCGGCAAAGGTATGACAATAATTAAATGAATTTAGATGCATTTAAGGTCTATCTTGTTAATATGGTGTTAAATAAGATTTATTTGGGGGTTTGGGGAGGGTAAATGTATAGAGGTTTAGAGGTTGGGGGCTTGATGACTTATTGGCAACAGGCCAAAACAGGCACATCAATGGTTTGTTGGCCTGAGGCATGACAATATTTAACCAAAATCAATTTTTCCCCCCGGAATCAATTCTTTTTTATATTTTTAATCTTTCAAAAATATCGTAGGATGGTAGCACAAAACATACTGATAGTTTATCCGGAAACACATAAGACGCGCATAGCTGTTTATTTGAATACCGAGCCTGTTTTCCTGAAAACCATAAGGCATACCGAGGAGGAACTTTCCGAATTTGCGGAGATTACGGCACAAAAGGAGCATCGCAGGAACCTGGTAATAGAAGAACTTGAAAAAAACCATTACTATCTCGACAAATTCGATATAGTGATGGGCAGAAGCGGAATGGTGAAGCCTGTTTCCCAGGGGGTTTATCGTATCAACGAGGATATGATAAAGGATCTTGAAAACGGTTTGATGGGTGCTCACGCCACCAATCTCGGCGGTCAGATAGCATACGACATAGCCCAAAAGATAGGCAAGGAAGCCTATATGGCCAATCCTGTTGTAGTTGACGAACTGTCGGACGTGGCAAGATTGACCGGCCATCCCAAATTTGTGCGCAAATCGGTTTTTCATGCCCTGAACCATAAGCATGTGGCAAACAAATATGCCAAGCAGATCAACAAAAAATACGAAGACCTGAACCTCATAGTATGCCATATCGGTAGCGGCGGGGTTTCTGTCGGGGCGCATAAGCAAGGTTTGGTGATTGACGTTAATCAGGCTTTTGACGGGGGAGGGCCTTTTTCGATAACACGTTCAGGAACCCTTCCTGTGGGCCAGTTGGTCGATATGTGCTTTAGCGGTGAATACAGCCAAGACGAAATTGTTGAGATGATAACGAAAAAAGGTGGTTATTCAGCATATCTGGGAACCGACAGCATCGAAAAGATCAATCGCATGCTTGCCGGGGGCGATGAGCTTGCGCATCTTGTTTCAACAGCATTATCGTATCAGGTTTCCAAGGAAATAGCATCCCACGTGGCAACACTTGAAGGTCTGGTGGACGCGATTATCCTTACGGGAATTATTTTCGACAGCGATCAATTTCTCGAGAATGTCAAAAAACGCGTCAGCAGCATAGCGCCCATTACCCTATATCCTTCGGTAAATGATTTCGAGGCTCTGGCACAATTCGCCAACCACGTTCTCAATGGCGAAATAGAAGTTAAGGAATATTGATTCCCTTTACCACCGGACAGGCACGTATTTTATATTTGCGGATGTTTTTCAAATTAAATATAATTATCACGAAATTTCAATGAAAAAGGTTTTTAGCGCAAGTGCCGCTGTTTTCTTATTGCTGTTTATATCGCTTGGCTCATTTCCCCAAACGTTCATTAACACTTTGGAGGACAGCACTTTCAGTGATATGTGGCTTGGTATCGGAACCATCGACTCGGGTTTTGCGCATTCAGGTTTTCATTATTCCCTCACCGATTCTACCAGAGAATACGGGCTTGGCATAGAGACTGCACTGCCCGATGAACTGAAGGGGAAAAACGCTATTTTAAAAAGCGGGGGCTGGGTTATGTCGGACACAAACGATGTTTATTCCTTTTTCGTTATCACGTTGACAGACAATGGCAAGCAGGTTTTCTGGAAAGGAATACCGCTGCACAATTATTTTAAGGAAAAAGATAAATGGGTCAGGTTCGCCGATTCCACCGCCATACCGGCAAATTACACGAAAAACTGTATAATAAAGGCTTTTCTCTGGAACGCATCGCACAAGCATAAGGTTGGCCTCGACGACCTAAGTTTTCAATTTAAGGAAATGAAGAGCCCTTCATATCTGCCTGTAATTGATGTTGACGAGAAAACAGCAATGGCGAACAGCTCAAACTTGATTTATTCAAACAATTACTATTCGGTTTATTATGATGAAGAAAGGCAGGCGGTTTCTGTTAAGGGAAAAGACGATAGCAGCATAATCAAGAATATTTTGTTCTTGCACATACCGAAGAACACCAACAGATACAAGCCGGCAGTTAAAAGCCTTCGCTTTGACAAAGCAAGGGAAAAGAACGGGAAAACAAGACTCCGGTTCATTGCCAAAACCGGATATTGCAAGTTGAAATTCGATATGACCTGCTGGCAAAGCTCGTCGAGAATCGATTTTAAGGCCGAACAAAAGTACAGCAAGGATATTGACGTGTCGAGATCTTCGATGGTTTTTGAGGAAACATTGCGGCCTTCGGAGATCTATCGCTTCAACAGGCAGTTGCAAGATACCGCTTTCCAGGACGAATACTGGCTTGATAAACAAGGGATAAAACTAGGTGATGCTGACAGCTCGCTGATTATCTATCACAACACCGGCGTTTCATCAGTTCAATACGACAACAAGAACCTGCGGATAATAATAAACCTCGACTGGGAGAAGGATCATCCTTTTTTCCGTTTCCCGCTTGCCCCCGACAGCAGCGGCTGGAAGCTGGAACAATCCTTCAGCACATATAAAAAAGGGGATAAAGCAACAAACGCCTTTTCGGCCTATGCCGGAAGCCAGACAGGAAACATTGCCCGGTTCATGAAAAACCCATCAGGCTTCGAGGCAACTTATGTATGGACGGAGCATGCCGATTTTACGGATATCCGTACTAACAGGGCTGTTTATTTCGGTAGCGGAAAGATAAAAGATGCCGACAGCGCTATTGGTGGTTTCGTGAAATATGATATCCCGGTAACCAAGAGCGTCTTTTATGACAATCCCGACAGCATAAGCAATTACGAAGCCTCCAACCATTTGATAAACAGTCTTGAATGCGCCATAAAAACCGATTCGGCATTTAGCCGATTTTTAGATGATATTCATGAAAGAGGGGTCGGGATATGCCTTCATACGCCCGAGCAGTACACTACGACAGGCCAAAGACTCGACCAAGCCCTGGCATATATGCAAAAAAAATACTCCTCGCCAACCTGGATCGACCACGGCAACAACAACGGCCCGCAAAACAACCGCGAGGACTTGATTTGCGACGGCACCTTGCCATACTCGAAATGGTATTCCCTTGACCTATGGAAAAAATACGGGGTGAAATATCTCCATAATGCCTATTACGAAGAAAACTTCACTTTCATGAAAACGGGGTTCAACTCTTCGATAGAAAAAGCATATACGGGATGGGGCGACTATATCCCGAAACCCGATTATTGGCAGCACGCCTCAAAAACCGGTGATATCTACCATTGGCCGACGGCTAGCGTCCTTTTTATCAGCAACAACAGTATATGGTCGTATTATTTCAGCAAAGCGAAATTCGAGGACTTCATCAAAAACTGGTCGGTTGAGATAAACCACTGTTATCCGGCCTGGGTTGACCCGAAGAAAGGTTTTGGGGTGTATGGTCCCGATTCGGTTATGCTGGCTCAGCCCGGCTTTAACAAAACCCTTGCCCTAATGGCGGATCTGCGCAGCGAAGGAAAGCTCAACATACCTACTGTACAACAGTTCATGGATTATCGCCTTGCCGTTGATGACATTGATTATGAACTTCTTACAGACGGAAGGCTGAGGATTACGAATAATTCGGGAAGGGCCGTCAGTGGGCTCGCCTTTGCCACAAGGGCCAAATTTGTTTTGGTTGACAGGGGGAGGCCCGCCCAAAAGACTGTTGGGAACGATTTGGTTTTTTGGTTCGATATCGGGCTTGGGGAAAGTAAAATAATCAGGACAGTTGAGTAAACAGATTAAAATTCGAAAAACCGATGCGCCGAGAACAATAATATTATTGTTAAAAAGGGGGGCATTTTAGACACAAGCGCAATAGACACGCCCCTTCGCCCAAAAGGGAATTCAAAACTTAAAGTAACCGAAGACCGTTCAGAGGAAGAAGGCCTTGTGCAAGGTGCGCTCACAACAACAGCAAGCACAAACGAGGCATCAAATTTAGAGGACGTTTTAGATACTGCCGATTTACCGGAAGGGATACCATTAAAGGCCGACAAGGCTTATCAATCAAAAAAGAACGAACCCCTGACAAAATGGGAAAAGCGATTTAACAAATTAATAGCTAAAACAAGGTTTAAAGTCGAGCGCACCTTTGGAGGAATCAAGCGATGATCCTCCGGTGGCATAGCACGATATCGCGGAATGCAAAAGATGCACACCCAGAATCTAATGGAAGCAATCTGTTATGCAACGGTCTTGGTTTGTTTATACATATCTTAGTACGGCTCAGAGTGTTACACCCTAAAATACAGCTACTGGTTTATATTTTGATCATGCTTCAATGTAGCACACCATATTCTGGGTTTTAAAGTCTAAAGATAAGTGTAATCCTTTATCGTTATACAATGTTGTACCACCTTATTCTTTCAATCGGTTGTATTTTTTCAAGGTTTTAATCAGCAAATCGTGTGGTAAGGCATAAGCCTTATTTCCGTTAATTCCTTCCATGGTCTCAGCGGCTACCATTGCGTTGATAATAGCTTCCTCAACTACCTGTACAGTTGCTTCAAAAACAGGCATTAGTAGGTCATTCGGCATTGATTTTACACTTGTGGCTTCATCTCGGTTAAATGCATTTTCATTTGCGGTTGAGAAGGCTAAAAAAATATCTCCAGAGCCATTACTTCCTCTACCGCCTACAATGCCAACTCCCAAAGGAATTCTTTGGGCGATTCTTTTTAATTGATGTGGCAAAAGAGGCACGTCTGTTGCTATAATTACGATAATTGAACCATCTCCTTCTTGTCTCCTTGATTTCGGTGGTGTATTAAGTCTATAATTTAAAGTATCTTTTAATTCAATTCCAACTGGGACACCAGCGATTGATAAGTTTCTTTTTGCTCCAAAATTGGATTGAACAATTGCTCCAACAGTATAAGTGGAATCCTTGATTTTAAAAACTCTTGAAGAAGTCCCTGTTCCTCCTTTAAATCCCAAACACATCATTCCAGTTCCTCCACCAACATTCCCCTCTGCAATCTTTCCGCCCGATGAGTTTTTAATGGCCTCTAAGACATTTTCTTCTTTGACGTGAAAACCATATATGTCATTAAGAAAACCATCATAAGTTTCTGCCACAACAGGATAGGTGTACCACCAATCTTCTCCGCTATACCAATCTGTATCAACGTACCATTTTAAAACAGCGTCTCGAACAACTCCAACACTGTTGGTGTTTGTAATCATAATGGGTGTTTCCAAAAATCCGGATTCAGTTAACCAAGTCGTACCTGTCATTTCCCCATTTCCATTCAGACTGTACCAGTTGGCATAAACAGGGCTGAATTTTTTGGCTTTTCCTCTCGGAAATATCGCAGTAACTCCAGTTCTTACAGGGCCTTTGCCTATAATATTCTCTCCTTCCCCGGATATTATAGTGCTATAACCTACTTCAACTCCTTTAACATCTGTGATAGCATTGAACTCTCCTGTTGTACCGAAAAATGGAATTCCTAAATCCCTTGCCCTCGGTTTTTGTCCGTAAGATTGGAAAGTAATAAATGCTATTGTGAAAACTATAAATATTCTTTTCATATTGCTTGGTTTTAATGTGGTAAAACGGTTTGGCTATGCGTATTCTATGACTTGACCAACCCCAAAATTACAAAAGTTATCAACAATGTCAAGCCGCATATTTCAATATATCCACATACGGTGTTCCCCTTTTTACTACGGCAAATATCCTTGCCAATATCTTA
>JAJRQZ010000112.1 GCA_024279935.1 Bacteroidota bacterium
AGCCCATATCCTTGTTGAACGTTCGTTAAGCTCCTCCTTTATTGTTAGATACTTAGCTTTTATTGTTTCTATTTTATCCATCGCACAAAGATAGAAAAAAACATAATCAAAACAAGTATTTATTTATTTACACTCTCTATGCTGTTGGCAGGGCTTTTTATTAATAGTTGCTCAGGAAGCGATTCCAACGAGCAAACAGACACAAAGATTTCCAAAGTAATGGATGATGGCGGCATGGAGCACAAAATGGGTAAGATGGCAAACTGTCCGGAAATGGGTGGCATGGAGAACACTATGGGCAAGGTGGCCGATAATAGGGTATCGCTAAACCTCCTGCCAAAAAAAGCACAGCATCAGCTCAAGAATATGAGGGAACATCTCGAGGCAGTCCGATCAATCATCTTTTATCTTTCGAAAGACGAGTTCGACAGCGCTGCAACAGCCTCCTCCAGATTAGGGCTTAGCGATGAAATGAAAATGATGTGCTCTTCTTTCGGCAACGAAGAATTTGAGCGTTTAGGCCTTGAATTCCACAAAAGTGCCGATAGGATGAGTGAAACTATAAAAACAAAAAATAAAGAGAAATCACTTGAATCCTTATCGCTAACAATGAACTACTGCATAAGCTGTCATTCCGTGTTCAAGCAATAAGTCAATAATTCCAAATGGCTGTCGGATATTATCTGGCGTCGGCTTTTCTCTTTATTGCTCAACTGAACATTCATACTGGCACTAAAATAATGTTTAGCAAAAAAAACTGTCGATACTGAAAATAATTGTTACTACTCAGCAGGTTTATCAAGTTGATTATCAATAGCCCCATGCTTCAGCGTGGGGCTATATATTTGAAATCTCAGTAGTTTTGGCAGAAATTTTGTGTTTTTCAAACAAAAATTGTGACGAAACGGATAGGTAACCAATGAGTTAATATTTTTCTCTACTGCTGAGCAGTAACATATAATTTGTGTGATCATAACAAATATAATCCAAATAATAAAAGTCATGAAAACGAAAAGATTTATGACAACCGCCATTATGCTTTTTGGCCTATCCTTTACACAAGCACAGACATTGACTCATATTGCGGACAGTCTCATGATCAAGAATCCTTACCCTGTGTACAACATAAGGTTAAAAACCAACTATGGTTCACCCATATTTAAAGCAAAGAGCACTTACTCCTGGGTAGGGAAAGTAGTGATAACGATTTCAAACGACAATGCTTTTTACGATTCAATAATACATACAGAGACAATGGCAACCATCAAGACTGGCTCGCGATGGACTGACATTATCTTTAATTACAAGGAAGTTGGGCATAAAAAATTCGAGACATGACCAGAGGCACAAGAGTACGACATCGAATTGATGAATCAACATACTTTAGTTTTAAAAATGCCTCCATCTGCAAGCACAATGATAAAGAAAAGTATTTTGCAGGCCAGATATCGATCGATGAGGGCACAAACTTTTTGGTTGACGACAAAGGCGGTTCATGCGTAATAACTGATAAATACCATAAGATAAGCGGGAAGAACTGATATATTATCCTAAAAACTGTATAAAGGGTTTATCAGCATACTTAGTTGATAATTGCTCAAACATAAAACTATTATCAACGCAAGGGAATGAAATAGCCTTAAACACAGGCTAAAGAAACCGAACATCAACAGCATAAGCTATTTGCTTCCATTTTATTGATTTTCACGAATTATTAATGACAGATGCATAAAGCCCGAAAATAATTGTTTGCGACAAAAAGATTGTTTTAAACTAATCATTAACTTGCGGACTTTTTGTAAAATACAATAAATAGATGAAGCATATTACATTTTTAATCGCCATTGCGATGCTTTTTTCGATAATCCGGACAAAAGCCCAGCATATAGATGAAAGCATGTTAAACGAAATAATGGGCAGTTTTAAAAACACGGCCGAGAACAGAGCCTTGATGAATGCGATTAGCCATAACGACATCAAAAAGCTGGCCGAGAACCGCGAAGCCGAGGGGAAAGTCAATCATTTCTTCACCAACGAGGTGAAAACCAAAGGAATATCCAACCAAAAACAGTCGGGAAGATGTTGGCTTTACACCGGTTTAAACACCTTGAAACCAATGGTCCAGGAAAAATACAGCCTGAGCGAATTCGAGTTTTCGCAAACATATAATTTTTTCTGGGATCAGTTCGAAAAGGCAAACTTGTTTTTGGAAATAGCCATGGAGACATCAAACTTGCCCATGAGCGACAAAAAAGTGGAATGGCTTTTCCATAACCCCATCGGGGATGGAGGACAGTGGACGACTTTTGCCGATAACATCGAAAAATACGGACTGGTTCCGAGCTCGGCCATGCCCGACACTTATCAGAGCGAGAAAACATCTATGATGTCGCGTTTGCTGAGGAGGAAGTTAAGGGAACAAGGCCTGTATATGAGGCAGATAGGCAATTCGCGCATGAGCGAAGAAACCAAACAACAAAAGAAAATCGATATGCTGAAGGATATTTACAGGATATTGGCTTTGAGCCTTGGTGAGCCACCAACGGAATTTATGTGGCAATACAAGGATAAGGACGGTAATTTGAGCGAGAACAAAAAATACACTCCAATAGGGTTTTATAACGAACTGATAGGATTGGAGCTAGGCGATTACGTAATGCTCATGGACGACCCGCGACATGATTACAACAAACTCTATGAAGTTGAATACGACAGGAACCTCATCGAAGGCGGCAACTGGAAATATATCAACCTTCCGGTTGCTGAGATCAAGAAGTTCGCGATAGAATCCATTAAAGCAAACGAGGCCATGTATTTTTCGTGCGACGTAGGCAAACAGCTGAACCTAAAAGACGGAACCCTCGACACCGACAATTACAATTATGAGGATTTATTGGGCGTGGAATTCAATATGGACAAAAAACAAAGGATAGAGACCTTCGAGAGCGGATCGACACATGGAATGGCGCTGGTCGGGGTAAACATACTGCCCGACGGCAGTGCCGACAAGTGGAAGCTAGAGAATTCCTGGGGTCCCGACAAAGGCATAAACGGCTATCTCACAATGACCGACGAATGGTTTAACGAGTATATGTTCCGCCTGGTCATAAACAAAAATTACCTCGACGCGAAAACATTAAGAATACTCGACAAGAAGGCAGTCGTGCTTCCTCCCTGGGATGCCATGTATTAAGCTTTAGGTTTATATCGATGACATTTTCCGGACAAGACAAATACTGGGACGAAAAATACCTGCTTGGACAAACCTCCTGGGACATAGGCTATGCCTCTACGCCCATAGTTGAATATTTCAAGCAATTGCCAAACAAGGAACTAAGGATATTGGTTCCCGGGGCCGGAAAAGCATGGGAAGTGGAATTCCTTTTTAATTCCGGCTTCAAGAATGTGTGTTTGCTCGATTACGCAGCTAAAGCAGTGGAGGAGTTCAATGTGCGTTGCCCGGATTTCCCCGACAAACAAATTATTATCGATGATTTCTTTAATCACAACGGAAAATATGACATCATCGTGGAGCAAACTTTTTTCAGCTCCTTAGCACCTGAGAAGAGGGAATCTTATGTAAAAAAGGTTCACGAGCTGCTGCGGCGGGACGGCAAGTTTATCGGGCTTCTTTTCAACCATCACTTTAGTTTCCAAGGGCCGCCATTCGGTGGTAGCCAAGAGGAATATAAATCCTTATTTGAGGAATACTTTAGGTTTATTTATTTCGAAACAGCCACAAATTCGATAAAACCAAGGGATGGCAGGGAATTATTCTTTGTCCTTTCAAAGATATAACTTACTGATTATCTGTTTATTATCATATTTTATGCAGAAGTTTCCGACAAAATAATTTTGTTTTCATCAAATTTTCCTATATTAGCATCGCAGAAATAACAATACTATTAAAATTTATCTTTTATGAGCAAAAGCATTTATAACACCTTTGGGACAATAACAAAAAAGGAAAAAGTGGCCTCGGTTGAAAACGAGACAAACTCCAATATTCTGATTTTGGAGACCTTAACACCATTCCCGGGTTACCATGGCTCCACCGTTCCCGACAGGCTTGAGCCTGAATCACTATTCGCCATAACGCGCGTTAGCCATAAGGAGGATGTTATACAGCGCGCGATACAAGAAGTAAGAAAAGAATTATCTGTTGATATGGAAGCAGCCCCTGCCACGATAAACCTTCAAAACGAGAGCAGATCCGCCATCAGGTTCAAAGGACTGAAATATTCGATGGTGGGCAAAATCCTTGACGAGTTCAGGAAGCAAGGCATCGCATTCCGCAAGGCTAAAAAGTTTGGCCCCACAGAAACGATAATAAAAGTCCATAAGTTCTTCTGCCTCAAGAAGCTCAAGGACAACTTCTACCGCGACTCTGAGGATAAGAACATGAATTACTTCACCATACCAACACAACTTAGATGGAATTCATTTGAAAAGATGACCATGAGCTGTAAATACAATTGCTCCGACAAGAATTTCGATGCAGCGATCGCAACGGTTTATATGGATAACAATATCATTGATTTCGTTAGGGTTTACGATAAAAATTCAACTGTGGAGAAACTTGAGGATATCAGGAACAAATACCTTGATGCCATATCAAAATTTTAACAATTGACTTAACCAACAAGTATTTTTATATAGTTTTGCAGACCGGAATTTTATTCCGGTCTCTTTTTTTAAGATTTTATAATGACTGGGATAACGAAGATAGAACAATATTTAAGCAGGCTGTTCTCGCAGCTTGGCCTTAAAGAGATATGGGCAAACAACATTGCCGACATAGCTATTTTACTTGGACTGTTAATGGTTTCATATATAGGCTATTACATAACATGGAAGATAATACGCCGAATATTGCTCCCACTCTTCCAAAGATCCAAGAACCAGTTTGACGACTTGCTTGTCAAGCATAAATTTTTCAGGAGGATGTCGCTGCTTGTTCCGGCACTCATACTGTTTTACTTTTCGGGCGAGACGCTGAGCCATTTCCCGGTATTGGCAACATTCATCATCGGCATAGTGGAAATTTTCTTTGTACTAATTATCATCCTCATAATAGACAGCCTTTTATCCACTGTGAACGATTACTATGAAAGGTTGCCTTTCTCGAAGGACCACCCCATTAAAGCAGTAATACAGATCGCAAAGATCATCCTCTATATCGCGGGCATCCTGATAACGATAGGGCAGTTGTTCGACAAGGACCTGAGCAGCCTCTTATTCGGTTTGGGAACTTTGTCGGCGGTTATGATGTTGATCTTCAAAGACCCCATTCTTGGTTTCGTGGGCGGGCTGCAACTGATTTTCAACAAAATGGTATCCATAGGCGATTGGATCAGCATGCCCAAGTTTGGTGCCGACGGAACTATTCTGGAAATCAACCTTACAACGGTAAAAGTACAAAACTGGGACAAGACAATAGTAACCATCCCTACTTATAAGCTCATCTCCGATTCGTTCCAAAACTGGAAAGGGATGGAAACATCGGGCGGCCGCCGGATAAAACGCTCCATAAACATCGATATGGACAGTGTTAAGTTTTGTAGCGACGAGATGATAGGGCGCTTTAAAAAAATAGAATTGGTTAAAGATTATGTGGAAAAGAAGCAGGCAGAAATAGATGAGTTCAACGCCAGGCAAAAAGCCGATTTCAACATCACCACCAATGGGCGCCGACAAACAAACATCGGTATTTTCAGGGAATATTTAAAAAGTTATCTGGCCCAAAGGAGCGATATCAACAAAAACATGACCTTCATGGTGAGGCAGCTGCACCCAAGCGAGAAAGGCATCCCCATTCAAATTTATGTTTTCACCAAGACTACCGAATGGATAGAATACGAAGGCATACAATCCGATATCTTCGACCATGTTATTGCTGCTGTTGCCGAGTTCGACCTAAGGATATTCCAGTTTCCCAAGAGCGGGGAGAACGCAAGGTTTATCGCTGAATAAGTTTATTCCTTGATGATGCTGGCAGTTATCCTGGTTACCAGAAAACGCGGAACAAAGCGTTGCCCGAAAGCCATAAAGGAATTTTTAGCGCCATGCATCGCCATCACTTTTTTCTTTTCCACTGCCCTATAGGCAAATACGGCCAAATCGCGCGATGACGGAACACCCTTTGACTCGAATATTGATTTAAAGCCGGCAGTATCGCCAAACTCAGACCTTGTCGCACCCGGGCATATAGCCGTAACAAAAACATTTTTAGGCTTCAGCTCATAAGCAAGAGCCTCGCTAAAACTTAGCACATAGGCTTTTGAGGCCGCATAGGTTGCCATAAAGGGAACAGGCTGAAAAGCAGCCATAGACGATATGTTCACTATCTGGCCCCCACCTCGGGCAATCATGTCAGAGGCATAAAAATGGCTCAACTTGGTCAAGCTAAGGATATTGAGGTTGAGCATCATCTCGTTTCGGGAAAGCTCGGAATCGAGGAATTCGTCATAAATACCGAAACCGGCATTGTTGATGAGCATATCCACCTTAAGGCTTAATTCACTGGTTTTGGCATATAATATTTCTGCCGAATCTGGCTGAGACAAATCCAGCGGAAAATAATCAACAACAATTTTATACTTTGCTTCCAGCTCGCTCTTCAGCGCCTTAAGCTTATCCCCGCGCCTTGCCGTGATAAAAAGATTATTGTTTTTTTCGGCATAAACCCTTGCCAGCTCACGGCCTATCCCACTGGAAGCCCCTGTAATCAGTATAGTCTTCATATCAAATATATTATTTAAGTTTAGTTCCGAGAACTTCTATTTCATTTAGCCATTGTAGACGTTGTTTTTCGCTGGACATTACAACCGAGCCGTAATATTTCCTGCCAACTTTTTTAAATCCGCAAAACTTAAGGTTATAGCGCATCATCTTAAAAGCAGGCTCACCCACGAAATATTTATAATACCAGGCCGGGCCGTCCATAGTGGAAAAAAGCATGGCCGTTTTTCCGTTAAGGTACTTGTCCCATTTAACATACCTTTTGCTCTCCTTGTACTTAAAGGCAAATCCCGAGGTGAAAACCTGTTCGATAAAGGCCTTAAGCTTAGCTGGGATGTCGGCCCACCAGGTTGGATAAAACCAAACTACGTGGTCGGCCCATTTTATTAATTCCCGGGCATTATTAACATACTCGGGCTCATCGCTTTTATCACCCCTTTGGCTCATCAGCAAGCTTATATTTATCTCGCTCATCTTAAGCACTCTTACCTCAGCACCGTTTTTGCGCGCCCCTTTCGTATAGGCCTCGGCCATCGCCTCGATAAGTGATTCTGCGGCAGGATGGCCATTTATTATTAGTATGTTCATCATTATTAAATAATTAAAAGCATTGCGATCTCAGATCCTCCTAAGGAAACCATAAGCTCACCTTAACAACGAAAACCTTATTTCATTGACGAATTTACCGTTTTTATAGACGGCATTCTCAAAAACAGCCTCTTTTTTAAATCCATTTTTGAGCAAAACTTTTTGCGATGCGATATTATAATCGTAAACACCTGTAAATATCCTGTTTATGTCAAGATCGGCAAAGCCGAATTCCACGATTTTCTTAACGGCATCCCCGCCTATACCTCTTCCCCGATATGGTTCCCCAATCCAATATCCGATTTCCGCCGACTTCCTATATACGTCTTCTTTTTTAAAAAGTCCAATGGAACCGCATAGCTCCTCTTTGAAGAGTATGGCAAAAACCGCCTGAGGCCTCGTTTTTATGCAGTTATCAATAAATATTTCGGCATCCTTAAGCGAATACGGATGGGGGAATCCGTCGCGCAGGTTTATCCATATCTTTTTGTTGTTTGCCAGAAATGCCAGTCGTGCCGCGTCGCCGGGGCGGAACGAACGTAATTCGGTTGAGGTGTCCGGCTTATTCATAAGGCTAGTTCTTGATAAATCGCGCCACTATTGGTTTTGTCGTAGATGAACTCAGTTTAACGAAATATAAACCACTTTCGTAAGCACTAAAATCCATGCTGAATTCCGATTGGTTTTTTGGTATAGCAAGATCGAAAACCTCCTGGCCTACCGCCGAATAAATCCGCAAGCTCATTTCTGCATCAGCAGCCGGGAAGCTAAAACTCACATAATCGCTTGTCGGATTAGGGAAAACCAATATTTTTCGAGCCGGGATATCATTGGCGGGAACCCCAAGGAGGCTTTCCGTTTTCAGCATCAATCCCACCGGTCGATGATCCGATACATTATAATCGTATCCGCTCCAGCCCTGCTCAAAATACTCATCCACTTTTATGGTTTGTATTGTCGATGCAGGATTTCCGAGATCATCGATTAGCTCATTGCTGATAAGGATATGATCGATGTGGGAAGGCCAGGTGGGATAGGACCAATTGGCTTCGTCACCTTCGGCTATGGCCATATCGGCAAACAAATATTCGTCCGGATTATCAATAAACACCTGAAACACATTATTTTGTGGAATATCGGTAAGTATATCGTTTAAATCGCCGACAACGATAATGTTCCCGGCAGGGTAATTTGACGCGATATAATCATCGATCAAAACAGATGCATCGTGCCTCCGGGTTTCTTCGTCCCATTCGTCGTTTAAATCCATGATTTGATTACCGCAGCATTTAAAATGATTGTTGATTATCACAAATTCCTGCCCCAGATAATCCATTTTCATGACCAGTGGCGAACGGGGGAACTCCCTGTTCTTATTCTTAAAGATTTCAAAAAAACTTATATCCTGAAACAAAGCGGTTTTATAAACAAAGGCCAGCGCAACATATTGGTTATAAGCATAAAAATTATCATAAGCTTCCATGCCATCGGTCAGCTGATCCAGATAACTCTTGTCGCTGACCTCCTGTATTGCTACAATATCCACATCCAAGGCTTGTATGATCTGAGATACGTAATCTATTGTTGACTGCCCGTTCTTCGGAAAGTGTTCGATATTCCATGTAACGACCTCCAATGTCGAGTCGGTTCCAAATTGCAAATCCTCGAACTGAGCCTTTGCTCCGATAGCAAAAAACGATATCAGCAAAATAAATATTATCTTTCTTTCAAACATAACAACTCTAAATCTAATTAATTGATTACAAAACAATGCATTGCGTATGCCGCAACCGGGCAAATCAATTCAAGGAACTAATTTCGACGCAACTTGCAAAGCGCAAAAATACTCAAATAGTAAAACGACATCGGCAATCTTGCTATATAATGCCCAAAACATTCTGCGAAAATTGCAGGGCTGCTGCTTGTTTTTGCTGCCTTGTTTGTTTCGTGGCGTTTCGGGGACCTGCCGAAAATGCGCAAATGGCCTTGATTGCCACGAATGCACGAATTGTTCTGTTTGCCGCGAATGCACGAATGGTTCTATTCATCATTTATTCGTGAATTCGTGGCAATCTTTATTCGTGAATTCGTGGCAATCTTTATTCGTGAATTCGTGCAATCTTAATTTTAATTCGTGCATTCGTGGCCATTATATTTATAACACTATTCTTTTTGAATTTAATTTGAGTTCCCCGAAGTTAACAATTATGGCAAGTTTATTGCCAGATACTTTTAAGTAATTCAAGGCCTGTGCCGTAAACTCTTCAGCAATACCGGAAACACCTTTTACCTCCAGAATAATTTTATCAAAAACAACAAAATCAGCATAGAATTTATGAGGTAATCTTACCCCTTTATAATTTACTTCATACTTTTTCTCTCTTTCGTATGGGATAGCTGCTTTTCTGAATTCTAATTCAAGGGCATCTTTATAGACTATTTCTAAAAATCCGGCACCCAGGTTGTTATGAACCTCCATACATTTGCCAATTATTAGGTAACTTTCTTCTTTGTAGATAATGCTTTTCATCTTCTTTCTGTTTTTAATGCCACGAATGCACGAATGGTTCTGGTGGCCACGAATGCACGAATCATTATGTTTGCCACGAATGTACGAATGGTTCTGGTGGCCACGAATGCACGAATGGTTCTGTTCATCGTTAGTTCGTGCATTAGTGGCAATCTTAATTTTAATTCGTGCATTAGTGGCTATTATTTTATTCGTTTAATAAAATCCTTTTCTACCTGCGTAATCCTATTCTTCATTTTCTCTTTATAAATTTCATATTCTTTATGAGCTTTTTCTATTGCTTTTTCATGGCCGACGGTGCATGATTGTTGAAAATCTCTTTGAAAAAGTTTAGCAATCGGGTCAATGTTCAACAAAGGTTTCACTTTTAAAATGGGTTTCTCTTTTGATTTTACTATCCAAGATTTGGTTTATAATCCTACAAAACTAAGTAATTTTTGGCATAAAAGGAATTAAATGCTCTAGAATTTTCGTGATTTACACTTAGCCCAAGGGTTTGCTATCCCATTCATGTTCAAGTTGATCTCCCTTATGCGCCCTCCTTTTTGAGAAAACATCAAACTGCTGCATCCCGCCTTGTTTTTCTGCGGAGTATTGGGCGGATTGCTTTCAACTCTTCTTTTTGTGAAACAAAGCTTACCAGCATATTTGCGGCCGATACGGATTTTTGCATAAGCGCTATTAAAAACCGGGAGAACAGCAACCACCCGTGAATACTAGCTCAGGCTAATCTTAAGGCTTGAAATGTTCAACTACCTCCGACAAGGCAATTTTAAACCATTCGGTATAATCTTGCGGGTGTTTTTTAATATCGATACCCAGCCAATCCAAATCGACGTATTTCCAGGAAGCGACCTCTTCAGGGTTTATAATAGGTTCCACATCACTTTGTCCGATAAAAACATGATCGAGCTCATGCTCTGTCAGCCCCTGCCCTACCTCGGCCTTATAGGTAAACGAAAAGGCCTCCTCAAAATCGCAATCGAAACCCATTTCTTCCTCTATTCTCCGGTGCGCAGCCTCTACTGAGGTCTCGCCTTCGTGCGGATGCGAGCATACTGTATTGGTCCATAAACCAGGCGAGTGATATTTATGCAGCGCCCTTTGCTGAAGCATTATATTGCCTTCGGAATTAAAAATAAAAACCGAGAAAGCACGGTGCAGAACGCCCTTTTTGTGAGCCTCCATTTTTTCCATCAGCCCTATTGGATTGTCATTTTCGTCAACAAGGATCACATTCTCTTTCGTCATCAATAGTAAAATTTAGTCGGCAAATGTACAAAATTGAAGTTTAACCGCCAGGTTACATAAGTTTAGAGGACTAAATAATATTTTGATATTCCGGTAAATTTCGCTTATTCTCAATTATCAATACCGTGTTGCTGCTCTGTCTATCCTTTGAGTAAATCGAGAAATAGCCGTATCCCAAAAGCCGCAAAAAAAAGCAATTCATGGAGATACCTCATCGTTAACTTCCTGTTTCTGATACTAATTAGTCACAAAATAATTTAGTCATCATGATATTTCTATTTGTTCTTTACAAACTTGTCGGCTTGCAATAATTTCCCTTTCTCATAGAGCGAGATTGTATATATGCCGCTTTTGATATCATCGAGGCTCAATTGATATTTTGCAATGCCCGGCGGAAGCCTCTCGTGCAGCAGCTTGCCGGCGTTTATGTCATTTACCCTTATTTTGCGCTCCTGCCACCTTACAATGTTGATCCTAAAGTTTAGCATACCTCTTGCCGGGTTGGGGAATATGCGCAAGGGCATCAGCGTCTCCCAAAGGTGCTCCAGCCTTATCACCTCGGTGGTGTCCAGCGGGATGGTGTCGTCGGTTATTGGGCAGGGGCACATTGTGTCATAAAGCCGGGGCTGGGTGTAAAGGCTGTCATACTCAAGGTCTGGCTTGAACTTCCAGACATAACCCTTCCAGTAATCAGGATCAGGATAAACTGATTTATAACCTGTTAGGCACAAGCAAACCAGACCTTTGAATAAACCAGAAGAAAAAAGAAATACCCCTCCGCAAATAGCACAGTGTGCCTCGAAGTAAGAGGATATATTAACGTTCTTTAACATGCTTTCAATGAGATGGTGGACGACCCACCGAAAACGGCTTACAGGAGCAGTTTTCAAACCACTTTATGGTGCTGTTGTCAAAAGCAATAGTGCTGAG
>JAJRQZ010000113.1 GCA_024279935.1 Bacteroidota bacterium
ACTTGCTCCGGAATCACTGGCACACTTTGCTCCGGAATAGGTGGCACAACTTGCTCCGGAATGATGCCCTCAAGAGCCGTCCTTTTTAGTGGCACAATAACTCCGGAATGAGTGGCACAAGTTCGAGCGGTTTATCCAGTTGTATCGCCCTAATACAAAAAAGGGAGACCCAAGAATTTGGTTATCTGGATTGACAAAACATGCCAATGCGAATGATGTTATTGTTCTTGTATGTTTTGATGAAATAATTCACGCTTTTAATTTAACTCAATTACCGATAGAAAACTTATAGAATATGCGATAACAAATCCACTTAAAGAACTTGTAGACGAAATTAATGGTAAAGAGAATGCAATTGCTAATGAATTACTTTTGAAGTTGAAAAAGATTGCTAATGATGGAGCTATTCCATCAATGGTAAACGCTGATACTTCGGTAGGAAGAACACTCGAAACGGCTTTGGGAATTGCAATTAATTCTTCCAAGCAGCCAGATTACAAAGGGATTGAATTAAAATCGTTTCGAGGCAAAAAAGGGAATAGGAAAAATTTATTTGCACAAGTTCCAGATTGGAACTTGAGTAAATTCAAAAGTTCAGCGGAAATATTAGATACATTTGGGTATTGGCGAGAACAAGATTTCAAATTGTACTGCACTGTATCATCGAAAACAAGAAACTCACAAGGTTTAAGTCTAAAAATGAACAGTGACATTAAGCAACTTGTTGAAAACTCTGATAAAGTCAATATTGGAGACTTTGTTGTTTGGACTTTAGATAAGCTACATCAAAGATTATTAGAAAAGCATAGAGAAACTTTTTGGGTAGAGGCTGACAGTACAATTATTAATGGGGAAGAACATTTTCAATATACAAAAGTGGAACATACAAAAAGACCTATTACATCTCAATTCGACATATTAATTGAACAAGGAATAATTACTCTTGACCATTTAATTAAAAGGAACTCCAAAGGGAAAGTCGTTGAAAAAGGCCCGCTGTTTAAAATAAAACCAAAAGGTTTGGACTTGTTGTTTCCACCAAGTGAGAAATACGAATTAATTATAAAATAGTATGTCCTGTCCTGAAATAGGTTTTCAATAAAATTGTATATTTATTTGCACATTACTTGGGTTTCGCCATTCCCCTTGAATTAATCAGATTGGAAAGAAAAGCATATCTTTATGCCATAATTTTTCTGTCTGAATTAATATCACAAAACTAAACATGAGAAAATTAGTTGTCCCCATCATTTTATTATTATTGACGATCTTTCAAGCTTATGGGCAATCAGGTCTTTATATACCTAAAGAAATCCGGTCAGCATATCAGGCTAAAACAAGATCCCCGGGCGGGAGTCCGGGAGCGGATTACTTTCAAAACACGGCAGATTATAATATAGATGCTGAGTTTGACCCGGTGGGTGGCGTTTTGTTTGGCAATTCGAGCATCATTTACAAAAACAATAGTAGTTTCGATTTGCAAAAGATAGTTTTCAAGCTCTATCCGAACCTTTATAAAAAAGGAGCCGCAAGGAATTTCAATATCGAAGCGGCCGATGTCGGTAACGGGATGAACATCATCTCACTGATAGGCATTGACGACTCTATAAGAAACATAGTCATCAAAGATAAGCTTTTAATAGTTAGCTTGGCCAAGCCCCTTTTGCCGGGGGAAAGCATCGGCTTTGTCTGCGAGTGGTCTTACCAGTTCCCCATGGAAACTCTCATTAGGGAGGGCCGATATCTCGACAGCACTTTTTTTGTTGCTTATTGGTATCCTCGCATAGCTGTTTTCGACGATATAGATGGCTGGGACACACATCAATACAATGGTGAGCAGGAGTTTTACAACGACTTTGGGGATTATTCCGTGAGAATACGCGTGCCTGATAATTATCTGGTTTGGGCATCAGGTGAGCTTAAGAACCCGTCTGAGGTTTATTCGGACACTCTTCTAAATATTCTGGAAACTGCATATTCAAGCGACGAGGTTGCCAATATCATAACAAAGGAAAATGTTGGCGACAACATATTTGCAAGGAATGACAGAAATATATGGGAGTTCAGCTCAGTAAACATCACTGATTTTGCTTTTTGTTTGAGCAATAATTTTTTGTGGGATGCCACGAGCGTGAAAATAGCCAATAAAAGAGTCAAGATAGACGCCGTTTATAAGCCAGGCTCCCTCGACTTTCAAGAAGTGGCACATTTGAGCGCCCAAAGTTTGAGACTGTTGTCGCGGCGTATCGGCATCAATTATCCTTACCCTCGCCTAACGGCCTTTAACGGCCACTATGGAATGGAATTCCCGATGATGATAAACGATGGGGACGCAATCAACCCCAATGAAACAATATTTATCACAGCACACGAGATCGCACACACATGGTTTCCTTTTTTAGTAGGGATAAATGAACACCGTTATGCGTTTATGGATGAAGGCCTGGTAACTTACCTCCCTAAAACCGTTGAGGACCAGCTATCGGAAGATAGCGCATACCGTTCGATGTTGTCAATCTTAAAGAAATACTCGTTTTATGGAGGTAGCGATATCGATTTGCCCATGATGGTGCCCTCGGAACAGTTGACAGGGAAAACATATATGTACGTTTCCTATAATCGCTCCGCAATAGCATATTATATCTTAAACGATATGTTGGGGGATAAAACGTTCAACAAGTGTATTTACAGATTTATCAAGGACTGGTCGGGAAAACACCCGACGGCATACGATATGTTTTACACCTTCAACAAGGTTTCGGGAAAAAACCTGGATTGGTTTTGGGAGAAATGGTTCTTTAGTTTCGGGATGGCAGATATTGGAATAAAGGGGTTCAGCCAGAAAAAGAATATTGTAACGATTGATATTGAAAACACCGGAGGTCTTCCAAGCCCGATATTCCTGACGCTGGGCTTTGAAGACGGCAGTATCGAGAAATTACATAAAAATGCTTTTATTTGGGCTAAAGGTGATAAGGAATTGAGCTTCGGCTTTAAGACTGATAAAAAAGTCGCGAGCATCGAAATCGACGATTCCTATAGCCCGGATGCGAACAAGAGCAATAATTTTCTGTCGAAATAAATAAGTATTGAATTTATAGGCTGGCAATGGCGGACGAATCCACGGATAATAAAGTTAAACTGACACCAAGGCAATGGGTCGAAAAGCATGGCGATTACCTTTATAATTATGCCTATTCCCGCGTGCAGTCGAAAGAGACTGCCGAAGACCTTGTTCAGGAAACATTTGTCTCGGCCATAAGGGCCGTTGACTCGTTCAGGGGCGACAGCAATGAGATCACCTGGTTGATAGCCATATTAAAAAGGAAAATCATTGACTACTACCGCAAGCAAAGCCGAAAGAAGGAAACAGCCATCTCGCATTTTAATACCCCTTTTAATAAGGAAGGTCATTTGACCGGGCATTGGATCAACGAAAGAGCACCTAAGAATTGGGACATTAAATATAATGACCCCATGAGGCAAACGGAGTTCATTTTCATTTTGGAAATGTGCCTCTCGGCATTGCCGACGAAATGGAAAACGGTTTTCGTGCTTAAAGTTATGGAAGAACTAAAAACCGAGCAAGTTTGTAAGGAAGTTGGTATAAGTCCGTCGAACGTATGGGTGATTTTGCACCGCGCCAAGCTTCAGCTTAGGGAATGCATTGAAAAAAGATGGCTTAAATGAGTAGTTTGAAAACAAAGATA
Source organism: Bacteroidota bacterium (assembly GCA_024279935.1). Lineage (GTDB taxonomy): Bacteria > Bacteroidota > Bacteroidia > Bacteroidales > F082 > BM524. The sequence goes on from JAJRQZ010000113.1 coordinate 3,711, forward strand.
TATAGAGGAATGAACAAGGTGATGCTGGATTGCGAAACAGCAGGATTGTTTGTGGCTCAAAAGGAATATGACAAGCTAAGCCTACTGAACAGGATAAAGTTGTGGCTTCACCTATTAACATGCAGGCACTGTCGCGAGTTTGCGCGCCAATCGAGGAGCATTACATATTATATGAGAGTGCTGGGTAGCATAAATGAGAACGAGCCGATACATAAATTAAATGAGGAGCAAAAAAAGCACATAATAGAAGAGATTGAAAGACAGCAATATATAAACTAATTTAGAATTAGTTTAAATAAATTGTAAGATAATCCAAGCGTCTCCGACTAAGTATTCAAAATAGTTAAATTTTAAACAATATTAAAACTTTTTGAATCATGGAAAAAAAGAACACAAAATCAACAATTTTAACCGGTACATTAATAGCCGGGGCATTATTGACATTTTCAGTAAACGCCGACGCAAGGCCTTCAACCCGGGTTTTAGGTAGCGGGGCAGATGTCCGCACTGAGATTATCGAGCTTAACGCCAACTCATCGAGCGATAAGCTTTTTGAGCTAAAGTGCGGAGAGAAACCCGCCACAGCCAAAAAAGCGGACACGAAAACTAAAGATGCCAAGGCTGCCGAAGCCAAATGCGGCGAGGGAAAATGCGGAAGCGACGACAAGAAAGCCGCTGCCGTCAAGAAAGACTCAAAGACCAATGCTAAGGCTGCCGAAGCCAAATGCGGCGAAGGTAAATGCGGAAGCGACACCAAAAAAGACACTAAAGCCTCTACTTCCAAAAAAGCAAAAACTTCCGAAGCCAAATGTGGTGAAGGTAAATGCGGAGCAGAATAAATCAAAATCCCTTATCCGGCTATTTGCCAAAGGGCAAATATGCCGGATATTTTTTAAACATTGATAAACCGCTAAGATGAATAATGATATAAATATTGGATTAGGTTTCAGGCGCGAGATTGCCGACGAGTTTCTGACAGGCACCTCCATCAAGCCCGATTTTATTGAGGTTGCCCCGGAAAACTGGATGGATATGGGTGGCTACTGGCATGCTAAATTCAGGGAAGCAACAGAGAAATACCCCCTTATCCTTCATGGACTTTCACTATCGATTGGAAGCCCGGAAGAACCGGATTGGGCTTTCTTGAAGAAACTAAAACCTTTTCTTAACGAATTCAATGTCGAGATTTATTCAGAACACCTTTCATTTGCCAAATTGGATAACGCGCATCTTTACGATTTGCTCCCGATACCATTCAAGCAAGACAGCATAAAGCATGTAGTAAAAAGAATCAAACAAGTACAGGACTTCCTGGAGATGAGAATCGCAATAGAGAACGTTTCGTATTATACACCGGTCGATGCCGAGGTTACAGAGGATGTCTTCGTTAAACAAATAGTTGAGCAAGCCGACTGCAATTTGCTTTTGGATGTTAATAATGTTTATGTGAACTCATTCAACCACAAGTACGATGCGGAAAAGTTTATTGACCGGATGCCCCTCGACAAAGTGAGATATATACACATGGCAGGGCATCATAAAATAAGCGATGAGCTTATTATAGATACCCATGGGGAGGCAATCATACATCCGGTTTATGAACTTTTCGACTATACGTTGAGCAAGATGGATCGTAATGTCCCAATACTCCTCGAAAGGGATTTCAACTTCCCCGAAATGGAAGAGTTGCAAAAAGAGATGAAGAACCTCAGGAATATCTGTATTAAAAACCAAGAGCAAGATGTTATACTCAGCTAAGACATACGATAGCCAGCAAAGGCTCAGCCGATGGGTTAGGACAGGTGAGAACGCCGACGTGCCGGGAACTACTGCCGAAGGTTTAAAACAATATCGCAGGCTTTTCAGGAACAACATAAACAATACGCTAACACAAGCATACCCGATAAGCCTGGAAGTGTTGAGCAATGAACAATGGAATAAAATGGTTGACGGTTTCTATGCAAACCACGATGCTCAAACGCCTCATGTGTGGAAACTCCCTTTTGAGTTCTACCAGTTTGCCAGGGAATCGGATTACGCGCAAAAATACGGCTTCCCCTTTTTAAACGACCTTCTTTATTTCGAATGGCTTGAAATAGATGTTTATACCATGCCTAATAAATATCCCGAACCTTTTAAGGAAAACGGCGACGCAATGAACGACCTGATTGAAGTAAACCGCGAGTATAGCCTGGAACGGTTGGAGTACCCTGTGCATTTATATGCTGCCAAGGAATCGTTGAATCATAAAGGAAATTATTTTCTGTTAACTTATAGGACACCAAAGGATTTTGAAGTAAAATTTCTCGATATGCCGCCTTTACACGTACTTTTCTTCGAGAAGATATCAAATGAAAGGCTTACGGCATCTCAGATCATTGATCAACTTCTGGTTCAAAATAATGAAATCCCAAAAGAACAACTTGCGCAAAACATCTTGGGGTTCATACAAACAATGATGGAAGAGAAAGTTTTTCTCGGCTTCAGCGAGAATTATCTAAATTAGCAAACATCTTTAAATCAATTTTTTAACCATTAAGTAGAATGGTTTAGAGGAAGAAATACACATTTTTAAAAATAAAGCGATGAAAACTAAAATTATAAGTTCTTACAGCAATATCATCAAAAAGATCGAAATGGGCAAGGATTTGCCCTTGTTATTGATGAGGATCGTACTCGCATACGGATTCTGGGGGCCGGCAATGATGAAATGGAATAATATTGACGGGATAATTGAATGGTTCGACAGCATGGGGATGCCTATGCCTGCACTGAATGCCTATTTGTCGGCATCGACGGAAATGGCCGGTGTAATCCTGCTTACCTTAGGTTTGTGCACGAGGCTGATATCAATTCCATTAATGATCGTCATGCTTGTTGCGATATTCACAGTTCATTATTCAAATGGTTTCGAAGCCGGGAACAATGGTTTTGAAATACCACTTTATTATCTGCTGATGTTGCTTTCGTTAACGATTTACGGTGCTGGGAAATTTAGTATAGACAATATAATAAAACGTGCAACTAAAGGCTAAACATGGTAGTCAATAATATATAACTTCCCATAGTATTTCATAAGCGGAAGTTTTGGTTAATCTGGGATAATGAAGCAGCTGACTTGCTCAAGTTGGCTGTTTTTTTTATATTTGTTTTGACATATATTTAAAATAATCAGCATGGATATCATTAGAAGAGATTTTATTAAAACAGCAGCGGTTGCAGGTGCTGGGTTAGCAGCCGCACCTTCGATTGTGTTTTCAAACCCGCTAAAAAACAGTAAGTTGCGTATTGGTTTGATAGGTGTAGGCCTTCGTGGCGAATGGCATCTGGCAAACTCGCTTAGGCGGGATGACGTAGAAATAGCTGCTATTTGCGATATTGACCCCAAGCGTCTTGAAGTTTCGCGAAAAAGAATAGCCCAGGCAGGTGCAAGAAAAGCACTGGAATTCGGCAAGAATAAATATGATTATCGTAATTTGCTGGAATTGAAGGATCTGGATGCTGTAATCATTTCAACGCCATGGCTATGGCATACACCGATGACTGTTGATGCCATGAATGCGGGGAAATATGCCGGTGTGGAGGTGTCGGCGGCAACATCCATGAAAGAATGCTGGGATCTGGTGGAAGCCCATGAAAACTCTGGAACACAGATGATGATACTCGAAAATGTAAACTACCGCCGCGATGTGCTCGCAATAATGAACATGGTTCGCCAGGATGTGCTCGGCGAGCTGCTGCATTTCCGCTGCGGTTATCAGCACGATTTACGAGAGGTGAAATTCAATAACGGCAAACAACCTTACGGTGGAGGGGTTTTATTTGGGCCCGAGGCCATGAGCGAGGCACAATGGCGCACCCGGCACAGTCTTAAACGTAATGCAGATCTATACCCAACTCATGGCGTAGGCCCTGTTGCGGCCTATGCAAACATAAATCGCGGAAACAGGTTTTTGTCGCTCAGCTCTCATGCTACCAAATCGAGGGGTTTGCATAAATACATCGTTGACCATGGCGGTGCCGATAATCCTAACGCAAAACTGCGCTGGAAACTCGGCGACGTAGTTACAACTACTATCAACACCTATAATGGCGAAACGATAATCGTTACCCACGACACCAACTCACCGCGCCCTTACTCGCTGGGCTTCAGGGTACAGGGAACGAAAGGCCTGTGGGAAGTTGACGGAAACAGGATTTATATAGAGGGCAAGTCGGACCCCCACCGTTGGGACGATGCCGATGAGTGGCTTAAAAAATACGACCATCCCTTATGGGGGAAATTCGGCGATGATGCCGAAGGTGCAGGCCATGGCGGAATGGATTTCTTTGTCCTGAATGCTTTTATAGAATCTGCCAAGAAAAACATAGCCCCTCCCTTGGATGTTTACGATGCTGCAGCGTGGAGCGCGATTACCCCTCTCTCTGAGTTGTCGATAGCAAATAATGGCGAGGTCCAGGACTTCCCGGACTTTACAGGGGCAAGATGGATTAAGCGCAAGCCGTATAATTGGATAAAGGACGACTATTAGCGGCTGCCTTCAGGCAGAATGAAACCAAAATGAGTAAAATCCTCCTGGTTCCCTAATAGCCTGTTTGTTACTACTCAGCAGGTTCATCAAGTTGATTATCAATAGCCCCATGCTTCAGCGTGGGGCTATATATTTGAAATCTCAGTAGTTTTGGCGGGAATTTTGTGTTTTTCAAACAAAAATTGTGACAAAACGGATAGGTAACCAATGAGTTAATATTTTTCTCTACTGCTTAGTAGTAACAAATAATTTAATGTACTTTTGTTCTTTGCAATTTATATCAAAGTCTAAAATGGACTCTATGAATAGGATTAAAATAGTTTTATAATAACAAGGTCGGACCCAGACTTGGTTAGCTGAAAAAATCGGGAAAAGTTATGTTGTTGTAACTAACTATTGTAACAATAACTCACAGCCAAGTATTCAGGTTTTGACTGATATTTCTAAGATTCTTGATGTTGATATCCGAGAATTGCTCGTTTCCACAGAAAAATAAAATCTATTTTGGATAAACATATAAGCATATTCAAAAATGGGAGTTCTTGGCTAAGGGCTGATTTTCATTTACACACAAAAGCGGATAAAGAGTTTATTTATAATGATGAAGAAAATTCCTTTATTTCTCTTTATGTTGACAAACTTGATGAAGAAAATATCAAAGTTGCATTTATATCGAACCACAATAAATTTGATGTAAATGAATATAAATCCCTATCAAAAAAAGCACGAGAGAAGGAAATATATGTTTTGCCGGGAATTGAGCTCTCTGTAAATGACGGTGCTAATGGCATTCATTGCTTGGTGATTTTTGACCCAACAGAATGGCTAGGAAATAGCACTGATTTCATCAACCAATTCTTGACTCAAACATTTGCGGGAAAAGCAAATTATGAAAATGAAAACGGCAGGTCAAATGACAACCTAATTGAAACAATTAAAAAATTGGATGCATTTGGAAAAGGCTATTTTATAATTATGGCTCACCTTGAGCAAAGAAGTGGTTTTTTCAATGAACTTAATGGAGGAAGAATAGAAGAGTTAGGGAAACAACCAGTCTTCCGAAAATCAGTATTAGGCTTTCAAAAAGTACGGACTCGTGATTATTTAAAAAATCTTGAATTATGGTTAGGCAAGGAATTACCTGCTTTTGTTGAAGGTTCAGACCCTAAAAAAATTGATGAAATTGGAAAAAGTGAGGCTGTGTTTTTAAAACTTGGAGCATATAATTTTGAAGCAATAAAATATGCTTTGTTGGATAAAAAGTTCCGCCAATCAAAATCATTGACTAATCCGACCAATGGATTTATTAAGTCGATTAGTTTCAAAGGCGGGAAATTGGATGGCACTACTGTCTATTTGAATCATTCTATGAATAATTTAATCGGAATAAGAGGTAGTGGAAAATCTTCGATTTTGGAAGCAATTCGTTATGCCTTGGATATAAATTTATCAAAATACCGGAATGTTGATTTTGAATATAAAAATAATTTGATAAATGCGCTTTTAGGTAGTGGTGGGAAAATTACTTGTATTTTAGTTGACGACCAAGGCAATGAACATAAAACAGAGAAAATATCAGGGGACAGAACAAACATATACAAAGATAGCGAACTGCAATTAGGCTTAAAACCTAATGCCATTGTTAAAAAACCAATATACTTTGGGCAAAAAGACCTTTCACAAATTGGAGATTCATTATCAACAGAATACTTAATAAGCAAACTAATAGGAGACAGATTGACAAATAAGAAACGAGAAATCGAAAACAAGAATCAAGTCATCCTAAACTTATTGTATGAAATTAAAAGGGTTGATGCCAATTTAGATGCTAAATCTGAACATGAAGAAAGATTGGCGGAATTAAATTTAAAAATCCAAGTTTTTAAAGATAATGAAATTGACAAAAAACTGGAAAAACAAATTGCCTTCAACAAAGACATTAACTTTATAAAACGAGTTGACAAATTCGAGCTTAAAATCATTGATGCCCTGGATGAATTTATTGAAGAATATGACGGTGGTTTTGAAAATTTTAAAACATACGTATCTAAGGAAAACACTCTGGACATGGGAAAGGTTTCTCAATCGTTAATCTCTTTTGAGAAAATATTTGATGATTTAAGAAAAATCCTAATTTCACTTATTGCTAAAAATGAAGATCTCACAGAAACTCAAAAAGGCTTTACAAACAAATATAATGAACTAAAAGAAGAGTTTTCAAGAATTAAAAGAGACATAAAACTTCCGAATATTCAAGCAGATGAATATGTAAAATACACTAAAGAACTCGATTTAACGAAAGCACAGCTCTCAGAATTAGAAAAGCTTTCCAAAAAGAAAAATAAATTACAGGTTCAACTTAAACAATCATTGGCTTCCCTTCAAGGATTATGGCATAACGAATTTGAAATAATTCAGGAGGAAATTAAAAAGGTTAATTATGGTCAACCCCTTGTTGTAATAAATGGACAAGAGATGCCAGTAATCAAGATTAAAGTTGATTTCAAAAACAATAAAGATTATTTTAGATCCTATTTAAAAGAAAACCTTAGGGGGAGCAATCTTAAGGACAATAATATTCAAGCTATAGCTGATAACTATTCTGACTTAATTAGCGTTTTCGATGATTTCCAAATTGAAAACAGCAATATTAAAAATAGTTTGTCAGATACGCAGTTTCATACCTTTAAGGAATATTTCAAATCTAATATTGGAGCCTTTTAACTTATCGAATTCCTGATAAGTTTGAGGTCATATACAGAGGACGCCCTCTAAGCGAACATTCATTAGGTCAAAGAGCATCAGCCTTGATCATTTTCTTGCTCACATTGAAAGATAGCGACTTGATTATTATTGACCAACCAGAAGATGATCTGGATAACCAAACTATTTACAATGATGTTATCAAGGTCTTAAAAGAGTTAAAGAACACATCACAGTTTATTTTTGCCACACACAACCCAAACATACCTGTCTTGGGAGACTGCGAGCAAATCATCTCCTGTAAATATCGTTCCAATTCAATTGAAACTGATTTAGGAAGTATTGATGATGAAACGATACTAAAAAAAATCGTGAATATTATGGAAGGCGGAGAAGAAGCATTTAATAATAGAAAAATAATTTGCGAATTATGGACGCATTAGAATTGTTAGACCTTATACAAAAAGGAGAATCAAGTGAAGTGCAATTTACAATACGGGTCGATGATGCGTTTAAGACTGGAACTGAAATGGTTGCGTTCTCAAACACAAAAGGAGGTTTGTTAATAATCGGAATTGATGATAAAACTGGGGATATTAACGGATTATCTTACGAAGAGCTTCAGGAAACTAATCAGCTTTTGTCAAATGCAGCATCAGAGAATGTTAAGCCGCCAATTTACATTTATACCGAAACAGTTGAGGTAAGTGATAAAAAAGTAGTAGTTGCCCAAATTTCAGAAGGAATCAGCAAGCCTCACATAGATAAGAAAGGTGTTATTTGGGTCAAGAATGGTTCTGACAAAAGAAAAGTTGTTGCCAGAGAAGAAATGGCAAGGTTATTACAGAGCAGCGGGAATTTATTTGCTGATGAAACAATAGTTAAAGGAACAACAATAAATGATATTGATGAAGGTTTTTTCAAGAATTTTATAAAATTAAAAACCAAAAAACCCATTGATGAACTAGGTCTGTCCATTGCGGGAATGCTGTCGGGTATGGGAATGCTCAAAGATGGAAGCTTATCTCTTGGCGGATTGCTTCTGTTTGGAAAAAGCCCACAGCAATATAGGCCTGCTTTCACGGTACAATGCGTGGCAGTTATTGGTAATGATATTAGTTCAAATAAATATAGGGATAAAGAAGACCCGTTTACAGGAAACCTTCAATGCCTTTATGACAAGACCCTTTCTTTTATTACCCGAAATTTGAAGAAAACACAAAAAGAAGAAAGTTTTAATTCCCCATCGGTTTTAGAATTACCAATAGAAACTATTGAGGAACTTCTCGTAAATGCTTTGGTTCATAGAGATTATTTTATTCTTTCAAGTATTAAGGTTTTTGTTTTTGACAATCGAATAGAAATAATTAGCCCCGGAACATTACCTAATACATTGACAATTGAGAATATTAAAGTTGGGGCCTCGATTCAGAGAAACCCAATGTTATGTTCAAACTCAAGATATGTTCTTCCTTTTTTTGGTGTTGGTAGCGGAATACCAAGAGCATATGAAAGTGTGCCAGATTTAGAATTAATTAATGATATTGATAGGGGACTCTTTATTTCAATAATCAAACGTAAGAAAATGGATAGTGCGTGACAATGTATAAAAATAATAACCGAGACAATAGTGATTTAATGAGCTGTAGCCAGCTTCAGCTTTGCCTTAAACCGAAAGGCTTGAATTCTGTAGTCGGCTACTTTTTTTTTAACAATCCTTATGCCTGACTATAATCTCCATCAGCATAGCCTGTTTTCCGACGGCAAGGCCGAAACCCTTGATTACGTGGAAAAAGCCATCAGGCTGGGATTCTCCTCGCTGGGTTTTAGCGAGCATTCGCCGCTGCCTTTCAATACTTCTTTTTCTTTGAAGAAAGAAAGAGTCCAGGCTTATATCAATGAAACTGACATTTTAAAACATCGCTTTGCGGATAAATTGGAGGTTTTTCGCTCGCTTGAAATGGATTTTGTCCCCGTCTTGTCCGAAGACTTCAGTTTTTGGGCAATGAACTGCAAAACCGATTATCTGATTGGCTCGGTCCATCTGGTGTCATCGGGGACCGGGAACCCGCTGTGGTTTACTGATGGCCCCGACCCGAAAACCTATGATGAGGGCATAAGGAATCTTTTTGACGGTGACATCAAAAAAGCCGTAAAAACCTTTTTTCATCAAACTAATCAAATGATTGAAACACAGGAGTTTGATATAATCGGGCATTTCGATAAGGTTAAAATGCACAATGCGGACAGGTTTTTTAAGGATGAGGATAAATGGTATAGGAACCTGATTGGCGAAACCCTCGAGCTTATTAAAAAGAAAAACCTAATTGTTGAAATAAACACTCGTGGGCTTTATAAAAAACGGTCAAAAAAACTTTTCCCTGATGATTATGCCCTAAAAAGGGTCAAAGAGCTGGGTGTTCCGATTATTATTTCTTCCGATGCCCATCATCCATCAGAATTAAATGCAATGTTCGATTTTGTTGTTGACTATCTAAAACAACTGGGCTTTAACGAAATGATGAAGTTCTCTGATTCAGGATGGCATGATTTGGAACTAAAATAAATGAAATTCCAAAAATTCATCATTTATTCACATTGAATGTCAAAAAGGTTCTCCTAATAGACTAATTTTGTAAAACGTAAATAAACAATATAAATAATGAAACACTATCTAACTTTTATCGCATCAGCTTTAATGGGCCTCAGCCTTATGGCACAGACCAATTTGCAGCCTAAAAATGTCGAAATACCGGCAGTCTATCAGAACATCAGCGTAAACGAAGCCGGTTTCTTGATCTTCACAAACCCTACAACCGCTATGGAAGCCCCGGAGTTCGAGACCCCCATATTGGTTTCGTTGAATGATGTAAGAGCCTCGTTCACAGGTACTAAAAACGGCTTGCAATTGAACTTGAACAACGAGCATCTGAACGGAGTCGTGTATTATGGCTTGTTTCCTGACAGCGACGATAAATTCCCTCAGGCTGTATATTTTAAAAAGAGCGCTAAATTAGAGGGAGGTGTCGCCACTATAAATATCGCACAAATGGCCGGTAAATATGACATAGCCGATTGGGAGGAGAATGCTTATGCAAAACTAGGTTATCGCATTACCGACGACAAAGGCCAGATAATTTATGACGGCAAGATTTACGCCAGCGGAAAAGGCCCGTTCAAACCGGCCCTGTCGATAGTCGAAGGTCCGTTTGTAAATAAACTCGGAAGTGCGCAGGCAACAATATCGTTCACAACCAACTTTCCTTCAAGTCCTTATGTTGAAGTTAACGGGAAAAAATATGAGGCTGTTAAAATGATGGCCAACATCAAAGGTGATATAAAACACGAAATCCTTATTAATCGCTTGCAGCCGTCAACAAAATACGATTATACAGTAGTCTTTGGTGATCTAAAGGAGACTTATAGTTTCAAAACTGCGCCTGCAAGCGGAAGCCGCGAAAAATTTACCTTTGCTTATGTTAGTGATTCACGACAAGGAAATGGGGGCGGTGAAAGAAACATTCATGGTACCAACGCCTATGTCATGAAGAGGATGGCCGCCTTGGCAATGCACGAAAACTCGGTGTTTATGCAGTTTACAGGCGATATGATAAATGGATACAGCAATACTGTTGTTGATCATGAGCTTCAATATGCAAACTGGAAAAGATGTATTGAATCGTTTTGGCATTATATGCCGTTTTATGTCGGCCCCGGGAACCACGAGGTATTATTGACCTCTTTTAATGATGGCAGTAAATATGGCAAGCTGGTAGATAAGTTCCCTTTTAATACTTCATCGGCAGAAAAAGTCTTCAGCAATAATTTTGTTAATCCCGGTAACGGGCCCAAAAGTGAAGATGGATCGAAATATGACCCTGACGAAAACAAAATGGATTTTCCGCGCTATGGCGAAACTGTTTTTTATTATACCTATGATAATGTGGCAATGATTGTGCTTAACTCCGATTATTTATATACTCCTGAGGCTGAGGCTGTCCCGCTTATAGGAGGCAATGTACATGGCTATATAATGGATAACCAGCTTGAATGGCTCAAGAAAACTTTAAGAATACTTGAAAAGGACGACGATATCGACAATATTTTTGTTACAATCCATACACCTGCATTCCCCAATGCAGGACATTCCCACGACGATATGTGGTATAACGGAAACAATGAAATAAGACCTGTTATAGGCGGGGTGGCTGTTGAAAAAGGAATGCTCGAAAGAAGGGATGAGTTTTTGAACCTCATTATCAATAAAAGCCCGAAAGTAGTTGCCTTGCTCTGCGGCGACGAGCATAATTATACCAGGATGGAAATAACCAACGATATGATCAGGTATCCGGAAAACTGGGGCAAGAAGAAATTGAAGATCAAGCGTTCGTTCTGGCAAATCACAAACGGTTCGGCCGGTGCGCCATATTACGGACAGGAAGTGCTGCCCTGGAGCAGTTCGGTGAAAAAATACACTACCCAGTTTTCGTTGATGCTTTTCGACATCAATGGCCCGAAAGTTAATATGAGGGTCGTAAACCCTGATACTTTCGAGATGATCGAAGAAGTGGAATTGCGGTAGATTTTTTGGAAGAAGCTGTAAAAGCCCTGTTGTTTGCAAACAACAGGGCTCTTGTTTTTTTTAATGCGAGTAAATATATCCTTGATTCCTGTATCCGGACTTGTCCATATACCAATCGTTATATGTGCTTCCTCCGGATTCGGCCCACTCAACAAATTTTAAATGCGCGTTTTCGATGGAAACAGTTTCTATGGGATAATCGAAACTGACGGGGATATGAATAGCCCATGGTAAATTATTGCTTGTTTGATAATATTTGCCGTTTGCTGCATTACTGTCATCCTGATCCGTGCCGAACAAAGCCTCATCAGCCAATGCCGTGTTTTCCTTTCCTGCCAGATGGATTTCATACCCCCTTTGCTGGTTCGCAACAATAAAGGGATTATAAGGTGCAGTGCCTAAGGCGGCAATTTCAAAACTTCCGTTAAACGACACGACAACATTTATGGCAACCGAGTCGAAATAAGGCAGCGAGGCATCAGTATTTACGAAGCCGCTGCGCTGAAATATATGGTGGGCATCGTCAAATGCCACGATAACGGCATTTGTTTGATTGGCTTCTGTTCCGTTGGCATTTAAGGTAAATACTCCATCGCTTAGGTTCTGTCCGCTAACGGCAGTTACAGTTGACTGGTTTACAGGCAGTTCAAATGCAAAGCCGTTTAAGTATCCAGCCCCGGTAGCCTGCAATATAAAATTGCTGTTCATTTCAACAACTTCGTTGGATGCATTGGTAATGATGTTGAAATTATAGTCGATAACAACATCGTTAAAATCGTAATCGCCTTTGCGAGGCCATAAATCTTCGTATGCAAGTGTACCGTAAACATCTTCGGCAGGGCCGTAATTATTATATGCTTTTTCGGGGTCGTTAGGATAGTCGTCGGTAGAGTTCGGAACGCCGTCGTTATCATCATCATCGGGTTCTTCTCCTTGCTGGATAATCGGGAAGCTTGTTACATCGCTTACAACCCCTACCTTTCCAAGAGCAATAAATTCAGGGCCGTTCGATGAGTAATATCCGACCTGACGTTCAGGCCCTAATAAAATACCTGTTACGCCAGATAAAATTTGTTGGATTTGTGCCGGAGTTGCAGCCTTTTTAGGAGTTGTCCTGCTTCCGTTCCCGGTAGTCCAATACTTCATGCTTCCTATTCTCCAGCCTGTACCGTCAGTCTGTGTCTCGTCCAATTTACAATAAATAGTTTGCCAGCCTGCGTTTACCTCATGCTGAAAACTTGAGGACAGGTCGATTGCCAAAACTTTATTGCCGTCGGTTATCCTTACATCCGCAATGTTGGGTGCGGTAGGACGTGATGAGACAGTATTTCCCAAATAATAATGATAGGCAATATATTGACCGTATAAATCCCCATGAAATTTCGCCGGCGCTTCCCATGACCTTACGCCGCCCCTGGTGTCGAAACCCCACATAAATTTATCGGAACTGCCCATTGGGCCTGCGGTTAAAGGCGTGTTTGCCTCATCCGAAGTATGTATGGAATTGTCGCGGTAAGCTTTCCAGCCGTCGAGGCCGTTTTCAAAATCGCTAATAATATCCGAAAAATTACTTGCCTCCCTGGATCCCGAAGACCTTAGAACGGGAGGGCTCATATTGAAGGTATGGGTTACCATATTGTTCTCGATGGCTGTCATCCCTAAGACAATTCCGGTATTGTTCGATGAAATATATAAGCTGTCGCTGGTTGTGGCCAAGCTGACTTGAGTTTGGTATAAGCCATTCATGTCAACGCCTCCGCTTGCGACCATCTTGCCTGTGCTGTCCGGATCTCCCAAGTAAATGAAGAATTTTACCCTTCTGTACTTTTCGCTCCCGTCGCCATTAACTTTCAGTATGATGGCAACATCATTGGTCGTATTGAAATTAAAGCCATCAGGTACGTTTATGGCGTCAAGGCCTGCTAGGGGAGGTGTTATGGTTGTTGTTGGCTTTTTACAAGAAAAAAACAAAAAATTGCCGGCAACCAGCAAGCTTATCAATAAATATTTAAGTGTCTTCATGTTAGTAATATATTATTTAGTAAACTTATTTCAATAAGTATTCCAAAAAACAAAGATAATGTGCCAGAGGTAAAACTTCCAAACTAATTTTAGGAATCTGCTCGTAAGATGAAGTTATATATGTGCAACTAAAAGGTAAACAGCAAGTTGCCGCTGCAAGTTGAAATTGTTTTAATTTTGAAGTCGTGGCGAAAACCATAGATATTTAATAGTGATAATCTTTGTTCGACTCAACTAATGTCCGATAACGGGAAAAAATTCCGCGACAGGGAAATCGCATGCGATATTTCTATTTATGGCCTTTCACCTGTCATCATCATTGAAATTGACGATATAATTACTAAAAACGATAGAAACAGAGCCCGTTTTCATATCCTTATCCTTAAATTTACCTTCGTCAACTTCAATTGAGTTCCCCATTATTCTCCATGGTATATTGATGCCTTTTGTTTCAAACTTAAAAGTCATCTTATCAGGAAGAAGTTGTTTGCCATATTTAAAATCAATTAAAAAACTACCTGAACGTCGGGTAAAAGTTTCGCTTCGCTGAACCAGATAATCGTCAATGCGTATCCAAAGCTTTATCATAACGATTTTACCGTCGGCCTTTGGCAGTAGTTTAAGTATAAAGCAGGTATTCCCGTCAATATCCTCCCTTCCTGCAAACACAACCATATTATCCTCGCCGGCAACTGTTTTCATAAAAGGTCGGAAACCATATTTGGGTATCATTATAAAACCTTTGGTATCGACATCAAGTTTGTTGGGGTATTGGTAGGTGATTTTCGCCTTTCTCGGCGACATCCTCAAAAAGTCAACGTCAACATTGATTTCAGCATCGGCAGTATAAGATTTAATATGCTGGATTTTGTTTTGAGCCGAATCCAAAACTATCAAAGGGTCGATATCTTGCGAGAAAGCATTGGCCGAAAGCAAGGCAAATAATATAAAAACATATATTTGAATAAGGAGCTTCATTGGAGTTTTATGTTAAGATATCCTTTCTGAGAAAAATATAAAGGCTTAGAATATAAAAGGCGACAATATGTACGACTAATATAATGGCCTCGAAAACAATATGTTGCATATTAACATCGAATGCGAAAAACGATTGCCACCCACCCATGTATGTCGTAAACAAGAATGGCTTAATAATATTTATAAACGGTATATTGAAGGTTGACAAAAAGGTTAGGCTTATCACAATTGCCAGCGACATCAATATTGCTGTTATCGAATTGTCGAACAAAGTGGATAGCATTATTGAAAGTGAGGCAACGGTGAGCATGCTCAATATCCCAAATGAATAGGCAAGTATAAAACGCCATAATACATCGTCGGCCTCGAAAATGTTTATGGTATCGTTAGTGACCAATAAATCGCCCTTGCCAAGGAAAAGATATCCTAGGCCAAGGCTCAAGGCCGCTAAAAAAACTATGAGCAGGGCCACGTAAATAAATCCTGCGATAAATTTCGAGCTTATTATCGTAAACCTGCTAACCGGCCTGCTCAGTACAAGCCGGAAAGTGCCTGACTGGTATTCTCCCGACACTAGATCGCCGGTAACCAAGACTATTAGCAATGGAATGTGTACCCAAAGCGAGCGAAGGACTATATGTGCGTAGAGATTTCCATTTACAAGTTTTCCTTGAAAGGTAAAAGAATCCTTTAAGTTGGAAGTAAGGAAGTCCAATACGGTCTTGGCTTCGTGGCTGACTGCAACCAGAAGCATGATCACAATAAACAGGATGGCAGCAAAACCTATGTAGGAGCGCCTTCGGATGAAAACCTTATATATCTCGATAAATAATATCTTCATTTTCAAGTATAAGTTAAATAGTAATTCTCAAGAGCCTTTTCTTTAGTTAATTCAAATACCTTGAAGTCGGACATCTGTAAATATTGGTTTATATATGGTATTGCATCATGGGAGCAGTTCAGTTTTATGCAGTCGTCGTCCAGCCTTATATTCTTGATGGGCAACCTGCTGTTTTGTAACTTCTGAAAGGCTTCCTTAGGTTCGTTGACGCGTATAATGATACTCATTTTCCCTCTGTCAACAATTTCTTTTACGCTTCCTTCGCAAACGGAACTGCCTTTGTTGATGATAATCATTCTGTTAGCAATGTTCTCGATTTCATCTAGTTGATGTGATGAGATGATGACTGTCATTCCTTTTTCCTTGTTCAGCTTCAGGATCAATTCCCTTATGTCGCGCATCCCTTTGGGGTCGAGGCCGGAAAAAGGTTCGTCGAGTATCAGTAAATCAGGCTGGTTCATGATTGCCTGGGCAAAGCCCAGCCTTTGCTTCATACCATGTGAGTAGGATCCTACTTTGCTGTTTGTCCTGTCGCTAAGGCCAACGATTTGAAATAATTCGTGAAGTTCGTCTTCGGTTTTTTTAATTCCTGAATATTCAGATAATATTTGAAGGTTTTTCATTGCACTTATACGCTCGTAAAACCCGGGTTTTTCAACTATCGACCCTATTCGCGACAGAATTTTCCAGCGGTCGTCGGCCAATTCGTTGTCGAATATCTCGATGGCCCCCATTTCTTGCTTTACTAAAGTCAACAAAATTTTTAAAGTAGTGCTCTTGCCTGAGCCGTTTGGACCTAAAAAACCGTAAATATCACCTTCGCGGACTTCCATGTCCAGATTGTTAAGAGCAATTAACCCGCCAAAACTCTTACAAAGGCCCCTTACCTTTACTATGCTTTTGCTGCTCATAAAGCAAGGTGGTTTGATGGTCCGGAATTTAACATGGGCGTATTGCTTTTCTCTTCTCTTCTAAACGCAGTTATGCCGCGGAACACATTTACCAGCGAGAATGCGTTATTGTTACGACGATAAAAAAATCCGTAGTTTTTATTATTCATAGTACCAGGTTTGTATTTTAATCAACAGTTCAAACCATTTTTAGAACTGTAAATATAGAAAAAAACACCAAGCTGATAAATGAAAATATCTTAAAAGCGTTTTTGTGTTATGCGGGCACAACTTTATAATCCAGATTGACGAACAAATCGGCTTTCGACTTCAGCGAAAGTACCGCCCTATGCTCGCATTCGAGAACCCTGAACCTCAATTCATCGGTTTTTTCCTTTCCCCTGTTTGATTGAGCCTTTTTTGTTTCGTGATATGTTAATTCGATAAAAACACGCAGATCCGCTCCTTCGATGTTTATGGCGTACAATCCGTCCGCGACAAGTATTTCTATATTGTTGAAATCAGTGGTTAGCATGTCGATGTCCTGAGTAACCAGGTCAACGCAGGGCATGGTGCTTTTACGGTTATTATAAAAATCATCAAGGGTTTTGTATATGTCGTCCCAAAGATATTCGCCGGGGCCAACAACATCCTCTACCCCATGTTCTTTCCTATAGTCCTGTCGTTCAAGAGGATGCGTATTATAGAAGTTGTCTATGTGTATTGGTTTCACCTTAAACCCCTTATTGATAAGTTCTTTTGCAACAACATGTGTGAGCTCCGATTTTCCGGAACCTGATTCGCCTGATATTGCAACAATGAATTTATCCTTGTTTTTTCTTTTAATGATTTCTTTTACGATGGCGGCAGCGGCCTCGCGGTGTTTGTCATGTATCAACAAAATATCTTCGAGCATGTTAAAAAGGTGTTTGACTATAAGTTCAATAATGTGTTCGAATTTGCCTTTAGGCTGAAAACTTCATTTTTAAATTTAATTATTGTTTCTTTGTCGGTTTCAACTTCAACTTTTTCTTTTGAAATCGCGAAGGAATAATTTACGTTTTTAAATTTTATCTTAAGCCTGATGGTTTTCCAGTTTTCAGGAAGCTTAGGGTTGATGTTCAATATTTCGCCCCTGGTGTCAACGCCTGCAAAAGTGGAGATGGCGGTCATTATCGTTCCTGCCATGACTCCTGCATGAATTCCTTCGGCGGTAGTTCCTCCTTGGATGTCGTCAAAGTCGCTGGCGAGCGCATCGGAATATAGTTCCCATGAAAGTTCCTCATCTCCAATTATTTGTGCCAATTGTGCATGAACAACCCGGCTCAAGGTTGATCCGTGTGAGGTTCTTTTTAGGTAGTATTCAAGGTTCTTGTTTAGATAATCACTGCTTAATTTATATGAAAGGTCTTCCAGCAGTTTGTCAACGGTTTCCTTGTTGAGGTTATAAAACGTCATAAGCATATCTGCCTGTTTGGATACTTTGTAGTCGTCGGCCGATTTGCCCTCTGCTTTAAGCAGCCTGTCCATGCGATACACATTGCCGTATTTTTTCAAATAGTAATCCCAATCGAGTTCCTTTAGGTCGAAATAACCATCATATTGAGAAATAATATCATCCTTTACAAGCAGGTTCAGATTATGTTGAATATCGCTCCAGAGCTCCAGCTCGCTTTCTGTCAGGTTAATCCTGTCAAGCAGATCTTCGGCATCGTCCCAAATCGTCTCCAGGATCTCGGGCACTTTCCCGAAAAGCCAGGCTACCATCAAATTTGTGTATGCATTGTCTTTGAGGCCTCCTTTTTCGGTTCCCGGATATGATTCGTGAAATTCATCAGGTCCCATGACTTCACCAATGGAATATTTTTTTGTTTTTTTGTTGAGCTGGCATTTGCTCGCCCAAAAACGTGCTATTTCCAATATCATTTCGGCACCATACTTTTTAAGGAAATCTATATCGGAAGTAGTGTTCACATATTGCCAGACATTATATGCGATTGCCAGCGACACATGTCGTTGCAGCGAACTGTGGTCTTCGCCCCATTCCCCTGAAACAGGGTTTAAATGGACTATCTGGGTCTCTTCGCTCCCATCGCTGCCGCTTTGCCATGGATACATCGCCCCTTTGTAGCCGTGTTCCCGGGCATAGTCTTTGGCCATTTGCAAGCGGCGATAACGATACATCAACAGTTCTCGGGCAGTTTTTGGGAAATGAATATTGTAAAACGGAAGTATAAAGAGTTCGTCCCAAAAGATATGACCCCTGTAGGCTTCGCCATGAAGGCCTCTTGCCGTTATGCTGGCATCGAGTTTTTGGTTGTGGTTGGAGGCCGAGACCAGAAGATGGTAAAGATGCAACCTCAGTAATCCCTGGGATTTCCTGTCGCCCTCAATTTTAATATCTGCCTCCGACCATAATTCGGCCCACGCTAATTTGCTGGCAGAGAATACCGTGTCAAAACCATTTAAGCTGCTCAAGTTGCTTAATGCTGCATCTTTTAAATCACTTCTGGTCCCCAAAGAAGAGTGGATACTTACAAGTTTTTGAAACTCAATGCTTTTGCCTTCTTGGATCTCGTAATCCATATATGTGTAAACAATCCCGTCATCGGTACTAACACCGAATCGGATATCTTTGTTGCATATTAGTTTAGATGCTATTGCGATGTGTCTGTCCGATTGGTTTGTTTTAACCTCCAGATAGGATAAATTATTTTCGCCGCCTTGGCTAACCGACTCTAGGTGTTTGGCATTAAGGCTTTTGTATCTTTCAACACCCTCGTTGATTATTGTCCCGTCAATGGCCGAGGCAAGGCTGAGGCAGGCAGAATAGTTTAGGGCGGTGATTTTATATCTTATTGCAGCAAGATGTGGGTTATACATGCTGGCAATTCGCTCCGATTCAATTAGGGTTTCACGGCCTAATTCATCGATGACTTTCATTTTACGGCTTAACAAACCCGTTTTAAGGTTAAGCGAACGATCGATGTAAACAATATCCCCGTCGTTTGGGTTGAACCATGGGTCGTCGTCAATCTTAAACTTAAATACCAGCCAGTTTGGTATGTTTACAAAATCCTCATTTACGATATCCCTTCCTGAAATAGTGGTTGTTAGGCGGTTATACATTCCGGCAATATATGTTCCGGGGTAATTATATTTATTGGCCGAGGATTCCTCCATGGCTCCGCGGCAACCGAAAAAACCATTTCCAACGCTCAGGAGCGCTTCCCTCGATTTTTCCTTTTCAGGGATATAATCATGGTATTTTAATTTCCACGATTCTTCTTCCAGGCCTTTTTCAAACCATTTTTCAATTTGCCCGAAGTCGAATTCGGCAATGTCGCCAACAACTACGTCGGCGCCATTTATCAGCAAAGCCTGATGATTGTTCTCACGTGCGAGTCCCAATACAAGTCCGAAATTCCCGTTCTTCCCTGCGGCCACACCCGATGAGGCGTCCTCAACTACTACGGTACGCGAAATGTCGGCGTCCAAATTTTTTGCGGCAGTAGTAAAAATGTCGGCAGCAGGTTTTCCCTTAAGTCCCATTTCGGCCGAGACAATACCATCAACACGGGTTTCGACAAGATGTGTGAGATTTGCGGCATTTAACACAGCCTCGCAGTTTTTGCTCGATGAGGCGACCCCAACGCGTATTCCTTCTTCGTGCAAGCGCTTCATCAGTTCAACGGTAGTTGTAAAGACTTCAACACCTTCGGCTTTAAGAACGTCGTTGAAGGCCTCGTTTTTTCTGTTTCCCAAGCCGCAAACTGTTTCCATGGCGATGCTGTCATCCTGGTTTCCGAATGGCATGTCGATAGACCGTGAATCCAAAAAGGATTTTACGCCATCGTAGCGAGGCTTGCCGTCAACATAGCTTAAATAATCATCTGATGTAAATTCAACAAAACGGCTTTTGTTCTTTTCGGATTGTTGCCTAAGGAACTCATCGAACATTTTTTTCCATGCACGGCTATGAACCTCAGCAGTTTTGGTAATTACACCGTCGAGGTCGAAGATGATGGCATCAATATTTTTATGTTGCATTTCGCTTTTTATCAATTTAAGAAAAGAGTTGCAAATTTCTTAATTATTTGATTGCAAACTGTCAAAAGTAAGGCTTATCGACCAAATAAATAAAAGTTGCCTGTAATTAATTAGTAGTTATGCTTTTGCAAACGGTTGCGGAATGGGAATGAGTTAAAAGTTGAACATGCCGGGGCATCGCCTGGGAGGTGGTCTGTCCTCAATATGCAAGCCAAAACCTACTAAGCGCAATCTTCCGTTATTCAACGAAATATTTGTTGATGCGACCGCCCGCTACCGGACTCTCCCTTATAATCACATCATTTGCTTAAAATCTTAAATTTGCTGATCGATAAGTTTAAAACTAATCTTAGGTGTTAAAGAAAACCGACTATTTCTTTTTTGGCTTCATTTTAATTAGCAGCTTGCTGATAGCAGCAGGATGGCATTCGGTTGAAAACCCATTGCAACTATTGTTTATAAGGGTATTGATAGTTGCAGGGATTGCGGTTTTGTTACGATTAAGCCGGGAATCGAAAACTGGGATATCCATAATTCCAGGAAACGCATACCCTTTAATCCTAAGTGCTTATTTCTATCAGGAAACGGTCTTTTATAATAAGATATTCCTTTCGAATATTGATTATATCTTAAAAGATGCAGATTCATATATCTTTGGATATCAGCCAAGTATAGTGTTTTCCGAAAGATTGCCCAATCTGTTTTTCAGCGAGTTGATGTATATTTCGTATTTTTCCTTCTATCTATTGATTATCCTTGTTGTTTTAGTGTTGTATATAAAACAGAAGGATAGGTTTCCTGAGTTAATGTTCTATTTATCAGTATCACTATATTTATTTTATTTGTTGTTTGGGCTTATTCCGTCGGAAGGGCCGCAATTTTATTTCGGGAGTCCGGAAAATCAACCTCCGCCAGCATTATTTTTCAATAAGGTAATGCATTATATTCAGCAGTTTGGGGAACAGCCAACAGCTGCTTTCCCCAGTTCACATATAGGATTTTCAGTTATCATACTTTATGTTTTTTATAGGTTTTACAAGCCGGTTTTTTATGTTGTTCTGCCAATAGTTTTTCTTCTTATATTGGCAACGGTTTATTTAAAGGCTCATTATGTTGTGGATGTTTTTGGCGGCTTGCTCTGTGCCCCACTCTTTTACAAAACTTCCAAACTGATTCACAGAAAAATCCCATAAATATAAAAACCACATAATCAGAGTGTAACGTAAATATTTTGTTTTGTTTGAGAAATATTGCAGATGATAAGGATAATAGAAGTAAGGAGCAAAAAGGAATTAAAAACATTTATTCACCTGCCATTCAAAATCCATGAAAACCATTCGCAATGGCTTCCTCCCTTGCTCTCCGACGAATGGAAAGTTTTTGATAAGGGCAAAAATCATTCGTTTGACCATTGCGATACGATAATGTTCCTGTTGGAAAAAGACGGTGATATTGCAGGAAGAATAATGGGGATAGTAAATCATGCTTATAATAAGGGTCATCATGAGAACAACGCCCGGTTTTCGTTTATGGAATGTTACGACGACGCAGAGGTTTTCGATGCCTTATTGAATGCGGTTAAAGATTGGACGAAACAAAAAAACCTTGATAGATTGGTAGGGCCATTAGGTTTTTCCGATAAGGATCCGCAGGGATTTCTTATCGAGGGTTTTGAAGATCCTATGTCGGTGATGGTTACTAACTGCAGCTTTCCTTATATGGTTGAGCATATCGAGCGCAATGGTTTCAGCAAGAAAATAGACTTGGTACAGTATCGTGCCGGGATTCCTGAAAACATACCGGAGTTTTACCAAAGAGTTGCGGACAGGGTCGGCCGTCATGGTTTTAAGCTAATGGAGTTTAAGAAGTCGAGGCACATGCGGCCATACGTCAAAGCTGTTTTCGATCTTATAAACGAAGCATATTCTGACATCTATGGTTTTGCCCCTTTACAGGAAATTGAATCCAAGGAATTCTCGGAACGCTTCCTGCCGCTGCTGAATCCGAAATTTATAAAGCTGGTTGCCAACAAAGAGGGTAAAATAGTGGCGTTTGTTGTTGCCATGCCAGATATCTCCGATGGTTTTAAGAAGGCTAAAGGACGGCTTTTCCCTTTTGGGCTTGTTCATTTGCTGCTATCTTTTAAAAAAGCCACACAGTTAAACCTGCTTTTAGGATGCGTGAAAGACGATATCAGGAATTCAGGGCTTGATGCCTTAATGGCTGTGGCGATGTTCAATTCTGCCAAAGAAGCAAATCTGAAGGTTATCGACAGCCATTTGGTTATGGAAGAAAACGTAAAGATGAGGGCAGTAATGGAACGCCTCGACGGAACGATTTACAAAAGGTATAGGATTTTCGAGAAGTCTTTGTAAAACGGACCGCTCAATGAATCCCGGAATAGGGGAATAAGTCCGCTTTCAAGTCCCGTATATGACCGGTGGCTAACTTGTTTAACTGATACTAAGCAAGGAAGATGTTTCCCCGGCCGTCCTCAGTAAACTCACCGATTATTGCAGCTTCCATAATCCCGTTTCCCTGAAGTTCCTTCAACAGATCGTGGGCCTGTTCGCCGGGCAGGGCTATTAAAAGGCCCCCTGCTGTTTGGGCATCGCAGACCATTAGCTGTTGAATATCGCTAAAAGCCCCAAAATCAACTATCTCACTAACATATTTGCGATTGTTGACGGTGCCCCCCGGAACTACTCCTGCTGTTACCATTTCTTTAGTTTTATCGATGAAATTAAGCTTGTCGAAATAAACTTTTGCATTGCATTTGGAAGCCGTGGTCATTTCTTTTAAATGTCCCATAAGCCCGAAACCAGTAACATCGGTACAAGAATGGACATTATATTTCATCATGAGCTCAGCAGCGGTTTTGTTGAGTGTTTTCATGACTTCCGTCATTTTAAGACGGGTTTTTTCATCAATCAGGCCGCGTTTGAGCGCTGATGAAAGGATGCCAGTTCCAAGAGGTTTTGTCAAAATCAGCAGGTCGCCTTTTTTGGCGTTGCTGTTTTTTAAAACCTTAGCTGGGTGGACTATGCCACTGACTACCATGCCGTATTTTGGTTCAGGGTCTTCAATGGAATGCCCTCCCAAAATCGGGATTCCGGCCTCGGCGGCCTTGTCGGCAGCACCCTTTAGTATTTGTTGGAGCACTTCCATGGGCAAGACGTCTTCCGGGAAACCAACTATATTCAAGGCGAATAGCGGTTTTGCGCCCATGGCATAAATATCGCTTATGGCGTTGGTGGCAGCAATGGCGCCAAAATCATAAGGGTCGTCAACGATAGGGGTAAAAAAATCAAGGGTTTGAACAATTGCTTGTTCTTCGTTAAGCTTGTAAACGGCGGCATCGTCGGATGTTTCCGTGCCTACTAAAACATTTTCGTTGAAAAAAGGCCGTATGCCTTGTAATATTTTTTCCAGCTTCTGGGGTTTGATCTTACAGGCGCATCCGCCTCCTTTTGTGAATTTTGTAAGTTTAACCTCATCTTTTATTTCGGTCATTTTCGCTGTATCAATTTGTGTTAACGATTTTACTATTTTAATGACTTCTTTTGCTGCTATTTCTATATCTTCCATACTTGTTCCTCTTCCGGTTGAAAACCGAACGGTCCCCATGGCGTATCTTATCGGTATATGCATGGCCTCAAGAACGGACGAAACATCGATGCTTTCCGAATGACAGGCTGCCCCGGCCGAGGCAGCGACGTTTTCAAGCCTTGAAATTATGGTATTGGCCTCTGCTCCAGGAAAGGAGATGCTCAGGGTGTTGGGCAGCCTTTGCACGGGATGACCATTGAGTCTTGTTTCGGTCAAACCGTTTTTTAATAATTCATAAAGATAATCCCTGGTGTTTGTATAATGTTCAATGTTCTTGCCAAGGTTTTGGGCAGCCAGCTCGCATGCTTTTCCAAGACCCACGATTTCAAGTACGTTCTCGGTTCCGGCGCGCATATTTTGTTCGTGGTCGGCACCATGAATCAGTTTCTCGGGTTTAATGCCGTTTTTTATATAAATTGCCCCTATTCCCTTGGGTGCGTAAAGTTTATGCCCGGCAATGCTCATCAGGTCCAAACCTAGTTTTTTTACGTCAACCTCAATTTTCCCCAACGACTGCGCAGCATCGCTATGGAAACAGATGTTCGCTGCTTTAGCGATTTCAGCAATTTTTTCAATTGGTTGTATGCTTCCAACCTCGTTGTTGGCATGCATTATACTTATTAAAATCGTTGTTTGTTTAATTGCTTTTTCCACCTCACATGGGTCAACTATCCCAAATTCGTCAACAGGGAGGTAAGTGATCTCGAAACCCTTTTCCGATAGATATTTGCATACCTCGAAAACTGCCGGATGCTCAACGGAGGAGCTTATGATATGGTTGCCGTTTTTCTGGTTTGCCAGTGCAATTCCTTTTATCGCATAATTGTTCGATTCGGTGCCCCCGCTGGTAAATATCACTTCCGGGGGATTGCAGTTGATTAAAGAAGCTATTTGAGCACGGGCTTTTTCGACGGCAAGTTTTGTTTTTATCCCAAAAGCATGTGTGCTGGAAGGGTTCCCGAAATATTTACCCAAATATGGGCGCATCGCCTCGGCTACCTCCGCGGCTATTGGCGCTGTGGCATTATAATCCAGATAAATCATTTTAAAAGTGTGAATTTGAATACTCCAAAACTAATCTGGCTGTTTTTTTTGGGTCGTCCGAATCAACTTGCAGCTCAAAGACTCTTTCTTCATCCCTTTTAGAGTTTCCATGCAGATAAGCCTTGTCATAATATTCGAGCGTTATCTCGGCTACCCTCAACAGGTCGTTGTTTTCGAGGGCTTCGAGCGACTGCTTGGTTCTCAAGCTGCCCAAACGGCGCTCGATGTTTAAAATGCTTCTTTCAAGAGGCTCTTTCGGAAAACAACCATACTCCTTTACCAGCCTTTTTTCCCTTATTTTCTTGGGGACGATGATTTTTAGAAGTATCGATTCCCTCATCCTGGCATATAAATTATCGGGGATGGAACATCTGCCTACCTGTCTGCTTTCGTCTTCCAGCCAGATTGTTTCTTTCAGGTTGAGCCCCGAGATTTTTTCCCCGAGATTATTTTCAAATTGCTCAGAACTTGGTTGTGGGTTTTGCCCGATGGCTCCGAAAGCAGAGCCTTTATGGTTGCCAATGCCTTCCAGGTCGAGGAATTGAGCGCCCATTTTGTCCATTTCCTTGAGAACGTCCGTTTTGCCGCTTCCGGTATATCCACCAAGAACGATTAGTTTTTCGGCTTTGTCGAATAAGCTTCTTGTATGTTTGCGGTAATTCTTATACCCCCCCTCCAGGAGGAACACCTGGAATCCCGCTGTCTCGAAAAGCCAGGCCATGCTTGCCGAGCGCATCCCGCCCCGCCAGCAATGGATGAGTATCTTTTTCCCGGGAGCAATGTTTTTGGCCTGTTTGACAAATGCGACAAGTTTTGGCCCAACTATCTCCAGGCCGTTCATGATGGCTGCCTCCTTGCCGTTTTTTTTGTAGTTGATTCCAACGACAGCCCTTTCCTCATTATTGAAAACAGGAATGTTGATTGCCCCGGGAATATGTCCGTTGTCAAATTCGGCAGGTGAGCGCACGTCCACTACCGGAAAGGTTTTTCCCTTTGCCAAAAAATCTTCTATGCCAATATGTTCTGCCATATTTTAAAATTGCGGCAAAGTTATGGATTTTTAAGGTTGGAAATATGGGGATTAATACTTCAGCAAGAAATTAATACAGCCTTAACTTCGACGGTATCATGCCGCTATTGCTGTATTTGTGCTTATAAACATGGTCAATAAATATCTTTCTGACACCCTCTTCCACACCCTGGGCCCAGTGGCCCACCATTCCTCCGCCTCCGGCTTCTCCGGTAGTAAGGACGGCAAAAAGTATTTCGCGGGTGCTGATGTCGAAAAAAGTTACATACTGCATCGAAAACTCACCTGCCTTATTGAAGTTCACAAGGTTTATTACCATTCCTATTCCTTGCGTTTCCTTTATCACATAAGACTTAACTATTTTTTGAAGGTCGCTGAAGGAGATACAATAGTTGCCGTATTCAACAAACTTATTGAAATCGCGCTTATAATAATTCGGGAAAACAGGAGTGGCTTGCATCATGGCTTTTTTGTGCATCCATTTTCTCAAGTTGTTGAAACCTGTCTTTTTATTGAACTCAACATTCCAATCATTGAAGTACTTTTGTATCAATTGTTGGCTTTGCCCCATTTTTTTTGGATTGCTGAGCCGTAAATAAGTCAAATCGTAACCGTAGAAAAACACATCCTGACGGAAGAAAACCTCATTTGCCCTGTTTCCGAAGACCTTGGCTCCCGATTTTTTTTGTGCCTGGCAGTTTGGAGTCCCGATCCCGGGATTGTAAACAAACCCTGTTGCGGAAGTAGTATTATAAACAGGCTTTTGCGGAGGCACATTGCTTTGCGAAGCATTGAAGATATCTTTGTCGCCCGACTCATATTTTATCATGAAAATTTCTGATTTATTTAAATGATAAGTAGGCCCGTTGATATTGGTAAATCTTTTGTAATCTATCTTCCTGTCGTTAATCTCGAGCACTTTGGCTTTTATTTCATCGCCGCTGCGAAGAATGATAAAGTCTTGTGAAAAGGCGCTGGCCGAAATAATTAAGAGGAAAAAAACAAGGAAGCGGTTCATAATATAAATATTGGTTTATTCAGGCATCAAAAGTACGGAATTTATACTTAAAACATAAGACTTCCGTACAGACAGGCGAATTATTTTAAAAACTGCGCACATCTATTTATTATTTGCGTGTACGATGAGTTCAGTTTAGCCTTTTAACTTCAAGTATTTTTATTCTTGGGTCCAGATATTGGCCATTGGCAGGCGATTTCTGTATTTTCCTTATTACATCCATTCCTTCTATAACCTTGCCGAATGCAGCAAAACCTTGTCCGTCGCCGTTTCGCATGCCGCCATAATCGAGCGCAGCTTGATCGCCTATGCAAATAAAGAATTCGCTGGTGCCCGTGCCCGGCGCGTTTCGTGCCATAGAGATAACACCGTCCTTGTGCAGTATCCCTGTTTGCTCAGTTGTTTCGTGTTTTATGGGTGCAAGCATGTCGGGATGTTCGTCCTCGAAAAGCCCTCCCTGGACAACTTCGATTTTTACTTTGCTGTTTTGCTGGTTGTCAGGCGTTACTGTTCTATAAAAGGTGGCATCCCCCAGTCTGTCTTCATCAATATATCTTAAAAAGTTGGCAACGGTAAGGGGTGCTTTTTCAGGATAAAGCTCGATAATGATATCTCCCGCCTCCGTCTTCATTATAATTTCAGGCTTGCTTTTTTTGTTCCGCACGAAACGATTATCATTAGCAAAATGAAAGATAAACTTAAAGTTTTAAATCTAATCATGCTATTGTAATGTTTGACCGACATGCTTTTGCCTTTTGTAAAACTGCAAAGTTAGTGTTTTAATAATGCCTTTCATAATTTGATGTCAGACCTTAAATCCGCAAGTAATTATTAACAATTCACTTTAAGTTGATGAAAAATAAGACCTGCAATCACTTGCAGGTCTCGTGTTTTTTCACCTATTTAGGTGTATGTACAAAAACACAAACACAAAGGTAACGCCTTTTGGCGGAATACACCTAATCCATAAGAGATTAGTTTCGGATAATACAAT
>JAJRQZ010000114.1 GCA_024279935.1 Bacteroidota bacterium
AAACCCCTTGGCTGGAATCGCTTAACATCAATCAAGCACTGTCCGATGGCAGCTGGACACAACTTCTTATATGTTTACTTTTTATGTACCTTATATTCAATGTTGCGCGGATATGTACACCTTTTGGCATTTTACTAAATGTCAAATGTGTCTAGCGGATTCTTTATGTTCCTTAAGCTACGTATGCTTACATGTGTGTATATTTCTGTCGTGCGACTGCTCTTGTGCCCTAGTAATTCTTGTATGTACCGTAAATCTACCCCCATGTCCAACAAATGCGTGGCATAACTGTGCCTTAAGCTGTGAAGGGTAAAATTATGCTTTTTTATTACATTACACAAATATTTGTTGAATATCTTGGCCAAACTGCTTGCCGAATACCGGCTACCTTCTTTCTGCCCCTCAATTAAATATGTGTCGGGCTTATATATCTCAATATACCTTCTTAATAATACCTCTAACTTCACCGGTAAAGGCAAAACGCGATCCTTGTTCCCTTTCGAGTTTAGTATTAATACCGTCTTGTTAACAAAACTTATGTCATCGACACATAAATTTATCAATTCGCTGCGTCTTAACCCTAAGGAATAAATAGTGGTTAAGGCAAGCTTGTGCTTTAAGTTCGATATCTTTCTCAGAAACTCCTGAACAGTCTCAATGGGAATAACTTTTGGCAGGGCTAAAATCTTTCCAGGTCTGTCAACCAGGTTGATCTCAAAATTTGTGCCGCGCATCTTTAAATAAAAACTCTTTATCGCACTGATGTATTGATTTTGTGTGGTCGCGGAATAACCGCTTTTAAGAATGAAATTCGAGTTAAACTCAACAATATCGCTAATTCCTATACTGTCGATATCCCTAGAATTAAAATATTTCAAGAAATTCTCGATACAGTATCCATAAATATTGATAGTGTTCCCGGACATCCTCTTTTGCATCATCCACGACCTAAACCTGGCTAACTCGGCATTCTTGTCGTCATTCAGCTTTACCGGCTTTAGCTCGTTTTTTATTTTTACTCTTCTGCCTTCAGGCTTCTTGGCATCGCTTAACGAAACCGACATGCCCTTTTCTGCTAAGCTGTTGTTTATATATTTAATATTGTCGGTCGTTTCAGGAACTACCCAAGCTCTTTTGTCCCTGTCCCACCTGGCCCCGTCCATACAGCTTATCAGCCTCCTGTACTCGTAATGCACACCTATGTACAATAATCCCTCGTCTTTGTCGAACTCGATTTTTATTTTCTGACTCTTTGTTCCTGTTGCTTTTTTAAACCTGCTGGCATCTTTCTGGAAATCCAATCTTATTTTATTGATTTTTCGGCGGTTTGCTTCTGTGCTCTCCATATACCAGCAAGCATTTGTCTGGCTCCAAATAGCCCCTGCATCTTTTACAAGCTTGATTAAGGTATTGCTATATTCAAATCTCAAAAATATTACATCCTTGTTTCTGTGATGCCCCTCAACTGTTTTTAAAGTGATCATAATTAAGGCATTAAAAATATCAGCCGGCAAAGCTCCGCTCCCTCAATCACATAAGTCTGCGACCGAAAAAGCATAAATACCTGATAATGGATGCTCTGTCAACTAAATATCTCCGCTAATATAAATTCTGATTTCTCCATAGCAGGGCGTTCCGCCAATAATGCGGGCAGATCGCGACACAAAGGTTTATTATTCTCCATTCAGGTACTTTTAACCCCGCTAAAATAATAAAATATTTCTTAACTTATCTTGTTTTCTGAAATTCCAGATAAGCCTCGCTGACATTAATGATGTAATCGGCTATCTTTTCGTTTATGGAAATGATGTCGGTATAAAAAGTGCCGGTCTTATGTTTATACTTCTTTTCTTTGAGGTCTTCGATGTGCTTATGGCGAAGCTTGTTGCGCAATTCGTTCACCCTGTTTTCGATAGCGTACGCGTTTTCTATGCTCACCTCGGCAAATTCCTTGCTTAGGTTGATGTTCATCTGCGAAAAAGCCTCGCTCACTGCTTCCAACATCTTCGAAATGGACTTTAACTGATGGGGCGTAAACTTTATCTTGTCCTGCCTTGAGTTCTCGATTGTCTTCGACAACTGGAAGATAACATCCCCCACGCTTTCCAGGTCGTCGATTATCTTTAACATCGCCCTTATCTTTTTCGAGCTTTCATAACTTATCTCACCTTCGGAAACTTTAGTGAGGTAGGTGGCAATCTCCAGCTCCAGCTTGTCTGTTATCTCCTCGTATTTTTCGATCTTCGACAAAAGCTTATAATATTTTTTTGCTTTTCCTCCGCGAACAACTGCTTGAGGTGATCGAACATTTTCTCGGTTATCCCGCCGAAAGCGGAAATTTCCTTGCGGGCTTGTATCAACGATATCTCACTGGTCGAAAGCAGGCCGGAATTTATGAATTTCAAACTGAAGTCCTCGTCGTCATCTCCCCGGTCGGGAACCATCTTGATGGCTGTTTTCGCGATAAGCGGCGCAAAGCCAATGAGCATCAATGTGTTGAGGATGTTAAAACTAGTATGGAAAATAGCAAGCCCTACAGGATAGGATGTTTTAATACTTTCGAAATCCCTTTCAGACAACTGTGTGCTCAATATGGAAACACCATGTTTGTGAATTAAAAAAGCATCAATCGCCCTGAGGAAGTAATGAAAAACCACAAGCATCCAGACCACCCCGAAGATATTGAATATAAGGTGGGCGCGGGCCGCCCTTTTTGCCGAGACATTTGCAACTATAGCAGCAAGGTTGGCCGTGATGGTGGTGCCTATATTCTCGCCCAGGACCATGGCCGCGGCCAGCTCAAAGGGTATTAAGCCGTTATAGCACAATACCAAGGTCAAGGCCATGGTCGCACTCGACGATTGTATGACTATGGTGAGCAGCGTTCCTACAAGTACGAACGAAAGAACTGAAATATAACCTAGATCGGCAAAATCAGAAAGGAAGGCCAATGCTTCGGGATTGCTTTTTATGTCGGGAACCGATTCCTTCAGGAATTGCAATCCGATAAATAAAATGGCAAAGCCGATTATGAACTCACCCCACGATTTCCGTTTGCTGTTCTTTGAGAAGAAGAAGGGAAAACCTATTCCAATAAGAGGCAAGGACAAAAAACTGAGGCTGACCTTAAATCCTAATATGGCTATAAGCCAGGCTGTTACCGTAGTCCCTATATTGGCTCCCATGATAACGCCAATGGAACCTATCAATGATATCAAACCAGCGTTCACAAAACTTACTACCATTACCGTTGTTGCCGACGACGACTGTATGACCGAAGTAACCAATAAGCCCGTAAAGATACCTTTTAAGCGATTGTTGGTCATGGCGGCGAGTATATGCCTCATCTTGTTGCCGGCAACTTTTTGCAGGGCCTCGCTCATGAGCTTCATGCCATAAAGAAACAATCCCAAGGCTCCTATAAGGGTCAGGATTTCTCCAATATCAGATATAATTCCTTTCATTGATGCGTATGTTTTTAAGGCATCAATAATAAGATAAATATCCAAAGGCTTAAGGGGCTTTAGAAAAATAAATAAAATAAGTTATTTACAAACAGTTGATAAAATCTTTTAATAAAACCAGCGCTAATGTGCTTGTCCTGATAAGTTTATCGAAATATTTAATATTATGGAAAATACTGTGCCTTTTTGGTCAATGGTAAAAGGGCATCTGCTTGATTTAGAGTATTGACGCAAACCTTTATGATGTTGCCCGCCCTGGTGATGTGCTGCGTTATTATGCCTTGTCATTGCGTGTTTTGAAATGTTAGCCCCCAACGTTTGCCGTAGTCGTTTTCCCGGCCTTCAGCTTTTAGCCGCATTAGTTTTTTCATGTGTTTATAATTTTGTAATTAATTGCCATCTGGCATATTATATTTATCATCGGGTTTAACAGATTACGCGGGTTTTAGTTTTTCGCAAGCGATAAACATCCGTTAAATCCGCTTAATCTGATGACTGTGTTTTTGCACAATAATCATTTTGCTGTGTGATTAAAATTTAGTTACTACTCAGCAGGTTTATCAAGTTGATTATCAACAGCCCAATGCTTCAGCGTGGGGTTATATTCAGCAGGTTTATCAAGTCGATTATCAATAGCCCCATGCTTCAGCGTGGGGTTATATTCAGCAGGTTTATCAAGTTGATTATCAACAGCCCCATGCTTCAGCGTGGGGTTATATTCAGCAGCTTTATCAAGTTGATTATCAACAGCCCCATGCTTCAGCGTGGGGTTATATTCAGCAGCTTTATCAAGTTGATTATCAACAGCCCC
>JAJRQZ010000115.1 GCA_024279935.1 Bacteroidota bacterium
AAGCCGGCCTTGCCTTCCTGCCAGATAAACTCCGTCTTGAACAAAGTCGCAATTGGTATCCAAGTTGTTTGGTTCGTTTATTACACCTAGATATTGACTAAAATCAAAAGAAATATAGATTTTGTCGTCGGGGCCAAGTTGGAAGGCTCCAATATTATATCCGGGAGAATATCCAATAATAGTTTGGGAGTTGATGATGTCAATCGGTTGCTCTAAATCAAGGTTTACCTGAAAAATTTCATTTTGCCCATTTTCCCTGGCAAAGTATAATCTGTTTTCATCAGGTGAGAACTCAAGACTATAGGCACCACTATGCCCAATGAAATCAATCGGATTACTTATTACACCTGTTTGAATGTCGAAGTTCAAAAGTTCGAATAACTGGGCAGAACCATGAAGGGCACATGCAATATAATTCCCTTTTGGCGAAGCTTTAAGATATCCGACATAATTGGAGATAGGCTCAGAATGTATTACACCTACTTCGCTAATGATAGGGTTGTTAATGTCAATTCCGCTTTCAGTTACTGAATAGGTATAGAAATTGTCTGATTCTCTTGTGTGTACAATAAACCAATAATCAATTCCATTTATTTTTTTTATTGCTGTAAGTTTTTCAGTAACATTTTCGAGTATGATTTCATTTTTCACGGTGATTTTTCCTAAACCACTGTTATAACTCAAATCAACAATGCTATACCTCAGTATAGCATTACCGGCATTATAAATTGAGGGGACGGTAATTATGTAATAAATATTTGATGTTCCGGGTTTAGGGATTATAATGGCTGATTGAGTTGATGAGAAATCGCCTAATAACCCATTTCCGTTTTCCATTATTTGATGGTTTTTATCCCAAACTTTAGTGCCTTCAGTATAGAATAGGATATTGCCAGAATCATCACATATTGTAGCGCAGCCTTCTCTTGTTGAAAGTGCTCCATCAGTAATTGCAACAGGTGTGCCAGACTTGAAGTCCAAACCTGCATTGTCGCCGAAATACCATACGCTTGTTTTCTTCTGAGCAAATGAAGAAACTGAAAATAAGATCAGATATGTTATCAAAGCAATTTTTTTCATAAAGCACCCTATCTTAATAGCGTTATATTTCCTTTATATAATAATTTCTGGCCATCAATACATTTTCCCTTAAGCAAGTACATATATACATCGACTTCCTGGTTTTTCCCTTTAAAGGTGCCATCCCAACCACTTGATTCATCGTTTGTTTTAAAAACAAGTTCGCCTATCCTATTAAAGACCAATAATTCGAAATCGGCAAAACCGCTACCTCTTGCAAACAAAATATCATTTTGTCCGTCATTGTTTGGTGAAAAAGCATTTGGGACGGCAAGGATGCACCTGGGATATTCGTTTAAGCTAATGCTGTCAATACCAATACAACCATCACTAAGAACATTTACCCAAACTATTTCTTGATCACCGTTAACCACGATGGTCTGTGTGGAATCGCCTGTTGACCATATATATGCAGAACCTGTGTTTCCGGCATCCAGACTGATTGTTTCGTCGAAATGCAAAATGGTGTCGTTGCCTAAATTAACAATTGGTACAGGCTTAGTAACAATGTTTATAGTATCAGTTGAGGAGCAGCCATTGGATGCCGTTGCATTTAGCCAGATAACCCCGCTTTCGCGAACTGTAAAGATGCTGTCTGAAGTACCGTCGCTCCAGATATATTGTAAGGTGTCGCTAGAAAAAACAATATCCAGTGTATCGCCTTCGCACATCGTTCTGTCATTTCCAAGGTCAACAACAGGGGAGGGGCTCCTGCTAATATTTATGCTGTCGGTAAAGGAACAATCAAAAGCATAATGTACGGTTACCCATAAACTATCTTCATCATTGACGTTAAACTGTGAATTAGTGCTTCCGTCCTGCCATAAAAATGTCGAGTTTTCATCAGTATTGAAATTTTCAGTCCCGATAATTAAGTTATGACCGATGCATAAGGTTGTGTCGGATGGGAAGCCGAATATATATCCAGGGGAATTGTTGAACCACCAACCGGTATTATTTGAGACATCGGTGCTGAATATCCCTGCATAAAATTCTGCGCCTCCCATGGCTTGTATATCCCTCATCTCTATAAAATCACCACTTGTAACCACTCCTTGAGGAATGCTGATAATTGCCTGAGCCCCATCCTCTTGGGATCGTAATGTTATAGGGAAACAATTGTTGCCCCTTATATTGAACTGATTGTTAATCGTTTGAGTAATACCTTCTTCAAGCTCGTATTTATTGCCGGGGTTAAAAGTTAAGATATTGAATTCGTTTGGGCCGTTGAGCCTGCCGTCATCAATTAGTTTAGCATTATTAAAGAAGTTGACACCTGATATTGCGGCTTCTCCGCTTATTTGGATGTAATTGTTTATTGTGTTCGAGCCGGAAATATTACAATTCCCATACGCCATTACAGAATCAATAGTATTATAACCATTAATAATTGCGATATCGAACAGCATGGCGTTATGGATGTTATGACTTCCATCGATAGTGGAGTTTCCGTTGATGAACAGATATTCGATTTTATCGGAATCAAAAATGCCCCCGGAACCATTTATAAATACCGAATCAGCAGCGCAATCCCCATGGACTTGACCACTATAATCAAAATATATATTTTTGAAATTTACCAATGTGGACCTATTGAAACCTCTTCCGCTTCCTCCTTCAAAATATAAGTTATTGTAGTTGAAGGGGCCACCAAAATCAGTTCTGACCACGCAATTAGCATATTTATTAGTGATATTGGAATTTGCTGCAGAAAACGATAAGTTAACCCCATTGATGAACCATGTTTCAATTCCGGTCCCATCCAGGACGATTTCTGAGCCGTCAATGTTTAGAACACGATTGTTGGTGAAGTTGGTGTAAAACGACCAACACTCTATGGAATTGGAGTTGCTGATAAACTCTCCGTTGGAGAAAGATATAGTGCTATCAGTAGCGAAATCATCACTTAAAGTCCAATGGCCATTTATGCCCTGAAAATAAATGTTGTTTTTGAATTTATTGTTTTTGCTGACAATAGTATTTCCATCGTGGGTTGACTCGAAAAAAACTTCACCTAAAAGGGCCAGAAACATATCGGGGTTTAATGTCAATGAGCCGAAAACCCTTAGGTTATTGGTGTCGGGACTGAAAAACGAAGGAGTGAATTTTGCCCCGGTCCAGTACATATTATGGCATGTAGCATTACCTATGTCTATCTTGACGCTGTCATTTGCAACTGAAAATGAATTCTCGTCAAAGTGGACATTGTCGATTGGCGAAGGTATACAATAGCCTCCAAAACCACCTGATGACCCTGACCAATGCAATGAGTCGCTCCAAAAACCACTGTCGCCAACCCAATAGAGGTCTTTGGACAGGCTCGTGCTGATATTCCAATTGCTGTTGTTCCCCAAGTCAACAGAGTTGAATGCAAGGAAGGGGACTATATTGCCCTCGGCTTTTATATCCCGCAGCGATACATAATTGGCCTCTACTTCTCCGTTTGTTTTATGAATAATAGCCTGTGCTTGATTTTGGTCCGATTGTAATATAATTGGCCCGGTACAAGAGCCATTTATATTTAAATTGTTGTTTATGGTTTGTGTTTTTTCATGTTCAAAATAGTATGACCTTGATTTGCTGAGAGTTAAATCGCCGAATTGATTTTCGTCAATAAAATCTCCGTCTCCGAGCAAGGTGGCGGTTCTAATGTTGTTGTTTCCAGTAATAATCGATTTGTTGTAAACTATACAGGTATCTATAATGTTGTTTCCATCAATAATCGCATTACGGTAAAATAGAGCGGTATCGATATTGTTATCTCCTTCAATATGTCCGTCATCATGAAAATACGCTATTTCCACATTATGCTCCCCACCTTTCAAGAAACCATCTTTTTTATAAAAAACAGCTGTTTTTATGGTGTCGGAATCATAGATAGCGCCCTTGATTTCAAAAAAAGTAACCGTATCGATTGTGCAATCACCATGAACGGCGCCTAGGTCTTCATAAAAATCAACAAGATTGTAAACGCAATAAACGTTGTTTATCAGTTTCGATTCAAGCCCCAAGAACTTAACGTTATTATAAACAAGCCTGTCGCCGTTAAAACTCATTATGTCCCCAAGGGGGCCTGTTGAAACCAATAGTGATGAATCCGCGAATAGGCTGAGGTTAAGCCCGTTTATCGACCAAACCAGATCGTTGTATTTCGACATTGTGATAGTTGATGTGCTTAAATGGAGCTTTCTTGTCGTAGTGTCGGTCGAGGAGAATTTTTCGCAACTTATATCATTGCCCCCGGTATATATTTCCCCATCCTGATACATGACGTTTTTTAATGTTGTCATGTCATCTGTTAAGCTCCATGAACCATGCTTTCCTACAAACCATTCATGGTTGATGAAAGTATTCCCTGCTGATGTGATTATGTTTCCTGGATCAGTAGCTTCAAAAAATGTTTCGCCCAAAAACATCCATTGCATTTGTGGATTTAATACCAATGAGCCATAAATTCTTATTTTGTTTGATTCCGGACCTTTAATTTTAGCCCCGTTGGTATCTTCCCAGGTCATATCGTTGCAGACCGCATTTTTTAAATCTACGCTTACTGTCTCGCCTGCGTTGCTGAAGGATGACGAATTAAATATCACATTGTCGATTTCAGTAGGAGGGCAGTAACCGCCATTTCCTCCCGAAACAATATCCCAGTGTGATTGGTCGCTCCAGGTGCCTGTACCGTTTACCCAGTATAGGTTCCTGGCACTTGATGTTTGAATATCCCAGTTGATGTTATGGCCTAAATCGACGGAATTGTTCGCTTGAAAAGGCGTAACCCCTTCCGCTTTGATGTCTCTTATTGATAGATATTCCCCTCTGACATCCTGGTTGCATTTTATAATAGCCTGGCTTCCGTTGGTATCGCAAAGTATCCTTATAGGTTGATTACAAGAACCGTTAATGTTGAACCTCTTGTTGATTGTTTGCGTAGTGTTAAAATTGAACTCATAAGTATTTCCGGCGTAAAAACTTAAAGTGTCAAACATATTGTTTCCAAGTAAATATCCATCTCCCATTAGTTTTGCGTCCAGGATATCGTTGCTGCCAGCAATTACCCCATATTCCGCGATGACAAGTTTTCTTATTATATTTGACTGTGCTACCAAGCCATCCTTGTAAAAAACAGCACTATCTACCGTAT
Organism: Bacteroidota bacterium; assembly: GCA_024279935.1. Classification (GTDB taxonomy): domain Bacteria; phylum Bacteroidota; class Bacteroidia; order Bacteroidales; family F082; genus BM524. Next base: position 5,222 of record JAJRQZ010000115.1, read on the forward strand.
TCGTCCCCTCTATTTTAGATAAACCGTAAAGCAAGGCCGTCCCAATTTCATTATTGCCACTAATGTTTGATGTATTTTTTCCTATAAAAGTCCCTATTACATGATGCCCCCCGCTAACAATGCCTCCATTATTAAATATAACCTGATTTATCGTATCACTATCGCTAATGCTTCCAACACCATTGGTTGTTAAGGTGTTTATTTTACAATTGCCTGATATGGAGCCGTTAAAATCAAAGCTTATGTCATTAAATATTGCATAAACATCCGTATTGGTTATGGTGCCGTTTGTCCCATAAAAACTTATGTCGGCATAACGAAAGAGCGAGCCTTCAAGATTCAACATATAATTTTCGATGTTAATGTCGGCTGAAAGGGCATCCAAGACGAGGTTCTGGCCATTTAACTGCCATGTGCTTACTTTAATATAGGAACCAGCTAAATCCAATTCCCTAAAGTTGGCTTCGAGGGAGATGAAATTACTGCATTCTATTGACTTGTTGTTTGTTGAAAGCGTGCCATTTGTAAGAAAGATGTCTTTGTCTGTTATTAAGCCATCCAAAAGTTGCCATCCGCCACCGATACCGATGAATCGTATGTTGTTATTGAAAATATTCCCGGCGCTAATTAATGTTTTGTTTTTTTCTACTGATTCAAAAATAAATTCACCTTCAAAATTTTGCGACATGTCAGGGCTTAACTCCAGGTTGCCGTAAATCCTGATGCTGGTGGTATCTTTTCCGAATAATTCCGGCTTGTTTCCTGCCGAGCTCCAGTCGAAATTCCGGCATACGGCATTTTTTAAATTTATAGTTACCGTTCGACCTGCCGACAAAAAAGAATTGTTGTCAAAGAAAACATCATCATCCGGTGTTGGAACTTGTGAATGAAGCACTCCTCCTCCTGATGATGTAGCCCAATGGTTAATGTCGGACCAGTAGCCGCTTCCGCCAACCCAATAATAGTTATCCGGGAACAACAAGGCCGGAGACATTGTTATCGCTAACATCAAACTTATCGGTAATTTCCTGAACCAATATTTAGGTCTTGCTTTTTTCATAGTTTTATTGATAATCACTGCATTCTAATCCCCTATGGTTTTCATTAAATACTTTTATCAGGCTAATTTCAATTCCACCCATATAATTTGATGCTGCATTTAACTTTGAGATATTAACATCATAGCTCATGGCAAGTTTGAAACCGTTATATTTTATACCCATTAATGGGATGATGTCCCTGTTTATACGATACCATAAACCAATTATTAGTTGGACGTCTCTTTTTGCCAGATTGATATTTGATCCCAAAATGCTTTCGTGGCTTGCTTTTTGCGCAGAATACATAAAACCCGGTTCAATGGTTATGTTGCGTGGGCTTATTATTAATGCCTCGGCATGGATTATCAATTTCGGGTTTATTCTGTTGTCATTGTCATAGAACGAAGTTCTTGGCTTGTTAACATGGCTCATGCCCGCACCTGCCAAAACATAGAGGTTGTTGTTGAGCTTATATTTGATAAGCCCTCCAAAATTAAAGTTTAGGGCGAATATTGAACTTGACGAGAAGTTTTCGTTGTTTGATGCAGCCGGGTCAAAAATGACCCCGTTCCATTGGTTGTCGAAAACCAGTTTAGATAGGTCCACGGTTCTGTTTATAAACCCAATTGAGAATCCAAGCGAGGCAGTAAGAGTATTAAACCTGTTAAATCCTCTCGTGAACGAAAGGCTCAACATGCCTGATGAGTTTTGCAGTGCTGCATCCCCGGCTTTGTCGTTGTATAATAATACACCGAAGCCTATCTGTGATTTTTTTAATTTTTTGACGTCAACTGAACCATCGAAGAAGGCTGAATATGTCCTGTATGGGTCACTAATGCTCGCCCCTTGGTTTTTGAAATTGGCCCCAGCCCTTAAAAGAGGGCTATCGATATCAGTAATAATTGTTTGCCCTGTAAGAGCGGGGGTGGTAATTTGCGGCGCATCGTTGAATTGGGAGAAATGGATGTCTTGGGGAAGACCAACTTTTGTTATTGATAGTGTAAATAATAGTATAAGTATCTTATATTTCATTGTTGCTAACAATAAGGTGCCGATTTAAAGTGTTGTTTTAATAAATTTAGTTTGTAGTAAGGTTTGGTTATTATTGGATACTTCAATAATGTATATTCCATTTTTTAATTTTGAAACATCAATTTCCAATTTGTTCTTGGTCATTAAACACAGTTTGCCAACAATATTCCTAACTATAATAGTGAACTCATCCTCTTTTATATCTAACTTTAATCGCAATACTTTTGAGGCAGGATTTGGATATATGCTAGTTTCAATGCAAGATGATTTATCAACATTAACAGTCAAGTAGTAAAGTTTTGATATTTCCGAGTCGGAAAGGCCTCTGTTCCAATATCTAAAATCATCTAGATATCCTTTGTAGAAAAAAGGTGAGGTTTGATCATTAGCGTCCTTTCTTCCAATATTTCCACCAGTTCCCACATAACGAAAATAGTATGCCCCTCCTTCATAATAACCTGGTTCTTCAATTCCATTTATATAGATTCGTAAGTCATAAGGACTCCAAATAACACCAGTTATAAAATACCAAGTATTGCTATTTAATTCAATGTCGCTCTGTTTTGTGAACCTGCTGTTGTGAGAAAATGATACTCCATCACCATAACTTAATGCTAGTCTGTTGGAAGAACTAAGATTAAGCCAAACACCTGAATGAGCATATCGGTAAAAATCGTTTGTAAAGAAAACATTATTTTGAGGGATTAATGTATCCATTTTTATCCAAAATGAAATAGTTAAAGGAAATTGGGGTTTAAGTTCAGGTTTGTTTGGCAGGATTATTAGGTCGTCAATCCCGTTGAAATAAACTGCCGAGTTCTGATTTCCGTCATTGTCTTCTGAAAATGAGGCTCTAAATATTTCAGGGTTGTTATCATTGCCGCTATAATCCAGACTGTTTCCATCAAATTTATAATGAATTAGTAGGCTGTCTTCCAATGTTTGAGAATATATAAAACTTGATAGGAAAAAAAGTAAAAGGGTGATTGGTGCTTTTATATTGTTAATTAACTTCTTCATCGTTTTATTGTTATGGGTAATAACTGTAAAATTAAAAAAAATTAATATATTATAGCCATTTACAACTATATATTTTTTGAAATGTAATTAATTATAAATTGAAAGCAGTCCCCTGCTTAAATTTTCAGCGTTAAAATATTCAAACACAGCCCTTTTGCCCCTTTTGCCCATTTGAATTGATTCAACCGGGTTACCGTAGATATTATTAACTTTCTCTATGAAATCGTCCACGGAATCCCACTCAAAACTTAATCCACATTTGAAATCATTTACAATGGACTCTTGAGGTGAACAATTTGAGACGATGATTGGTTTTTCAAAAAGCATGTACTGAAATACTTTGTTAGCGATTCCAGATTCATGTTGAGGGTTCTTTTTAAGCGGAGAGAGGCAAATGTCGCTGGCTTTAATATAGGAAGGTAAAGTGCTAATATCTTTCCAGGGAAAGTAGATTATAAATTTAGAAATACTTTCTTCGTTTATTTTATTTTTAAACCATTCGCTCTCTGCTTTATCAACAGGACCAATTAACAATAATTTAACATTTGGGATAATTTGAGAAAGCTTTTTTAAAGAAGAAAATAATAAGTCAATTCCTCGCCTCTTTGAAATAGCACCAAAATAAAACAAGATATAACAGTTTTTCTTATCCAAAATGTTCTTGTCTACTTCATAGGATGTTAACTCACTAATACTAGGGACATTTGGAAAAACAATAAATTGAGAATTATTTAAAAAGTTATATTTTTTAAGTAAATATTCTTTGAAAAAATCACTCAATACAATTATCTTATTTGGGTAAGAAAGGTAACTTTTCTCTTTTATTTTCCATTTATCAGGTCGTATTAAATATTTACTTAAGGGCTTGTGCATCCAGCGATAATAATCCACAGCATAAGGATAATTCTCGTGCAAATCTAATGTTGTTTTTATATCTGAGTTTCTGCTAGCGTAATAAGCAGCTTTTGACATGTATAAATCATGAACATGGAGTGCTTCAATTCTATAATCTTTGATAAATGATTTAATCTTAATAGTCCACCAACAACGATATAAGTCAAATGTGTTTGTTAAAGCAAAAAGAATGTTCTTAAGGTTTTTGTTAAATTTTAAGCGATGAATAGTTATTCCATCAATATTTTTTATTGTATTATTTGTATAATTGCCAAAATTAAAGCATAACACATAAACAGAATGTCCATTTTCGCTTAAAATCTTACATTCATTACGTACACGAATGTCATTAGTATATTCATTGTCAACAATAACCCCGATATTCATATATAAGTTATAAAGTTTGAACAAATATAGTTGAATAAACCACTATCTTTGGGTATTTTTTAATTAAACATGGGCATAATAAAAAAACAGTCGATTTCAGGAACCATTTACTCTTATATGGGGGTAGTATTGGGGTTTTTGACAATTGGGATTTTATACCCAAGGGTCTTCGATACTGCTGAGGTAGGCTTGTTGAGGATCCTTGTTTCGTACGCGGTGCTTTTTTCACAGTTCGCAGGCCTTGGTATAAACACTGTTACTGTTAAATTATTTCCTTATTTCCGCGATCACGACAAAAAACACCATGGTTATCTGGGGCTGGCCTTGCTCGTATCCACCGCCGGCTTAATAATATCCCTGGCAGTTTATATGCTTTTCAAATCCTATATACTGTCTGAGGCCGATACGGAGGCCGACCTCTTCGCGCATTACTATTATTATGTGGCCCCATTGATCGTGTTTTCGCTGCTGTTTACGGTTTTCGATACATATTATCGGGTTTTATACAATGCCGTAAAAGGGATTATTTATAAAGAAGTAATACAAAGGGTTCTTATCCTGGCAGTTATTGCTTTGTATTATTTTCAGTATATCGATTTTGAGCTTACGGTGGTTTTGTACTGCATTGCTATTATCAGCCCTACCGTTTTGCTTTTCCTTTCACTGATCTACAATAAGCAGCTGTTTTTAAAACCTAATCTAGCGTTTGTGGATAAAAAAATGGCCAACGAGATGCTAAAGGTTGGTTTTTACGGAATATTGGCAAGTTTTTTAGGGGTTTTGGTGTTGAATATCGATGTGATAATGGTTGAGCGCATGCTAGGACTCAGCGAAGCAGGAATATACACCATCACTTTTTTCTTTGGTACCTTAATATTGATTCCTTTGCGAACAATGGGCAAAATCGGGTCGGTGGTTATTGCTGATGCCTGGAAGCGAGATGATATATCCACCATTGATGAAATATACAAAAAGAGCAGTATCAGCCTTAGCGTTGTTGGTGTTTTGCTGTTTATAGGGATCTGGGGCAATATCGACAATATTTTTTCGCTTATAAAAGACGATTATTTACCGGGCAAAATGGTGATCTTGTTCATAGGGATAGCCAATCTGTTCGATATTGCAGTTGGTATGAGCCCGCAAATTATTATTAACTCCAGATATTATAAATACCTGTCCTACTTTCTGATAGGTTTTGCCATCATGCTGGTAGCAACCAATTTAATGCTGATACCTGTTATGGGGATAGTTGGTGCAGCAGTTGCGTCCTTGATCTCAAAATTTGTTTTCAGCCTGGTGAAATTTTATTTTTTGTATCATAAGTTTAACCTTCAACCTTTTAACATCAAGTGCGTTTATTTAATCATAATCGGATTAGGCAGCTATTGGATCTCCGGTCTTATGCCTCAACTGCCCAGTTTCATCTTCGACATAGTTATTAGGAGCGCGCTGATAAGTGTTTTGTTCACGGTTCCGGTCTATTATTTGAAGATCTCGACAGATTTAAACCAAAAGTTCGATGAAATGATAAAAGGCATAAGCTATCGTAACAAAATATGATTTCAAACGTATGTGTTAATTATGTAAATTTGCCGTTTTGTTTTTATGGAGGATACCGGGAATCTAAATATTGTTTTTATTGGGAGTGGAGCCATTTCCACAGCTATTGCCAACGTGCTAAGCGGAAAGAAACAATATGAGGTAAGCCTGCTCTCCATCGAGAAAGATGTTGTGGATTCCATTAATCAAAAGCATGTAAACACTAAATATTTCCCTCAAATAAATCTTGACGAGACCCTAAAGGCCACTATGGATAAAAGTGTCTTGTCCGATGCCGACCTTGTTTTTATCGGGATACCATCGAATATAGTTGTTGGTTATATCGAGCGTCATAAATGGTTGATAAACACGAGCTCGATCATCGTCAACCTCGCCAAGGGATTTGGCCCCGACAACAAGACTATTCCTCAAGGGCTCTCAAAAGTTGTTCCTAACCAGATCGTTAGCATGAAAGGACCTTCCTTTGCGCGCGAGATCATCAGTAATATGCCAACTGGTTTGACCGTTGTTGCCAGGCGCGATAAAAGTTTTGCCCTTTTCGGGGAAATTTTTAAGGACACCTCCATCTATCTGGATTATAGCACTGATGTGGTAGGTGTTGAACTGGCAAGTATTTTAAAGAATATTTATGCCATTATCGTTGGTATTGTCGATGCCCATTACGATTCCCCTAACCTGAGATCCCTCGTTCTAACAAAAGCAATCAATGAGATGAAATATTTGATGTCGCGTTTTGGCGGAAAAGAGGAAACTATGTTCAACTACTGTGGTTTTGGCGATTTTAGTCTTACAGCCCTCAATGATTTAAGTAGGAACCGTACATTGGGCTTGTTGATAGGTAAGGGCTTTTTTACTGCCGATATTTCGGAAAAGGTTACACTCGAGGGAAAGATCGCTGTGAATGTTTTTATTGAAGAGATTGCCAAGAAGCGCCAGATTAAAACCAAAAAACTGATGATGAAGGAGCTGTACAGGGTTTTCAACGACGATGACGACGATATTACGAACTTTGTGAACAGCATTCTCTCGGCCAATGGCCATTAATCACAAATCCCTTTTATTACATCCGACATCTTTTTTGTAAGTTGCTTTCTGCTGAATTGTTCGATGTTTTTGCTGTTGCATTCCAACTTGCCTTCCTCGAATTTATTAAAGCTCTCGAGAATATGTTTTTTGAGTTTCCGGGATTCTTCAAAGCCGAAAGTCATGCCTGAGGAAGTACCGGAAATAACTCTTGCCGCATCGCCATCTTCCGGCGCTATGCAGATAATAGGACGTCCCGACGCTAGATATTCGAAGATTTTACCCGTCAATATCAACTTCGCATTTGGCGTGTTGTTGACTAACAGCAAAAGGATGCTTGCCAATTGTTGTTCAGCAATAACTTCATTATGAGGCATATAATCAATAATTTCCAAGGAGTTTTCCAGTTCTGCCTTTTTAAATGCATCTAAAGCACTTACATCTATTTTGCCTACGTTCCTAATCCTGAGTTTTTGCTTTAGCGATGGGTTTTCTTTTGTTAATTCACTCAGAACCTTCAATAAGTTTTGCGGTGTTCTGGTTTTGCTCAAGGAGCCGATGTGGGATAATATGAAGTTTTCCGATTGTTTGGCATCCTGATTGATAACATCATCCTCGTCGTAGCCATTTGGGATGATATGGTAATCGCGATTCACGATAGTTTTGAACTCATCGTGCATCCCTTGGCTTATAAGGCTTACGGCATCAGCGCTTTGCAGGATCTTCTTTTCCAGCTCATGATGTTTCTTGTCTGCCCTCGCACCAAGTTTCAGGTCTTTGTAATAATCGATGTTGGTCCATGGGTCACGGAAGTCGGCCAGCCATGGAATTGAGGTTTTTTGCTTTAGTTTATGGCCGATTAAATGTGTGGAATGCGGGGGGCCGGTAGTGACTATTGCATCAACATTGTTGTTGTCCAGGTATTTGGAAAGAAGCTTGACGGAAGGCATTATCCAGAATTTTCGTGCGTCTGGGATAAATATGTTCCCCCTTATCCAGATAGAGGCGTTTTCCAGCAAGCTGCTTTTTGTTTTTCTTTCGCTCAAAAAGGCAGTTTGTATTTTGTCGGATTTTCTCCGGCCGGTAAGCTTTTTATAAAACGAGTAGGGTTCCCAAATCTTATTTGTAATAATATCAACCCCAACAGGAACTTCATTGAGCAAGGATTCGTCGATGCTGGGCCGTTCGGGGTTCGCAGGGGTGAATATTATCGGCTCGATGCCGAAATCCCTGAAATACTTCACGAATTTCAACCAGCGCTGAACGCCGCCGCCGCCGCTCGGGGGCCAATAATAAGTTATTATCAGAACTCTTTTCATCTAATTGGAAAGGCGTTTGTGCCGACATGACTTAACTTCCCGGTAAAATGCAAAAAGCAGGAGCAGAATCAAGAGCAATGATGAAGCAAAGGATATTTTTTCGCCAACGGCCCATACGAGCGGTTCGAAACGAAACTCAATTTCATGTTTTCCCGCAGGGACGCTCATTGCCCTCAAAACGTAATCGGCCCTGAAATACGGACTTTCCTTTCCGTCGATATACGCATTCCAGCCTTTATCGTAATAAATCTCGGAGAAAACAAGCATTTGGTCTTTTGTTGAGTTAAAGCTATAGACCAAATTGTTTGGTTTATACGATTTTAAAGTAATGCTGGCAGTGGAATCGAAACTGTAATCCGTTGATACAACATCCTCGAACTTTTTGTCGATTATGGCGGTTGTTCTCAGGTCGTTATCTTTTAATCCGGCAATTTCTGCATCAGGGCTTTCAACAAATTTATGGTTGCGGACTATCCATGCGTTTCCGAATGCAGCAGGATTAATTAATGGTGCTGCATCGGGGCTGTAAATAATATATTTGGTATTTAGCATGCCCAAAACCTGTTGATTCTTCAACAAATTATTTATCTCGCTGAAGCCTGTTCCGCTTTTTAAGCCTTTGAACAAATTGCTTATCTCGGGTGAGATGTTGTTTTCTATCAGATCCTGATAACGCTGCAGCTTGGCTCCGTGATAGCCGCCTATTGATTTGTGAAAATATGAGGTACTGGCATCGTTAAAAGTGCTTTTGGTCAGATCAAGTACCCTATAGTCCTCGCTTATGTCCTGCAAGATGATGTTGTCGGCCTTTGAAGGTGCAAAAGGTGTTTTTGCCAGTCGTTTGCTTTCCCACATTTCGTATTTCGAGCCTTTTTTTTCGTTGTTTAAGTATCTTTTGTCAACGCCGAACATGTCTATAAAGATAAGTAGGCTTAATATACCGATGAACAACGGCTTTTTGATTTTCCCGTCTAACAACAGTTTAATAATAATTCCTGCGGTGATGAGGAAGAACAGGCTTCTAAGGGTATCGTTCTTAAAAATGGCTATCCTTACATCTTCCAGGCTTGTGATAAAAGACGATATCTGTACGGCATTCTCACCGTGTAGCATTTGATTGAACTGTGAATCTTCGTAAGAGCTGGTAAAGTTGAAAAATGCCGAAGGTATAAAATAAAAGATTAAGAGAATTCCGGCAGTGGCTCCAAAGGAGATATAAAAAGCTTTAATTTTCTTCTTGACTTCCTCCGTTTCGGTAAAAATTTTGTGCAAGCCCATGAAAGCCAGTATGGGTATTGTTAATTCGGCTATGACCAATATCATCGATACCGCCCTGAATTTGGCATATCCCGGGACATAATCTATGAAGAAGTCGGTTAATGGCATAAAGTTCTTGCCCCAGCTTAGCATTACCGATATTATTGTTGCGGCAAGCAATGCCCATTTTAGTTTGTTGTTTACTATAAAAAGACCTAAAACAAACAGGAACATTACGATTACCCCAACATAAACAGGACCGGAAGTGCCGGGTTGTGCGCCCCAATAGGCACTACCTTGCTGTGCTATTGCTTTTCGGTAGCCCGGGTCTGCATTCTTGAGCTCGGGACGGTTTCCCAGCAATCCGGAGGCTCCTCCTTTAACATTGGGAATTATGAAGGACCATGTCTCGGCAAGCCCATAGCTCCATGCGGTGATATAATCTTTGTCGAGCCCTGACGATTTCACTTTGAGCTCCTTTGTCAGCTCCGGTTTCCCCCTCATGGTATCCTTGCCGTAATCGTAGGTTGCCCATAAATTAGTTGAATGCGTTAAAACGGCAAGCAATGCTGCCGCGATCAAGATGCCGCTTGCTTTGCCGAAATGAAGATAGTTTTTGCCCCGGAGCATCTCAACAACTTGAAAAACACCATAAACCACAACCAGTATCAAAAGATAATATGTTATCTGGAGGTGGCCTGAATATATTTCCAGGGCCAGTGCTATGGCTGTTAAAAGCCCTCCCCACAGGTATTTACCGTTGAAAGTCAGGATGATGCCGGCCATTACCGGCGCCATATAGCCAATGGCATGTGCTTTTGAAGTATGCCCTGCGCCAAGTATTATGAAAAAGTACGAGCTCAGGGCAAAGGCTATCGCCCCTGCCAAGCTTACCCATGGGTTTATTCGCATTACCAGCATGAGGACGAAAAAGCCAAGGAAGTATAAGAAGACGTAATTGGTAGGGTAAGGGAGGCCAAGCGTAACAAATTTATCAACATAGCGCATCAGGTTGGCTCGATAGCGGACCGATATCTGCCATGCCGGCATGCCTCCGAACATGGAGTTGGTCCAGAGGGCTTCTTCACCTGTCGATGCCCTGAAGTCGGCAATTTCCTTCGACATGCCCTTGAACATTTTTATGTCGTGTTGCTTTAATTTCTTTCCTTCCAGCACAGGATAGAAATACACAAAAGTGATAGTTAAAAATACTGCAAGGGCAAGGATATATGGACTAAACTGTTTGAAAAAATTATTGCTCATATCTTATGTGATTAGTCAAGGTCTTCATATTCAACATATTCGCCGAAACCATCATCGTTTTTCGGCTTTTTGTTTTTTGTATTGGTTTTCACTCTTATATCGCCTTCGGCAGTACCTGCTGTATTATAGCCGTTTTGGCCCCCAAAGCCACCGAACTTCTCCTGTTGATTTCTGATAAACCTGCCCAGGAGCCATGGCAAACCATATTTAAGGAAAAACTTAAAGGCGTAACCTAAAAGGATAAAGATGAAAATAATCCACAAAAGCGTTTCCATTTCTGCTGTAAGATTTTAACTGCGAATTTAACTTTTTTGCTCGTTCGTGAAATAAAAAATTATTTAAAACAAAAAAGGAGATATGATAACATATCTCCACACAATAATTTTATTAAAAAATATCTGATATACTATTTTGCAATAGTACTAACGTTCGTCGGATACAGTTAATTTCTTGCGACCTTTGGCCCTGCGTGCCTTAATTACTTTACGACCGTTAACGGTTGACATTCTCTCACGGAACCCGTGTTTATTTTTCCTTTTTCTTACAGAAGGCTGATACGTTCTTTTAGTCATATCCTTATCTTTAAATTTGGGTGTGCAAAATTATAAATATTTTCGATATCCACAAACTTTTTCGGAAAAAATACTCTTTAAAAGCAGAAATTAGACATTCCCCCTGTATTTCAAGGGGGAATGATAAATTTATTTCTTTGGTATATGTTTTAATGTTTCCACCAGATAATCCCAGAACGACTGAACTGTGTCTATCTTCACCATCTCGTCGGGTGAGTGGGGATTACGGATAGTGGGGCCGAATGAAATCATGTCCCAATTAGTATAAGTTGCTCCTAAGATTCCGCACTCAAGACCGGCATGGATAACTTTGACTTCGGGGATCCTCCCGAATTTGTTATTATAAACATCTTTCATCTCGGCAAGAATAGCCGACTCGGGGTTTGGCTTCCATCCCGGATAAGCGCCTGCGCTGGCGGCTTTGCCCCTGGCAGCCTCGAACACTCCTCTTACCTCTGCTGAGAGCTTGTCCCTGTCATCGTTGACAAGGCTTCTTTGAAGGGTGGCTATCTCTATTTGTTTGCCGTCTGATTTGACAATTGCGAGGTTTGTGGAAGTTTCGACAACACCTTCAAAATCCTTGCTCATGGCGATCATGCCGTTAGGGCAGGCTGATATTGCCTCAAAAAGACTCGACATTGTCTTTTGGTCAATAAGTTCCTTGGCGCTTTCGGTTTCTTCCACCACAACCATCAAATTAGGCTCTGTTTCAGAGAATTCGTCTTTTGCTATTTCCTCGAACTCTTTTACGTATTGCACAAACGAATCTTTATGTTCGTTTGCGACGACGGCAGTAACGAACGATTCGCGCGGGATGGCGTTTCTAAGGCTTCCTCCGTTTATTCCGGCAATCCGGATGCCATATTTTTCGTTGGCTTTAAGCAAAAGCACGTTCATTATCTTATTGGCATTACCTCTGCCTAGATTGATGTCCAATCCTGAGTGGCCTCCCCTAAGTCCTTTCACGCTGACATTAAAAGTTGTTGTGTCATCGGCAACAGCCTCGGTAGTATATTCCCAAACACCTGTTGAGTCAACTCCTCCGGCACAACCGATATAAAGCTCGCCTTCGTCTTCCGAGTCAAGGTTTAAGAGTATGTCGCCGTCCAGGACGCCTGCTTTGAGGTTTTCGGCCCCGGTCATCCCGGTTTCCTCGTCCATGGTAATGAGAGCCTCAACAGGGCCGTGCTCAAGGTCGGTAGCCTCAAGTATTGCCATTGAAGCGGCTACGCCCATGCCGTTGTCGGCGCCGAGGGTCGTTCCCCTTGCTGTTACCCAATCACCGTCGATGTATGCGTCGATGGGGTCTTTTTCGAAATCGTGGTCGGTATCGGCATTTTTTTGAGGAACCATGTCCATGTGCCCTTGAAGGATAACACCTTTGCGGTCTTCCATTCCCGGGCTTGCCGGCTTCTTAATGATAACGTTGCCAATTTCGTCAATTATGGTTTCAAGACCAAGGTCTTCACCAAACTTTTTCAAATAAGCCCTTACTTTTTCTTCTTTCTTCGAAGGACGTGGCAATTGTGTAAGCTCATAGAAATTCTTCCATAAACTTTCGGGTTTTAATGTCAAGATATCTTTACTCATGATTTTTTATTTTTATTTTTCTATGTTGGGTAACTCAAGGCCATAACCTTTTTTCTTGTCCTCGGCTTTTAGCATGAAGGCAACTGCCACGGCTAAAATACCGAAGACAGTAAAAATAAGCATAGGCACGGTATAATCGTAAACAGCAGTTTCTCCTGCTGCTTTTGCTGCGGAAACGCCGGGATTAGTCTTGTCAAGAACAATTCCAATAAGCAATGGAACACCCATCAATCCCCAGTTTTGAATCCAGAAAATCAACGAATATGCTGTTCCCAATTGTTTTTCGGGGATAATTTTTGCTACGGAAGGCCACATTGCCGATGGAACGAGTGATAAAGCAACGCCCAACAAAAGAACCAAAACAACGGCTACCAACCAATAGTTGAAAACGGGCAATGAGAAAATCCCGTGGATGATGATCAACAACACGGAACCAATAATCATAATTGTCGCACCTTTTCCTTTGTTATCGTAGATGCCACCGAACAAAGGAGTTAAGAAGAGTGTTCCTAGTGGTAATAAACTTGGGATGTACCCTGCCATTTCTTGTGTTACGCCGTACTTATTAACCATTAGGTCAGCGGCATACTTCAGAAATGGGAAAACCGAAGAATAAAAAAGAACGCAAAGGAATGCTATCAACCAGAAACCTTTGTTTTTAACTATCAATCCGATATCGCTAAATTTAAATGGATCCTCGGGCTCGACATTGTTTGAAGCAACAGATGCGTCGAGTTTTTTATCCATAAATGTGTAAACGAAGAATGCAATAAATCCAATTACCAATAAAACGAGTGTAAAAGCTATCGGAGCCGAAATGGAATCTTTGAAATATGTTGCTATTGGCACAGGGGCAGCCATTGCTATCATAGTTCCCAAACGGGCAACAGCCATTTGCATGCCCATGGCCAAAGCCATCTCGTGTCCTTTAAACCACTTAACAATAATTTTCGAAACAGTTATACCGGCAATTTCAACACCCACGCCAAAAATCGCAAAGCCGGCAGAGGCAAGAGCTACCTGCGTCCTTAACCCTAGGATCTCTGCCCCGGGGGCAAAAGTGGTAGATATTGCATAATATTTAATGCTTGCACCCAGAACCATTACGCCCGATGCCAACAAGCCAGTAAATCTTACTCCCATTTTGTCGAGTATGATTCCACCGAAGATAAGCATTAGGAAAAAGACGTTCAACCATCCGTAGGCACTGGTAAAAACACCATACTCGGTACTAGTCCATTTAAACTGTTCCTCCAACATGGGTTTTAGAGGCGACATTATGTCGGTGAGCAAATAACCGGCGAACATAGTGATGGAAATTATGCCCAAGGCCGTCCATCGTGCTGCTTTTGAGTCTCTTAAAGACTGTTTAACTGCTGTCATAAAATTTATTTTAAATGAGGTGGCGAATTTATAATAAATAATTGGAAAACCGCCTATCCGGGCAACTTATTAACGGCTTTTGCAAACGATTGATAAATCAAAGCCTGACAAAACAACTCGATAGCCGGAATATCATCGGTTAAACCTTATTTGGTGGATTGTCATAGCAATTCGTCCTCGTTGACAAACAGTTTTTTAGCTATATTGTTGTTTTTGTCATTGAAGAAATTGTCGGGGTACTGACTTGAGCTGACAATATCGGAAACGGAATCCACGGCAAATAAATTGACGGTTATTGGTTGGTTGCCGCTTTGGTAAATTGTTATTGAAGAACTTGGTTTTACTCCCTTCGCCACTTCATGGCCAAACTCGGTCCCTCTTATCTTCGACAGCTTCCGCAGGTATATATCCATTTTTGCCGAATCGGCCTCCATATTTCCAAGCATCCATCTGCCACCGATTTTTTCCAGTTCGAAACTTTCGCCGGATGCAATATTGAAATTAATCTTTTCAATAGCGCTTTTATCTGTTTTTATCAAGGTCTTGTCCCTAAAGTCGTCAATTTCCCTTCCAAGCTGCAATGGGAGCATGCTGTTTATCGAATAAACATTTTTGTCGTCCTCCAGGCTCACATAAGTTATTGGCTCGCCGCCGGGACGGCCGTTGTTCATCTTGTGCCGGTCCTGGATGTAATCGAATCTGCCGACGGCATAGCGGGCAAGTGTTTTGTCGTTATTTATTAATTCGATGGTGGTGGCCAGCGAATCACCGGTATTATATTTGCTCATAGAGGGTTTGCCCGTGCCAACAACGCTTTTTACCTTGCTGCCATTCAACTCTTTAAAGATCATCTTGATTTTCTGTCCGTTGGCGGGGAATCTTTTATCATCGATATTCACGAACCAGTCGTCACCCTGTTTGACCAAGTCAGCCAACGGCTCGAAATAAGGCGATTTTATCTTTATGTTGTTTACCGATTCCTCATTGAATGATGGTAAAGCCTTCCTGAAATTCGAGGATTCGTTCCTGGTGAATTTAATAATTATCAATGCGGCAACCGCTATAACTAATACCAATGCGGTGATGCCATTTCTTTTTTTACCTGACATAGCCTTCGTTCATTCTTTTAATACGTTGATTTCTTTTTATCTGCATATAAATTAATCCGAAAAAAAGTACCAGGACCAAGGGCAGTATAAAGTTGAACCACTTTAAAAATGCTGTCTTGGCCTCGCTCATCTGCTCGATGGGACGCGATGTTATGGTCTTTGTCCTTAAGTCCACCAGACCTGTGTCGTCGGCAAGAAAGTCGATAAGGTTTGCCATCAGACTAATATTGTCGGCCTGTTTTTGGGTGGGTCGCTGGCCGTTGCCGTTATAGGCGAAGTCGCCGTTTCCAATAATTACAAGTCTGGCGTTCAGGTCTTTTTTGGTCTTGTATTGCAGCAGGGCTGCAATTGTTTGCCTTCCTGCCTGAAAGTCCATCAACGACCATTTTTTCTTGACATCAAAATATACAGGGATGTTCTCCAGGCCGCTTTTATCGCTTGTAAATGCCAAAGGCGTGAATTTGTAACTGTTGTCGCCCGTAAACTCGATAGGCGATGAAAACGTCATGAAAACCTGTTCAAGCCCTTTTGTTGCCGGATTGTCGGCGAAATTGCCTATCAATGGGAAGTATGGGAATTTCATCGACGAGCTCATCACGCCGAAACTGGTCCTTTGCTGAACAGAAATAGAGCCGCATTGCCAATCGACGATAAAACTGTCTTTCAGGTTGACGCCTTTTTTTAACAGCCATTGTTTGATGCCCGTATGTTTTATCTCCCCTGAAAGGGTCTGCAGATTGCCCTCGACATGTTTGGCGGCCACAAGGATGTTGCCGCCTTGTTCGAGGTAGTCGTCGAGACGGGCAAAATCCGCCGGGTTGACGGAATCGGTTGCGGCGGCAAAAACCAAGACTTTGTAATCGTTCAGTTTTGCCGCCGGATCCGAGATCTTGACATCGCTCACGTCGTACATAATGTTCAGCTCTTTCATTAGTTGCGGATAAGTTGAAATCGATGGTTCACCATGACCTTGTATAAAGCCAAGTTTAGGCTTGTTCTTTATGCTAAGTTTTTTTATTGAGGTGCTTAAATCATACTCAAGGCTGCTTTTGGGGTCAATAAAGGGGATGACCTCTTTTTTCTCCCCAAGGCGCATTACCAGGCCCATATATACCTTTTGCTGTTTTATCTCGTTTTTTTCCCTTGCGTTGAAAAGCACCGGCCTTATGCCTTCCTGGTTTGCCTCCTGTTCCACTTCCTCATCCGAATTGGGGTCCTCGAACTGGAACATGACATTGCCTCCCGAAATATTGTCGTATTCTATGAGCATATCCCTTAAGTTGTTTTTCGTTTTTGCAAGGTCAGGTGCCAGATCACCTGTAAAATAAGCTGTTACGGTTAAAGGAGAGTCGAGCTTCCTTAAAATGCCCTTGGTTGCTTTGCTGAGCGAATATTGCCCCCCTTCGGTTAGGTCGATCCTGAAATATATATATTGTGCAACAATGGCCACAACCACAAAAGTGGTCATGAGCAAAATAATCGATGTAAAATATGATTTACTTTTCATGTCCTTAAATTTAATATTTCTTGCTATGCTTTATCACGCTGTTCTTTTTCTTAATATCATTATCTCGGTAAGAAGCAGCCCCACAAATGTAAACCCCAAAAAATATATCAGGTCGCGGGAATCTATTAAACCGCGTATCATCGAGTCGAAATGGGAATTTACGTTAAGGTAATTTAAGAGAGACCCGAAAAACCCGGAAGTTCCGCCGGCCAGCATGCCGAAGATCAATTGGAAGAAGACGCCGATAAACAGCGAGAGCAAGACGCTGACGATCTGGTTTTGGTCAAGCTGCTCGTCAACAGCCCAAGGCTGATATACATCGAGCTGAAAAGCAAGAGCGCAAGATATCCGGATGCCACCTGCCCGAAATCGAGGTTCCCGATGTTTGCCAATGTGATGACATAAGGAAGGGTAAGCGCAAGGGCAATGGCTATGAGTATCAATGTGGCCAGATATTTGCCGACGATGATCTGCAGGTCGGAAATAGGCTTTGTGAGCAATAATTTGAGGGTCCCCATGCGGTTTTCCTCCGAGAACAACCTCATGGTCAGCGCGGGTATCAAAAAGAACAAGGTCCAGTAGGCAATACTGAAAAACGGCATCATGGTAGCTTGTTTGATGAAAAAGATGTCGTTTCCGTAAATCCATGTAAAGAAACCGCTAAAGCCGAGGAACAATATAAGCAGCATATATGCCATCAATGATCCGAAATATGCTCCCAGCTCCCTTTTTGTAATCGTCAATATTTGTTGCATGATCTAATTTTTTATACTTGTTAACTCCATGAAAATATCTTCCAGCTTGGCTTCGACGGGGCTAAGTTCGGTAAGTACCCAGTTGTTTTTCGCGCACAGCTTGAAAATAGATGCCGGCAAGCCTGTATCCGGTGTCCCCTGTACCTCGAAAACCTTGTTTTCCTTATCGAGTATATCCGTCAATATTACGCCCTCGATCGCATTAAAGCTTTCAACGGCCATATTTATGTCAACGTCCTCGATCTTTATCTTGACTATGTCGTTGCCGCTAATTTGCTTCCTGAGCTCGTGGGGTTTGCCGTCGGCAACAATCTTGCCGCGGTTTATTATCAATATCCTGTCGCAGGTGGCCTCTACTTCGGCCAGGATGTGCGAGCTTAGGATAACGGTTTTTTCCTTGCCTATCTTCTTTATCATTTCCCTGATTTCCTTGATTTGGTTCGGGTCGAGGCCAACCGTCGGCTCGTCGAGTATCAAAACGTCGGGGTCGTGAATCAAGGCTTGCGCCAAGCCTACTCGCTGCCTGTAACCTTTCGACAGCTCAATGATCTTTTTGTGCTTCTCCCTTTCAAGGCCGCAAGTCCCGATTACATTTCCTGTTTTTTCGTCCATTAAGGATGTAGGGATGGAATGTAATTTTGCTACGAACCTCAAATAGTCGATTATGGGCATATCCTCGTAAAGGGGGTTGTCCTCAGGGAGGTAGCCGATATGTTTTTTTATTTCATCCTTGTTTTTTTCCAAGGTGTAGCCGCCAACGCTGATGGTTCCCGTATCAGGGATCAAGTATGTCGTTATGGCGTTCATGGTTGTGGTCTTGCCCGCTCCGTTGGGCCCGAGAAAACCCAATATCTCACCTGTTTTTACCGTAAAGCTTAAATCGTCTATGGCCTTTTGCAAGCCATATTTTTTCGTTAAATTTTTAACAATAATATCCATGGCATTCTGCTATTTTAATACTAATTCAAATAAATCTTGAATTTGGAATGCAAAATAAAAAAGTTCAAATGTTAAAAACAACACTTAAAATCAGGACTTAACAATAATTAACTTTAGAAGTTGCCTTTAGTGGAAAATATGGACCAATTTTTTTGTCTCGAAGAAATCCTCGTCAAAATGCTTGTTTAATTTGTAGGTTCGGGTTTTAAACCGCTTAATTGAGCTTACCTCCTTCGACACGTCGCCTCCTTTTAGGTAAAGTATGCCGTTTCTAAGTTCGTTGAACGATTTTTGATGAAATTTATAGCCGGTCCACTTCATGAAATCAGGCAGATAGCTTACGGCCCGGCTGATAATAAAATCATAAGTTTGGTCAACTTGTTCAATCCTTGCCTGTTCGGCCTTTACGTGTCTCAGATTTAATGCAGCAGCCACTTCTTTAACGACTTTTATTTTTTTCCCGATGGAATCAACAAGGTGGAAATTAGCGCCAGGAAACATTATGGCAAGGGGAATTCCGGGAAGCCCACCACCGGTCCCGGCATCCATGATCTCCGTAAAGTCCTTAAACCGGACGAATTTGGCTATGGAAAGCGAATGTAGCACGTGATGTAAATAAAAGTTCCCCATATCCTTTCGGGAAATAAGGTTTATGCGCTCGTTCCAATATGAGTAAATATCGAACAACTGCTCAAACTGTTTTTTCTGGCTGTCGCTCAAGCCGTCGAAATATTTGAATATTACATCTGCTTCCAAAACCATCGATTGAACGGCAAATATATAACAATTTAGAATCGGGAATTATTGGGAGTTCCGCCAATTAAAGCAGCATAAGTTAAAGTCGGGCAAAATTATATGTCAACAATCAAATGTGGATAATTGCGTTTTTTATTTCCTTTCGGCATAAGCCGATAAATTATTTTTGATGAATTGATATTTTAGGTGTTGAAATTAAACTTCCAAATATTTATCCTTCTTTCTGTATTGGCCTTTACCGCCATGGGCCAGAAGCGCATTACGACCGAGGAGTATATTGAGACCTATAAGCATATTGCTATCAAGAAGATGAAGCGGTATAAGATCCCGGCTTCGATTACCCTTGCCCAGGGTATTTTGGAATCGGGGAGCGGAAACAGCCGCCTTGCGAGAAAGGGCAATAACCATTTCGGCATAAAATGCCATAAGGACTGGCAAGGCAGGAAGATTTATGAGGACGACGACGAGAAACACGAGTGTTTTCGCAAATATAAAAAGGCCGAGGATTCATATAACGACCATTCAAAGTTCCTTACCCAGAGAGGCAGGTACTCCTTTTTGTTCGATTATAAGACTACGGATTATAAGAGTTGGGCCTATGGCCTGAAGAAAGCCGGATATGCTACCAACCCGAAATATCCCGAGCTCCTGATCCGCCTCATCAAGAAGTATGACCTGGATAAATACGACAGCAATATCAAGTCTTCGGCCAATAAAAAAACTCATAAAAAACGCTCTGGTAAAAGGAAAATAGAGTTAGGTCTTCCTCCTGCAATAGCCTCATATAAAGTGATTTATAAAAGCGATAGCGGAAGGCTGGTATTCGAGAACAACGGAGCAAACTTAATTATCGCCCGGGCAGGGGATACTTTTTATTCAATTGCCAAGGAGTTTGGGGTTTATACATGGCAGCTATATAAAAACAACGATGTTGATAAAAAACACATCCTTAAAGTCGGGGAGCGCATTTATCTTGAGAAGAAGAAACGGAAAGCTGCTAAAAAGCACAAATATCATGAAGTGAAACAGGGCGAGAGCATGCAGCTCGTTTCGCAGTTTTACGGTATCCGCCTCAAGCGCTTATATAAAATGAACAAATTGCCCGAGGGCGTTCAGGTGGAGACAGGTAAGGTGTTGAGGTTGCGGTGATTGACCTTTAGGGGTGTTTTGCGTGAGCATTGTGGGCTAAATAATATTGATTGCTGTTGATCTAATGTTTACTATTATACCCTAATAAAAATGTTCCGAGGCTTTAGTTGAGGCTTTTTCTTTCCAGCCGAGTTGATTTTAGTTTTCGGCAGTACCGTGATACCGGACAACAGCCATCCTGAGTCGATTATTGCCGCTTGTCCCACTTCAGGTGAAGGGTATAACCGTCGAGGGTTCAATTTCAGCAAGGGATCATTGATAAATTAATTTTTTGTTCTTCTGATTGAAACAGAGTGATGATCTTTTTTTGGAGCGATGTCTTTGCCCTTGACAACTGGGATTTCGAGGTGTTAACGGAAATATTCATTTTGTCGCCGATTTCCTTGTGCGAATAGCCGTCGAAGGTGTTCAGGTTGAATACCATACGGTAACCGTTTGGCAAACCATTTATAATGTCCAGCAATTCGTCATGCGACATCTTCGACACTACTTCATTATCACCTGTTATCGGAATTGTAACATGCTCAGGCTCGATATTATGGTTAATGAGGGTTTTGCGCTTGTAAAAGTTAAAAGAAGTGGTAACGATAATACGTCGCATCCAGCCTTCTATCGACCCCTCGGCGCGGAAATCCTTTAAATACTTGAAAATCTTTATGAAACTCTCTTGCAGGATGTCATCGGCATCGGTTCTGTTTTTGGCATATCGCAGGCATATCCCGTATAATACGGGCGAATATTTATTGTAAAATTTATTTTGGGCCTGGCGACTGCCTGTTATGCAGCCTTTAATTAATTCCTCCGGTTTTAAATCAATCCCTAGTTTCATAATACATTGTTTGGTAAATCCATCGCAAACATAGATTAATTTAATTAGAACAAGGGAAAACCTACTTCTACAAGACTTCTACAAAAAAAGGCCAATTTCGGTTTGTTAATTAATATACTTCTACATAAATATATATAATAGACTAAATAACAGATATATAAGAAATAAGGTACTTCTACAAAGATGTTAAATATTCTTTAAAAAGTTCGGGAGCTCTTCATTGTTGTTAATGTTGCATTTTTTGCGCAAACGGTATCTGCTCATCTCAACTGCCTTTAGTGAGGTATTGTTCAATGCAGCTATTTCCTTTGAACTTAGGTTTAAGCGTAACATAGCGCACAAACGTTCTTCGTTTTTTGTGAGAGAGGGGTAGGCGTTCTTTAGCTTCACGAAGAAATCGGAATAGTTTCTGTCAACTTTTTGTTGAAACTCTTCCAGCTCTTTCTCCATCTGGAGACTTTGCTTCAGGTGCATAATCAGCTCGCGCAGCTTTTGCGATGTTTCGTCCTCAGTGTTTTTGGCCAGGTTCTTCAAATCGGTTTTCAATTGTTTTAGAAGATTGTTCTTTTGGATTAAGTGGAGAGCGAAATTTACCAGGTCGTTGTTCTTGCTTTTTATTTCTGTCTTCATCAGTTCTTGCTGCGAACGTTGGAGTTCCAGGTTTTTATGCCGGATAATTTTTTCCTCTTTAGCTTGCATTCGTTGGCGGACCACTATCAACACGGCAGCAACTATAATTACCAGCACCACGAAAATCATGAACCTATAATTTATTGTATCGATGCGCTGTTGCTTTTCGTACAAGGATATTTGGTTCTCCTTGAGTTCCAGTTCCTTAGTGTTCAGGTCGTTAAGAAAGTTGGTCTGCATAATTGCCAACTGGTCGATTTTTTGTTTTGCCACTATTGAATCATTTGTTTGTGAGTGTATTTTATAATATTTAAGAGCATCTTTAAACTTGCTTGTCTTTTCGAGCACATTGCTAAGGCCGAGAGAGGATTCGGCAAGTTTAGCAAGGTCATTGTTTTTAGTGGATGTAAGGTATGCTTCCGAGAAAAATTTATATGCGTTGTCCAACAGCCCGATTTTTAAGTACTCCTTGCCCATTAGGATCTGCAGTTGAAGTTTGTCGTCGATAAAGCTGTTTTCCGAATATAGCTTTAAGCTTTTTTGGTAATACTCAAATGCCTGGGCCGTGTTTCCCTCAGCACTTTTGATCATCCCTATGTTCTCGAAATTGACGGCTGTTTGCCTTGCCGACCCGAATTTCTCATTTATTTCCAGGCTTTGTCGATAATAGCTCAGGGCAAGCTTAAAATTATTGTTTATTCTGTAAATTTCGCCGATATTATTAAGTGATCTTGCTATACCTAGTTGATTGTCAAGTGTTTTCCATAGGTCGTAGGCTTTTAGGTAGTAGTCGAGCGATTCATCGAAGTTTGATTGGTAAAAAAACACGCCCCCAATTCTGTTGTAAATAGTTGCTATCTTGTTTTTGTTGCCCACTTTGATGGCCATCCCAAGGGCTTTGTCGTAGTAAGTATGGGCTTTTTCTAAATTAAAATTGTCGCCATAATATAATTCGCCTAATTTAGTATAAACATCTGCCAGTTTTGCCTGGTTGTTGTTGTTTTCGTATATGCGGGCACTAATTAAATAATAGTTGATCGAAGGTTGCAAGTTATGCCCTTTTTGAAAAAGCTCGCCCATAAGCTCGTTGGTTATCGCACAAGCTTCGGGTGATTTGATTTTATTTGCAAGTGTCAGGGCTTTTTTATTATAAAATATAGCAAGATCTAAGTTGTTGGATTTGAAATTGTTTGCCAGCCCGTAAAAATAATATACTTTTTGAAGGCTGTCATCCATCCTTGTTGCTGTATCCGGGTTTATTTCGTTATCCTTAGCGTTTATACAGCAAGAAAATGCAATCCCAAAAAAAAGTAAGACAATCTTTTTCACAAACAACAACTTAATTATGCGCTACAACGCAAAGGCAAAGTTAATTAAATAGGAGAAATAAAAAATACTGGCGAATTTCGAATTATTCGTAAGGGTCCGTGAAAGGGATCACATAATACTCGCCTGTACGCGGGTCTTTGTAAAACTTGCTATATCCGTTAATGCTTTCAAGATTGGCATTTACATTTCCCTTAACTGTAACTGTGTTGTTTACATCAACTTCGCCGGTAACGACGAGTGGTTCATCAGCAGTGATCTTTTGCGGTGTCAGGCGTGGGAAAATTCCGGCATTCTGGAATACGATAACCCATATGCCAACAGTTATTAGAATCAGAGTCGTTTTAACAAATTTAGTATTTAGTTCCATATCCGAAAATCGATTTAATATCAGATGTCAAAAATATTTAAAATGATTAAGGAATGCAAGTTAATAATAAAACTAAATCAAAAGATGCTTTCCGTGATTTTAATGTGGATTTGGCAGAGGGCTTTGCTGTGGCAACAAGCCTGCTCTGTCATAAACAAGCACATCATAGGCAGGAAATGTGCCAAGGGCATCTCGAACCCTCGGCTACGGCCATATACCAGCATCATAGACATGAAGTTCCATTGCGCCCCTCTCGCCCCGCTTTCTTCAATGGTCGGTCTTGTAAAGAAACTATTTGATTTCCTTCAATATCTTTTTTGGAACAGCTTCTTTGTTAACGGCAATGCCGATTGTTTGCAGGCGTACATAAGCTACTGAGGCATAGAAATAGCCATCATATATATGCCCTTCGGTGCCCCAGGAGTTTTTTATCTTATAAAACTTGTTTCCTGCCTGGTCGGTTGCTGTTCCAACTATCAACATGCCGTGGTCGTCGGTTACGGTATAGTTGTCGTAGGCTTGCTGACGCATCTCCTGAGTAACTTCCTTTTCTTTAACGGGTCCGTTGAAACTATAGGCGGCTTTGCGTTTTTCCTTGCTGGTCAGGGCTTCCCATTTTTCTTTTTCAGTGCCTTCGAGATCTGTTTTGTCAACCTCGGGGATAATGGCAACACCTTTCTTCCACGAAAAACCTTTGTCGGAAACATCGGCGCCCCATGCTACGGTATAACCGTTTTCGAGTGCGTAATCTATAGTTTCCATCATCTCGTCAAGTGGGATGTTCATGTTTTCGGCCCATAACCAGTTATCCGGAATAGCCAACACAAATGGTTTGTAGAAAGGGTGATGGTTATATGAGGTAATCTCGATATAATCATCGGTATGGATGCCCGTCATGTCGCGAAACGAGATAGGTGTGTATTCAACGCCTTCATAAGAAAAAGTCTCAGGTAAGTCGCCTAGATAGGTTGATAATATCTTGTCGAAACCATCGTGCCACACAGTTGTAAGCTTTCTGTTCTTGTTCTTGATGACCGCATCCACATACGCTTTTAAAACTTCGTCGAGCTCGCCGTGAGTGTGAAGCTTTGTCCCGTACTCTAGTCCGGTATATGCAGCATCGGGAACCATGCCGTATTTTTCGATTACATTTAACACATCCGTAAACTCGGCACCTGAACCAAAGTTTAAATGGCCCGCCAGGCGCACATATTTTGTTGCTTTGTCAGAATATGTATGGTTTACGCAGAACATTTCCGAAAGGTCGTAAACCTTTCCTGTTTTTCTCAGAATTTCGGCTTCGATAAAAGAAATGCCTGAGAAGCTCCAGCAAGTCCCGGATCGGTACTGATTACAAACTTGTGTGTTGGGGACGGAAATCACATCTGTAAAAACATATCCTTTTTCTTCTTTTTTCTCTTCTTGTGCAAAGATGCTCATATTAAACACCATTGCCATAGCAATCAATAATGAGGTAATTCTACTTTTCATGATTATGATTTTAATTATTTATCGGTATTCTTATTTTTTTCTTTTGCTATTTTTTCGTTATGGTACAGGCTAATGAACTTGTCGATGTCTTCGAGTGTGAAATGGAAGTTCTTGTTGATTTCGCCAAGCTTATAATCGTGCTTTAAGTTTTGCGGAATGTTCAGCTTCATTTTCAAGTAGTTCAGGCTAATCTTGTTTGCTTTCGATACTTCGCTAAGCGTCATGTCGTAAGTTAGTGTTGTTTTGTATTGATCTTCAGGGCTTAAGCCGAAATTGGCTTTGGCCATGCTATCTTTCTCCCTTATATTGTCGGCATTATTGATTTTTAATATTGTTTTTTCCGGGGACAAGTTGCAAGAACCTAAAACAAAAGTCATTGCAATGGCTATAAGAAGATGATATTTCATGTTATTATTATTAAATTACATTTAAGCGCAGAAATTCCGAACTGTTAAAAGCAATTATTAAACTTGCCTCCTGATGATATATATTTCTTTAAACTTATTCAAGCAAAAGTACGCTTTTAGTCATTATGCTCACAAAAATATTATTCACGAGAGCCAACACTTTGCGCTCGTGAACAATACTTAAGTCTCAAAAAACTAGATGTCGAATTTAATCCCCTGTGCTAAAGGTAGTTCGGCACCATAGTTAATAGTATTTGTTTGGCGGCGCATATATATCTTCCATGCGTCGGAACCTGATTCGCGACCGCCGCCGGTATCTTTTTCACCACCAAAGGCACCACCTATCTCAGCACCTGAGGTGCCAAGGTTTATATTGGCAATTCCGCAATCGGAGCCGGCAAGCGAAAGAAATGTCTCTGCTTCGCGGACGTCCAGCGTGAAACATGCCGATGATAGTCCTTGAGGAACGTTGTTCTGGATTTCTATCGCATTGGTGATATCACCTTTATATTTAATTAGGTAAACAATCGGCGCAAAAGTTTCTTCCTGCACAATATCAAAATGATTTTCGGCCACTGCAATACAGGGGACTACATAATTACCTGATTCATAACCTTTTCCTTCAAGAACCTGACCCCCGAACAATACTTCTCCACCTTCTTGTGCAACACTTGCGACAGCGTTTTTAAATAGTTCAACGGAACCATTGTCAATTAAGGGGCCTACGAGAAATTCCTCGTTTAGCGGATTGCCTATTTTAGAAACTATTTTTTCGTATGCCGAAACAAATTTATCCTTTACCTCGTCGAAGATTTCTTCATGGATGATGACCCTTCGTGTTGACGTACATCTTTGTCCGGCAGTTCCTACGGTTCCAAAAACAGTTGACATTATTGCCATTTGAATATCGGCTTTCGGAGGGATGATAACAGCGTTGTTCCCGCCAAGTTCAAGTATGGTTTTCCCTAGTCTTTTCCCGACAAGGCCGCCGACACGTTTTCCGACTGCCGTTGAACCCGTAACCGACATTAATGGTATTCTTTTGTCGGACAGGAAGTTGTCGCCCATTACGGATGATTTTGCAACTACTAAATTAAAGACCCCTTCAGGGATATTATTTGCGATGAGTACGTCCTTGATGATTTTTTGGGTCGCCAATGCGGTCAAAGGTGTTTTTGATGAAGGTTTCCAGATCACCACATCGCCTGCGATGGCAGCGAGAGCAGTGTTCCAGGCCCAAACTGCAACAGGGAAGTTGTATGATGTTACTATACCAACGATTCCCAGGGGGTGATATTGCTCCGAAAGGCGGTGCTCGGGTCTTTCCGATTGTAGGTTGACACCATTTATCAATCGTGACTGGCCAACGGCAAAATCGCAGATATCTATCATTTCCTGAACTTCCCCAAGTCCTTCCTGATATATTTTGCCCATTTCGAGTGTAACCAGAGCCCCGAGGGCTTCTTTTTTCTCGCGCAATGCCAGACCGATCTGGCGAATAATCTCACCTCGGATGGGAGCGGGGACAAAGCGCCATTCCTTGAAAGCGGCTTGTGCTTTTTTTACTACCATCTCATAATCTTCCATAGTGGCATTTTTAACTTTTGCTATCTCTTTTCCGTCGATGGGAGAAGATGAAGCAGTTATAGCTCCTTCAGTTTCAAACCACTCGGTCCCGGTGGATACGCCAGCGTTTAAATCGCTTAAACCAAGTTCAGCCAGTATTGTGGCTTTGTCCTGATATTTATTCATATTACAAGTATTTTTGTTATCGTTATTAATAAAACAGTTGCGCAAAAGTATAAAATCAATTAAACAAAAAGCCTAAAAAACGAAATTTATACCGTTTATAAAATAGGCTCTCAAAACTATTGTTGATCAAGGTCTGGATAGTGCTCGCAAAACAATGTTTATAACTTCATTTTTCAATTAAAAAAAATCAACTTATATTTACACGGAAATTATAATAAATAAATGTTTGTTTAACGAAAGCCGTGTAATATGTTAATTAACTGCACCGAGAGTCCTTATCAGGAATGGACTAAAGATATGTTGGACAATGTAGGGGAAACCTACGGCATAATAGTAAATCATGTTTTGCCGGGGATAAACGAGAATATGATTGATGAGGATATAGATTTAATAGCTGAGGAAAACGTAGAGAAAATATTAACTATAATTGATGAGCGATCCGACAAGATAAAACCCGAGGCCGTATTTCTGAACGATTATCTTCCGATGCATAAAAGAGTTAAAAGCTACCTTGCCGAAACATTGATAGAAACTATTGATTTTGAAGACTTTAAACAGGACGGGGACTTTTGACCCTCATGCGGTTACCGGTAGATCCCTTTTGTTTGAGGTATAGCTTGATGAGCCCGTTCAGAGGAAATAGCGCCCTGTTCGTTTGTATGCTGTTGTAACAAACTTCCTTCGATCCAAACCCGGCATAAAACCTTGCTAAGTCTTCATCGTTGGAGCCCTCGAAATCAAGAGTCAGCAAAGAGGGGGAGTTTTGTTTGATAACCTCATCGATCAAAAAGAACATCGCCCTGTTTTGTTTTGCTTTTTGGTTGGAGCCTGAAAACAGAAAAATAAGTTTCCCCCGGTATCTTGTAAAAAAAGCAGCAGCGCAAAGTTGGTTGCTCGCATCGTAAACACCATAAACGAGGCCCATGTTTTTGTGGATGGAACGGTAAATTATTCGTTCCAATGCTTTATAGTTTTCGTCGTTAAAAACACTTAGCTCCTTGCCTTTGTTGTTTTTGAATAGATTGATGAGCTCATCTGGCTTTATATTTTTCATCAGTTGCAGCCCATGTTTCGCCGCTTTTTTTAAATTCCTTTTAGTGTTGACCGAATAATTCGATTTCAGGCTTTCGTAATCCCTTACCAAATCGAGCATATAGGTTTTGTTTTCAAGTGTTTTTATTTCTAAAGCAGATGTTTTATTGTGAATATTAAGGTTGATGTCAACATATTTAATGTTTTTAGGAATCGCATCAATGAATTCCCTGATCTTTTCGGGGAAGAGCTTGCTTGTTGAATAAACTCCCAGTTGCTGTACAAAATAAGGTTGCAACGCATATTTAAGGCCATATTTTTTTGATACGGTTAATGGCATTACCGTGGCATAATCGTCTTCGACCAATGCTTCCCAGTTAGGGTGGGCAAAATTCAAGAACCACGAAAGCGCATAAACATTTCCGTTAAATGATGAACCAATGCATTTGTCCCATTTATCATGGTCAATTTGCGGCGATGTTAAATGCTTAATCATAATTTAGTCGATGGCCATTTTTATTAATTGTTCGTAAACATTGAGCCATCCAGCCCAGCGCTTCTTATCGCTTAATGCTTCGTTATGCCATAGGGAAATGAAAGTGCCGTTTACTTTTCTGACTTCCTCTATGAGCTGTGAGATCTTATCTATGGCGTCAGTAGTGGTCATGTCCATATAATCTTTTAGGGTTCCGTCCATGACTGCGAAAGGGTGGATGCGGAAATTAGTCACGGCCTCAAGGTCGATGTCGTAAAAATAATAAGAAGTGCAAATACCAGCCCTAAAACCGGGTAAAGCGGCAAACCCCATAGAATAATCGTTGACGATATCATTGTTGATGAGCTGCCTGTATGTCGATGGTAAGTTCAGTCTTAAAAAATGCTGACGGCTGCTGTCGATGTTCTTGTTGAGGGCGTTTTCGAGGTTTTTTCTCTCAAAAGGCAGAATTGTCTCATCGTCAACCATATTGTATGAAGGATGGATGCCTATTTTAGCATAATCGCTCAGCATCTTGACCAAAAACCGAAAAGAGCGGTTCCTGGTATTTATGTTTTTGTTGAATCGGCCATAGCGGCCGAAAAGTATGAAATACATGGGCCTAAGGCCATACTTTTTTTGTAATGCGATTTGCAGGTCGAAGGTGTCGAACGGATCCTTGCGCTTTGTGAACAAGACCCTTGTCCTTTCAATGATGTCTTTCCAGTCAAGGTTCTTGACCGAGATAAAATATCCGCCCAGCGAACGAACTAATCCTTTTTGTGCATAAGCATAAGCAGAATCGATATCGTAAGTGGGCAAGAATTTATAATGGACCTTGGTGAATTTCAAGTTGGGATATCTTTCAGTCAGGATTTCCTTGATGCGCAATGCCCAGATGTTCACGACCGGCTTCTCGAGTATTCCCAGTTCATGTGCTTCCGACAGATGTGCCGTAAACCTGCCATGTTTGTCGGTTTTGTATGGCTGATATTCCTCATAGCGCGCGACGAAATAGAATATAGCGGAAAACACATCGAAGGGCAGGGCCGATGATTTGCTGTAAACGGGGAATATTACTTTTAGACCTTCAAAATCAAATGGCTCCAGATTGGGGTTGCCAATCCCTTTCTCAAACAGCAAAGCCGAGCTTTGAAAGAAAATATCGTCTGATATTTCTTTGTCTCCATAAATAATCTTGCACATGTCGCTAGATTGGAACTCATCCACGCTTGACGTGAAAACAGGCTTGATCCTGAGCAGTTCCTCAAATACCAGGCGGAACACATATCTAACTCTGGCAGTTTGTTTTGGCGAATATATCAGGACCTCATCCATAAGGGGTCAAAATTAGGTATTTTTTCAAGCAGTCCAAGCACAAATCAAAACATAAGATTATAAATGAGGCCAAATAACAAACGAGACATTTATTTTTATATTTTTGAAGTCAAAAATTCATTGTTGTTTATGGACGATTTCGTTGTATCAGCACGCAAATACCGACCTGTTGCTTTTAAGCAAGTTGTTGGGCAAAATGCCATTACGTCAACTTTGCAAAACGCGATAAAAAGCAAGCATTTGGCACAGGCGTTCTTGTTTACGGGCCCAAGGGGCGTCGGGAAAACCACCTGTGCCAGAATATTGGCAAAAACAATAAACTGTGAGAACCTCACTGATAATATAGAACCCTGCGACAGTTGTGAATCATGCACGTCCTTCAACAATAATGCGTCTTTTAATATCCATGAGCTTGACGCCGCTTCCAACAATTCAGTTGACGATATAAGGAGCCTGGTGGATCAAGTGCGAATCCCGCCGCAAGTTGGAACATATAAGGTTTATATAATCGATGAGGTTCACATGCTTTCTCAAGCGGCCTTCAACGCTTTCCTGAAAACCTTGGAAGAGCCTCCTGCCTATGCAAAGTTCATACTTGCCACAACTGAAAAACATAAGATTCTTCCGACAATACTATCACGTTGTCAAATATTTGATTTCCGCCGCATTAAAGTTGATGATATAGTAGAGTACCTAAAGTATGTTGCAGATAATGAGGGTATCGAAGCGGAGGTCGAAGCACTGAATGTAATTTCGCAAAAGGCTGACGGCGCTTTGCGCGATGCTCTGTCCACCTTTGACCAGATAGTAAGCTATAGTGGTGATAAACTCACTTATAAGAGCGTAATTGAAAACCTCAACATACTTGATTATGAGTATTTTTTCAGGATCACTGAATCGATAATACACTCGAACATTCCTGATTTGTTGCTTGTTTTTGACGAAATAACGGAAAATGGTTTCGACGGCCAGCATTTTATTATCGGCCTTGGCGACCATCTGCGCAATTTATTGGTTTTGAAAAACGAATCGACCGTTAAGTTGATGCTTGCCGGTAATGCCCTTAGAGATAATTATTTGCTCCAGGCAGATGCATGCTCGTCGCCTATGCTAATAAATGCACTCGATATATGCAATAAGTTTGATTTAAGTTATAAGGCCAGCAACAATAAAAGGCTTCATATTGAAATTGCCTTGATGCAATTGGGCAAATTATCGAATGAAAGGGGTGGCTTTAGCGATAGTGCCGCTGTCGAGAATTCAAATTTTCAAACCACGGAGAAGAAGTTTGAGTATAAGACGGCTAAAAAAACCGAAAAGCCAAATGTGGTTGAAACGACGGTTGAAGCAATTCCGGGGACTAAAAAAGAAGAAATTGGCATTAAAACGAGTATTGCCCGGGAGATGAAAACCAAGACCTCTGATGTTAGCGCTCAGGAACAGCAAGCAGGAATAAAGGAATCCGCCATCAAGAGTGAGGCGGAAATGCCTGAAGCCGACCATACTGCCGAGGAGGGGCCATCACGGGAAACTGAGGCTCAAAAGGGTGGCAATAACAAAGTTGACGATACTCCAGGGCGTATTATAAAAGATGGATCGGGGAGAAAAATAAAGCGCATCTCGATTACAGAAAGCTTAAGGGCGCTGAAGGAGAAAAAGGAGGCTGAGAATCAAGAGCCTGCCCCTGTTATTATTAACGAATTCTCGCAAGAAAGGCTAAATGGCGTATGGAAGGAATTCGTAAAGGCTTATCAGGCGAAATCGCCTAGTTTTGCTAGTGCCATCGGCAAATACGATCCTGAGCTTGCGGAGAATTTTGAGATAAGATACAAAGTCGATAATAAAATTATGGCCAACGACCTGCTTCATCAAACAAGCTTGTTGGAATTCCTGAAAGCCGAATTGAAAAATAACCAGATCCGGCTGAAAGCAGTACTTCCAAAGGCAGATGAAACCAAGAAAGCCTATTTCGACAATGAGAAGTTTGATGAGCTGGCAAAGGATTTTCCTGGAATCGTAAAATTGAAAGATCAGTTGAACCTCGATTTCGGGGTTTAATGAAAAACTATCTGTATGAAGGATAAGAAATTCGACAAGAGTTATTTGGAGATGGCACATGTATGGGCCAGGAACTCGTATTGCCTTAGAAGGCAGGTGGGCGCCTTGATCGTTAAAAATCGAATGATAATTTCTGACGGATACAATGGAACTCCTTCGGGGTTTGAGAATGTTTGCGAGGATGAGGAGGGTAAAACCAAATCTTATGTGCTTCATGCCGA
Source organism: Bacteroidota bacterium (assembly GCA_024279935.1). GTDB lineage: Bacteria > Bacteroidota > Bacteroidia > Bacteroidales > F082 > BM524. The sequence continues at coordinate 37,706 of JAJRQZ010000115.1, forward strand.
AGCCAATGCAATAACAAAAGTGGCGAAGTCAAACAACAGCAGCGAGGGGTCAACGCTCTATATTACTGATTCTCCTTGTATCGAATGCGCCAAATTAATTATCCAGGCCGGTATAAAAAGGGTTGTTTACGACCGTAAATATCGAATTACCGAAGGACTTGACCTTCTTAAACGATCCGGGATAGAGTTGAATGAATTGCACATCTAGCAAAAAAAACCGGTCGTGTAGTAACAACCGGCACATATATAAAAGGACTATATGATGTAAACAGGGCTCAGGCTTGATCTCTACGGTTTATATTTTTATCTAAAATCATGGAGCAAATCTAAAAGCTCATAATCATAAATTAGTGGCTGTTTTCAGCCATAAAAGTTAACCGATAGAAATTTATAATCGTTCTAAATAATGGGTTATTTAATTGAAATTAAGGTATTTGCATGGATCTAATGTTATAAAATAACAATCAGTTGAAGATTTGTGCAATCTGAATTCTATCTTTTTTGCATAATTTCTAAATATCATTTTTTGTTTTGGGAGCTTACGTTAACGGATGTGTTTGCCATGGCCAGGTCTCTTACCATGACCAGAAACCGGCCTCCCAAAGCAAGAGGCCGGCATAACGAATAATATTAGTAATTGTTAGTGGTGGAAGCCTTGACTTCCCTTAGTTAAGCTGTAGTGCCACTTTCATCTGTTTAAAATCTTATACATTGTTCGTGTTCAGCAGTTTAAAAAATATTGCAAACACTAAGTAAATCAAATTTCATTTGTTGTTCAAGTTTTTGTTATGTCTAGTTCCTGTCAACTAATGATATAACAAATTAAGATCAATCATATAAATTACCTTCAATTGCTCGAAAATTATTCTTTCATAATTCCAATAAGATCATCCACTTTTCGCAATCTTGGTGTTATTTCTTTTTTAATTTTTCTTTTATTTAAAAGATAGGTAAAAAACCCATATCCAACTGCACCTATGGCAGTCAAAATAATTGTGTTATGCGTTTCAGGTATTGTCCAGAGGCCTGAAAGGAACACTATTATACCAATAAAAGGTGGTAAAATATACCAGTAAAGCACGGAACCCAATAGTTTCTTTTGAATGTGGAGATATTCCTTGGTCTTATACAAATAATCAAGATAATTCTCTGTAAGGGCACTTGGTTTGTGTTTTTTTGAACTTCTTAATCTAAAAATTACATAAATAAGCCAAAGAATTATCAATATTGCTGCAATTTTTGATATAATAAGGGGAACAGTATATGTTATATATCCAAATATTAGAATCATTACAATTGCAGTAATTATTTCAGTTAGATCCCTGTATTTTATTGATTTATGTAAACGGTCGGAGCTCGACTGTAGGTCAATCATCAATCTTGATTTTTTAAATTTAAGCCGTTCTGCTTCGGTGGATGATTGCCAAATTTTTATAAGTTCTTCTTCTATCATAACATTTTGTTTATACAATTCAATAATTTACTTTTAATTCGTTTGACTTTCACAGCGATATGGTTTTCAGTTAGGCCTATGATGTTTGAGATCTCTTTATAAGGTAATTCTTCCAAATATAGTGCAATGACCGCTTTGTCAGCCTCATTAAGTTTCTTGATGCAATTTCTAAGGTTTATGTGAGGTTCATTTTGTTCATTGCTTCTTTCCTCCGCTCTAATGTTAGCTGTCGTGATGCTATCTATATTTATGAATTGATTTTGTTTCTTGATAAGCTTGGTTCGAAAACGAAGACATACGTTAAGTGTTATCCTGAACATCCATGTACCAATAGATGATTTAGCTTCAAAGTTTGGCATTGATTGCCAAATATTTACCAACCCTTCTTGGAATAAGTCTTTTGTGTCTTCGGCATCTTTTGTATAAACCGAACAAATCCTGAAAAGCTTCTGCTGATTTTGCTTTAATGCTGTTAGAAATATATTTTCAAGTTCTTTTTTCATTCATTATATCTTAACTATATTATTTTAGTTACAAGAAATTTAAAAATATGACAATTTCTTCAATGTTTTTTTATGAAGTTTGCCGAGCTATAGTCCTCAGAGTTTTTTTAAAAGCAATATTTTAGAATTCCAATATGGTTCGGTTAACGCCGAGCTGGAAATTCTAGGCTTTGGTGATCTGGATAATAAAGGTTTTGTTTGGCGGATTGAGTATTGCGTTATGTTCTGAAGCCGAATGGATCCCCAAGGCCAAGAAGTTCCACGTCGGGACAATTCCAATATGGTTCGATTAAAAGCTTGTCTTCCTGATTTATTATTATAAGTCGCGGTTGGTTTCAATTCCAATATGGTTCGATTAAAAGACTGGAGCAACGAGCAGGCAGATGCTTTGTTTTTGTGTTTCAATTCCAATATGGTTCGATTAAAAGTCAGAATAAAGAATATTAACAAATAACAAAAAAACGAGTTTCAATTCCAATATGGTTCGATTAAAAGGGTAAATGAAGGTATGGTTGACGTAGGTTATAGGATGTTTCAATTCCAATATGGTTCGATTAAAAGCGCTTTTATAGTTCTAAAAATGAGTCCACTCCGAAAAGTAAATACGTTCATAAACATCTGAGAACAAGTAATATATTTGTTTGATGCTAAAAATAATTTACTTATCTTAGCAACGCATTGTTAATGTAATTGTATATGTTTAAGAAATCATAAGAATCAATCCAACAGAATCTTTTCACATCTGGAACATCCTTATATTCAGGTAAAACGCTAAAACTGCATGAAGATAAATCAGCATGGCAGAATCAATTTCGCGAACAAGTTACCATGCGAATAAATGAGAGTTTGTTCAATCCACTTTATAGTTCAAATAATGGCAGCCCCAATGCTTCAATACGAGTATTGGTATCCATGATGATACTTAAAGAGGCGCAGGGTCTAAGTGATCAAAAGCTATATGAGGAATGTCGTTTTAACATGCTTACACGTAGCGCATTAGGTTTGCTTAACGCAGGCGATCCGGTACCTACGGAATCTACATATTATTTATTTCGTAAAAATGTGAATGACTATGCAAAAGCATGGAACGGGAATCTCTTTGAACTTTCTCTTGCTGACATAACCAAAGCCCAATGTGCTGAATTTGAGGTAAGTGGCAAGCGTATTCGTATGGATGGCAAGTTGTTGGGCAGTAATATTGCATGGCTTAGCCGTTATGAGCTAATACATGAAACACTGTGCCTATTTTATAAACAGGTAAAAGAAACAAGTGCATTTGATAAAGTAACCAGGGGAAAATTAGATATGCTGCTTAAAATGGATGGCAATAAAGTTGTTTACACCTGTAGCAGTGAAGAGGTCAAAACAAGACTTCAAAAACTTGGCGAATTGATACATGAACTACTACCAATGTTCCCTGCTTCTGTAAACCCACATTATTTAACACTGCAAAAGGTTTTCAATGAGCAGTTTAAGGTGGGTGAAAACAAAATTGTAGTTGGCAGAGAAAAAGAAGAGATATCAGCAAAATCCATTCAATCGCCACACGATACAGACTGTCACTACCGCAACAAGGATGGAAACAAAGTTAAGGGATACAGTATCAATATAACCGAAAGCTGCGATGAGGGCGGTGGATTAAATCTAATCGGCAATGTTGATGTGAGAAATGTAAGCACTTCCGATGTTGATTTTTCCCAAGATGACATTAACAACTCACAAGAAGTATTTACTGAAAAACCCAAAGCCGTACATGCTGATGGAGCTTATCATAGTCCTGACAATCAGGAGTTTTGTAAGGGCAATGACATTGACTTATATCTACATGCCATTCAAGGGGCAAAGGGGAGATACGAATTTGATTTTTTGGGAAACGGGGAACTCACAGTTCTTGACACAAAAACTGGCGAACTTGTTGAAGTGACAAAAATTACCGGAAAAAACAATATCAAAAAATGGAGAATCAAAAATGAAAAGTCGTATCGTTACTTTACTCAAAGAGAAATTGATACAGGTCTGATTAGAAATGAGATAGCTAAAACCCCGATTGAAACTCTACGAAAACGAAACAATGTTGAAGCTGCAATCATTCAATTAGGTTATCATTATCCAAATGCCAAGAGCAGATATAGTGGATTGGTCAAGCACCAAATGTGGGCAAATATCCGTTGTTTATGGGTGAACTTTGTCCGAATATTAAAATATACATGTCAATCATGTTTAAAAACTGCTTTTTTTGCCAAATATTTAACAAAATCGCTTTTTAATAAGCTATATTTGGCTTTCAAAATACTTTTAACGGCTATATTACCAAACGATAAATTATTTTCCAAAAATATCGCATGCTGAGGTCTCAAGAAAAATGGGTTATCGGAGTGGACTCAAACCTTATGTATGGGAAACGAAATTTGCCATTTTAGACTATTTCTTGAAAAACAGAAATTCTAATTTGCCGGAAATAAATATTTATCATTACGATGTTTTCAATTTTTGGAATAGGGGATTATTCTTTTAAGCCTTACAAAGTTGCGATTGCAGGAATGTATAAAACTACAACATTTTCTCTTGTAAAACTAATTGATAATAAACCTGTAATGCTTGATGATACTTGTTATTTTATAGGTTTTGACACTTTAATCGAAGCAGAAATAACACAAACTTTATTAAACAAAAAATTAACACAGGACTTTATTCAACCAATTGCATTTAAGGATGCTAAAAGGATGATGACAAAAGATTTATTGATGAGGATTGATTTGAATGAAATAATCAACGAAACAGATTTTTGCGAAATGCAATTGGAAATCCCCGGTTTAAATATTGCAGGTTGGGAAAGTTATAAAGGGGAATTGACAAAACAGCTGTTTGAGAAAAATCGACAATTAGACCTCTTGATATAACAAACCGGAATGACTATCTTAAAGATGAATGACTATTTTAACCTTAAAGACAAAATGGGTTACTACTCAGCAGTAGGGAAAAATATTAACTCATTGGTTACCTATCCGTTTTGTCACAATTTTTGTTTGAAAAACACAAAATTTCCGCCAAAACTACTGAGATTTCAAATATATAACCCCATGCTGAAGCATGGGTCTATTGATAATCAACTTGATAAACCTGCTGAGTAGTAACCAAAATGGATACTGATAGATATGCGATAAAAGGGTTTTGGGGGGGTAACCACGCACAGCAATACCAATACTGCATGCCGCAACCGACGACAATGTGTTTTATTCAAGCCTCTTCAATCCTTTTTTAGCCCTGCTCTCCAGATATTCGTAATAATCGTCATCATAGAGCTTCAGGGATTTTTCAAAATATTTTTTTGCCGTTTCCGCTTTGCCTGATTTCTCAAACAAAATACCACAGCGCAAGGCTGCCTCACAGGCGAAATAATAGTCTTCGTCGCTACCCTTGTCGATAACGTTTTTATAGTTTTTTACAGCCAGCTGATAGTTGTTTTTTAGTTCGGCGGCTTTCCCCTCTATTAAATAATACTCTAGCTTATAAGGCAGGAAATCGTTGTTGATGGCTTTATACACTTGAATCTCAGATTGATATTCGTCGTAATAGCCCCCGTCGATAAGCAGGTGTGCCTTTGTGAGGCAAAGGTCGGGCGTATAATCCAAATTTGCGTCGTACAAGGCCTCGCGGTCGCGCTCGTTGATGTCGTTGCCCTCATTTAAGACCACTTCCCTAAGTTCGTTAAATTTATCCTTGTTGTTGTTGATAAGGTAGAATATGGCAAGCTTGTAGTTTATTTCTTTTATGTATTCCTTTTTCTTCGATGCCGAGAGATACCTTTTTAAATAGTATCCGGCATTGAAATCCAGTTTGTTTAAGAGCATTTTCCCCATAAGGTAATTATAAATTAATTCGGCCTCGGGTTTTTGTTCTATGTCGATTTCCTTCAAAGTGTTTAACGCCAGCTCGTTTTTCCCGGTCCTGAACTCAATGTTCGCCCTAAAATATTGGTGCACAAAAAGATCCGCTATGGATTTGTCGAGTTTGTGGGTAAAATCATAAACTTTCTCTGGTGTTTTGTTTAATTTTGCCGACAACACCACGAACAAAGCGGATTCGGCATTTATACCCTTTTGGTTTTTCTGTGCGTCGAAATTTTTTAATAGCAAATCGAGGCCATAATCAGCATCGCCGCTAACGCCAAAAGCCGATACGGCAAACCTTACGAATGGCGGCAGATTGCCAACTGCTACGTTGAAAAAGCCGTCGAGTTTTATGCCCGGTTTAAATTCAGGGTGTTTCTCCAGGTTTTTGTATGTGTTTTTATATGCTGAATATGCTTTACGCAAGCCGCTTAGCCTGTCGCCATGGATAATATTGAATATCCCGGCCTGCAATTCCATTTCGGCAAGGCAGCTCAGATAATAAGGGGATTCCATATCCTTATCGTCCATAATATCCCGCCTTTTGTAATATTTGTCCAGAAATTCCTCGTATGCATCATCGTCCGAATCCAACAACAACTCGTAAGCATCGCAGGTCTGGTCCAGATAATATGCATAATAGTTTTCGGGATTGGCATTTATCTCGTTTGCTATTATTTGTTTCGCCTTGTTGAAATCAAGATCCATCAACAGCACCCAGGCGTCCTGACAATTATCGTTTAAATCATAGGCCGCATCGGCATTTCTGCCAATAAATAAAAGCAATAGTATCGATATGAAATATTTTGTCATAAGCCCGGAAAAAAAGAGGGCTAATTTAATTTTTATTTTGGATATGAGGTTTTTGTTCTTGTGCCCAATAAAAATCCTAGTTTTGAGATTTGGTAATTTATTCGGGCACTTCTAGTTTTAAATAAGTAAATAGCGTTTAATCAATAAGATACACATAAATTGTTTGTGAATAAATACTTGCTTTTTATAATGATCACATCGGTTTCAATCTTTTGTTCGTGTAAAAAGGAGCCGGTTGCTTATGAAGATTCGGGCAAAACCCTTGAGCTTTATATATGGCAGTGCCTAAAAGTTGTGTTGTTGACGGACAATAGGCTTTGTCGGACTAATTGATATTTTAAAGAATTTCTATTTACATTTGCCGCAATGCAAAAAAAGTTTGTAAAAAATCTCGTTCTTTTATTGTTCTTGAACTTCCTGGTGAAGCCCTTTTGGATATTGGGCGTTGACAGGCAGGTGCAAAATGTCGTAGGCCCCGACGAATACGGCTTTTATAGCGCTATCCTTAGTTTTTCTTTTCTTTTCTATATTTTCCTTGATTTGGGGATTACCAACTTCAACAACCGGAATATTGCCCAGAACACCCAGCTTCTTCAAAAACACCTTGCCGGGATAGGAACCCTGAAGCTGTTGCTGGGAATTCTTTATGGTATTATAATAATAGGCATCGGAATTGTCTGGGGTTATAGAGGACGTGAGCTCTATCTGCTCGCCTGGGTGGGGCTCAATCAGTTTCTGCTGTCGTTCATCCTTTATCTGCGATCGAATATCAGTGGATTATTGCTTTTTAAAACCGATAGTTTTTTGTCGGTCCTCGATAGGGTCTTGATGATATTAATAGTGGGGATAATGATTTGGACCGGCTGGTTCAGCATGAAATTCACGGTTGAATGGTTTGTTTATGCTCAAACAACAGCATATCTGGTTACTGCTTTGATCGCCCTGGTGGCGGTGCTAAAACAGTCGGGCAAATTGCAGCTGAACTGGAATCCGGTATTTTTTATTGCCATAGTTAAAAACAGTCTGCCATTTGCCTTGCTGGTATTGTTGATGAGCTTTTATAACCGCATCGACCCGGTATTGATCAGGAAAATACTACCGGTCGAAAGTGGTGATTATCAGGCTGGTGTATATGCCCAGGCTTTTAGGTTGCTGGATGCCGGACAGAATTTCGCTTTTCTCTTCTCTGTGCTTTTGCTGCCAATCTTCTCTAAATTAATCAAGGAAAAAAAGCCGATCGATCAAATAGTGCGCTTGTCGTTCTCGATCCTGGTTACCGGGGCCATAATAATTGCTATCACTTCTTCTTTTTTCTCAAAAGAAATAATGAGCCTGATGTATAACAAGTTCGGGACCGAAACAGCTTCGGAATATACCTTGAGGATTTCCCAGTCCTCATATATCATGAGCATATTGATGTTTAGTTTTGTGGCCATCTCGTCAAACTATATTTTCGGGACCCTGCTTACGGCCAACAGAAGCCTTAAAAAATTAAATATTATAGCATTTGCCGGATTGCTACTGAACATTGTTGTCAATATCGTCCTAATACCGAGATTTATGGCAACCGGGTCTGCTTGGGCAAGTCTTGTTGCGCAAGGAAGCACTGCGGTATTGCAGCTTTTGCTTGCCGTGAAGGTGTTTAAATTCAAACCCGATTACCTCCTTGTCGCCAAATTTATATCCCTTATCTTCATCTTGGTTTCAGGCGGATGGCTTATGAAAAACATAATTAATGCGGATTGGAGGCTGTTGGCAACGGTCCTGTTTGCTGTTGGCTTAATGTATTCGCTGACAATCAGGCTACTGGATGTTAAGGGCTTAATTAAGATACTGAAATCGGAGGAAGCCTAGATATTTGAAAAACAATTTTCTTGTTTTGAAACAATTTGTATTTTTGCCGATTGATCGACCACTAATTTATTTTAACTGATGGGAAGAGACCACATTGAAGAAAAAGTGAATAATTTCTTGATAGAAGAGTTCGAGTTGGAGTTGGAACAATTAAGTCCCGATGCTTTGATGAAGGAAGATTTGGATATTGAAAGCCTTGATTTTGTTGATATTGCAGTTATTATCGAAAAAGAGTTCAAAATAAAAGTAACAAGCGAGCAAATGGTCAAGATCAAGAAACTTGACGATTTATATAATTTTATCCTGGAATATCAACAAAACTAATGTCTTCGTGGCAGGGCAAGACCAGGGGTGGCAAATTTGGATATTGGTTCTTCATTCAAATTTTACGATGGCCGGGAATTAATTTTGCCTACTTTTTCCTGTTTTTCGTTTCCGCATATTTTTATTTCTTTGTCGGCAGGGCGCGAAAGCCTATATACTGGTATTTCAGGAACATCCATTCGTTTTCCCGCATAAAATCCACCATGTCCACTTTCAGCAACTTTTATTTGTTCGGGCAAACAATTATCGACAAGGTCGTGTTGATGTCGGGCCTGCCGAATAAATTTACTTTTAACTTTGACGGAGAAGAACACATCATCAAGATGTCAGAAAGCGGCGGGGGCTTGCTTTTAGGCGCCCATGTTGGAAATTGGGAAGTTGCCGGTCATTTGCTCAACCGAATAAATACGAGGGTGCATATCGTCATGCTGCAAGCCGAGCACGAGAAAATAAAGTCGCTGCTCGACAAGGTGATGACAAAGAAACAAATGGACATAATACCTATTTCAGATGATTTCTCGCATCTTTTTAAAATAAGGGAGGCATTGGAGAGCAATGAGATTGTTGCCATGCACGGCGATAGGTTCTTATCCGGCACCAACACGATAACAAAGGATTTTTTCGGGCATAAAGCCGAATTCCCCCTCGGGCCGTTCTTGCTAGCGGCAAAATACAAAAAACAAATATGCTTTGTCAACGCATTTAAGGAAACATCCTCGCATTATCATTTTTATGCTGAAAAACCAATAAAGGCAAGCCCTTATACAGATATAAAAACGCGCAATTCGGAAGCGGGAAACCTGCTTGAAGGGTATTTGCGGAATTTACGGCTGATGCTTGAGAAATACCCGCGGCAGTGGTTTAATTATTATTATTTTTGGGCTTAAATATTGAATATTAAATGGGTTATAATTACGGAAACGATAACAAATCGGCCTTGCAGGCTAAGTATGATGCGCAGAAAATTGCTTTTGCACCTATTATGTTTCAAGCGGCCAAGGCTCTGCGCGACCTGGGAATACTAAAGTATTTGATGGAAAACCGTAGCAAAGGTTGTGAGATAAACCAAATCGCACAAGCGCTGAAACTTAGTTACTATGGTGTTAAAGTACTGCTTGAGGCAGGTATAAGCCTAGAGGTAGTTTATGCAAAAGACGGGGAGTTCTTCATATCCAAAACAGGGTATTTTATTGAAAGCGACGAACTTACAAGAGTTAACATGGATTTTACCCAGGACGTGAATTATCTTGGGATCGCAAATCTGCAGGATTCTATTAAAAACGGAAAAGCAGAAGGCCTTAAAGTTTTTGGTGATTGGCCTACCGTCTATGAGGCTCTTGCCGATTTGCCCCCTAAGGTTAGAAAAAGCTGGTTTGCGTTCGACCATTATTATTCGGATTACGCCTTCCCCGAGGTGCTTTCGTATATAACAGCTGATAATCCGGGGAAAATTCTTGATGTAGGTGGCAATACAGGCAAGTTCTCGATTTTCTGTGCTAAAAACAACCCTGATATCGAAATGACCATCCTGGATCTAGCGGGACAGGTGAAAGAAGCGAACAAAAACATAGAACAGGAAGGGCTTACAGGACGCATATCCACCCATGCGCTGAATTTACTGGACAATTCAATACCTTTCCCAAAGGGCCATGACGCGGTATGGATGAGCCAGTTCTTGGATTGTTTCTCTCCACAAGAAATCCTAGGGCTGTTGGAAAGAAGCCGCGATGCTATCGACGAAAACGGTTCAGTATTTATCCTGGAGACTTATTGGGACTTGCAGCAGTTTCCGGCATCTACATACAGCCTGCATGCTACGTCGCTGTATTTCACGGCAATGGCAAACGGGAATTCCCAAATGTACCATTCGGACGACATGAGAAAGCTTGTTGAGAAAGCCGGATTGCGAATGGAAAAAGAATTTCTGAATGTTGGTGTCAGCCATACACTTTTTAAATGTAAAAAAGCGTAATTTTGAACTCTTGTTATGAGTAAATATCAAATATCTAATATCGGCCTTGTTCTTTCGCTAGCAATAATCATCGTCTTGGATTATTTCTTCGGACATTGGATGCTCCTGCTCGCAGTGCCTCTTATAACTTTTTATGTGAGCTTGATCGTCATGGGCTCGGCATCCATAAGGTTTAACTTTTATTTGAAATCGCTTAAGCGAGGAAGTGTTTCGACGAAAGCAGTGGCTCTTACATTTGACGACGGACCCGATAAGGATATTACCCCTAAAATCCTGGAAATACTGAACAACTATAACCTCCGGGCGGCTTTTTTCTGTGTAGGGAATAAAATCGAAGAGCATCCCGGACTTCTTAAGACCATTTATAATGCCGGCCATATAATTGGAAACCATAGTTATAGCCATTCCAAGATTTTTGACCTGCGTTCAACTGCAAATATGGTTGTCGAGATAAAAAAAACCAATAAGATCATAAACGAATGCATAGGCGTAAAACCGGTATTGTTCCGGCCGCCATTCGGGGTTACCAACCCGCTATTGGCAAAAGCCATCAAGATCACTAATGTCGTTTCTATGGGTTGGAGCCTGCGTTCCTGGGACACTAACGGCAAAATAACCAAGGTTGTAAACCGTCTTAAACGCAAGGTACATTCCGGCGATATTATTTTATTCCACGACAACCGCCCCAATACGCCTGAGATCTTGGCTCGGTTTATCCCATACCTGATAGATAATGGATATCAAATCGTTCCTCTCGACAAGTTCTTGAAAATAAATCCTTATGAGAGTAATTAGCATATCTTTTCTTTTGCTGCTTTTCCATTTTGCATACCCCCAAAGTGCTTTTGTCCAAATCGGGGACGCCGGCAAATTGAAGGCTGAAATCAAGAAGCACTCAGAGGAGGTCAACAGCATAAAAAGCGATTTTGTGCAGGAGAAAAACTTGAGCATGCTGGAAGAAAGCGTAACTAGCGAAGGCCGGTTTTTTTTTAGGAAACCCGGAGAGATACGCTGGGGGTATTCAAAGCCATACGAATACGTAATCGTAGTTGCCGACGGAAAATTCCGGATAAGCAACGAAGGGAAGGTAAGCGTCTTCGACATCGGCTCCAACCAGATGTTCAGGCAAATAAGCGATATGATCGTTATGGCCATCAGCGGTGATTTTGTCGATAATGAGGAGTTTGACATCGGTTTTTTTGAAAACGCGGACTTTTACCTTGCAGAGCTCAAGCCGCATGCCCGGCAAATTTCCGATATGCTGTCGGCCATTAAAATATATTTCGACAAAACAAGTATGGATGTCAAGAAACTTAAGTTCATAGAACCGGGAGACGATTATACTTTGATAGTATTTAAAAATTATCAGAAGAATATCGATTTAAAGGATTCGGAATTCATTCTTAATTAATCACCGGAAAATGCAGTTGTTTGGAAAAATATTCCCTAAAGCTCTTCTCTTCGGCTTTCTGCTCAGTATAGCCTCCTGCTCGCCAAATTATTTGAAAAATTTTAAATTACTGAACAATAGCGATTTAAAAATCCCAACCATCTTTAATCAGGATTATCAAAAATCGCTTTACAAAGCAAATCTGAATATAATCGGGAAAGAGCTGAGCGGGGTCCTGCTTTTTAAAAGGACAAACAAGTCAGGATTCCGTATTGTTTTTATGTCGGAGATAGGCCTAAAATATTTTGACTTCGGGATTGAATACGGGGGTGAGGAATTCCTGGCCCGAACATATTATATCATGCCCGCGCTGAATAGTGGGGAGGTTCGGAATATCTTAATCAACGACTTCAGCATATTGCTCAGCGATTTCAAGGCCAATAGAAACCCCATTGTGTATCGGTCGGCGGAAAGTAAGCGGATTGCTGTTGAATATAAGGACAATGGCCAGGCTTATATCTGTTTCCGCCAAAACGGGGGCAACAGGATAGGGGAAGTAAAATGGAAGTCGAAGGCTGGCGGACGCTCAGTCATCACCATTGACGCGTTTTCCGATGGGATTCCTTCCGGCATTGAAATTACAAATAAAAAATATTCATTGTTGCTGAAGCTGCATCTGATTGAACAATAGCGTCAAACCGGGCTTGTATTTTGTTTTTGGGCAATAAATTATGCGGGCAATATCACCGGGCAACTTTTGTTGGCTTAATCGGCTCATATAGAATAAGCCTGGATACTGGAAATGAATGTGAAATTGATAAGTTGTCGAGCCCAGGCATTCCCGGTATCATTAAAAAAATAAATATAATGAATTGGGATTTAGAAAAAAACAAAAAGGTCGCTATCGAATTTTATAGACTTTCATATTACGGGAATCCCCGAAAAGCTGTTGAATCATATGTCGGGGCTGAATATATCCAACATAATCCCCTAGTCGGTGACGGCGCTCAGCCATTCATCGCATATTTTGAAAAAATGGCAAAGGAGTATCCGGACAAAAGTATCGAATTTGTAAGGTCGGTGGCAGAAGGCAACATGGTGGCCCTTCATACGCACCAAGTATGGCCGGTTGGGGACGAGTATGTAACTATGGACTTTTTCAGGTTTGATGTAACAGGAAAAATAGTTGAGCATTGGGACTCGACGCAGCAAATACCCGGCTCATCCGAAAACGGGAATACGATGTATTAAGGAATACCTTCTTTTGTATATTTGAAGCCGGAAATTATATATTTATATTCTCATGAGTGCGATAACTGTTGTTTCGATAGTGCTGATTAACCTAGCATTGATTTTTTATAGCGTGGGCGTATGGTTCGAGAGGTTTGGCAAATACCTTAAAACATGGCACTTGCTATGTTTCTGGATAGGCTTTGCCTTCGACGTGTCGGGTACTTTGGCGATGCATTTTATTTCTGACAAAGGATTTGACCTGCTCGACCTGCATACCTTGACAGGGCAAGTGGCTCTTTGGTTGATGCTGGCCCATGCGATTTGGGCAAGCGTTGTCGTTAAAAAAGGATCTGAAAAAACCCGCGAAAACTTTCACCGTTACAGCCTTGTGGTATGGATAATATGGATGGTGCCTTATATTGGAGGCGTCTTCCTTGGCATGAAAGGCTAAGTCGTATCGGCAAAACCTATATATTGCCAATAACGGAGCAGGCCGGGAAGGCCCAGGCCAAACTCATGCTTCCCCCCTGATAACTTTGGCTTATTCAGCGGTTTAAGCGACGAACCGCCCTATTGAACATGGAAACACATGCCTGCCGCACGAACAGGGAAGGGCTGGCGGGCAGACAACAACTCAATGTTAACCTAGATTTAGGCAAGGCCGTGCTGCACCTTGGATGGTTTTAAACCAAGACCCTTGCGCAGATAGCTGAAGCCCACCATTTCCAAAAGCAATTTTTGTCAACATTATTCATCTTGTGTTATGCCGGGCATCGTTTGGCAGCAGGGTCATGGACAGCCGTAGAATGCACATTCACGTCAACATAAAAGAAAAACAAACAATGCCTTGTTGAAGGAATTTCAAGGCCATCAACCTGATACCAAGTTATCTTATGAAACTCACAAACATTCTTATATGCTTTCTCCGAATGTATCATTAATTTCATAATAAATTCTTCTTTAGGTTCTCTATGGTTATTTATTACCTGACTCAAACTTACTGGAGCAACATCAATATCCTTCGCAAAAGTACTTCTCTTTGTATATATGGAATCGATATATAGTTTTAAGAAATCTGAGAAATAGTTATGATTATCATATACAGGAATCTTAATATATTCCTCCATTTTCAGTTTCAATTGCAAAAGCTCAGCCTTGGTAATTTGGTCTTTAGAAAGGTTTTTCATCCTCATTAAACGAGCTTCCATTAAAGCCGCGGCATCGGATTCACGTTCCTTATTTGATTTGTACCTTGAATCAATACCGTATTCTACATCCATAATATTTTTTTTATTTTCAGTCATTGTCGTATAAATTTATTAAGTTAATTATCTCAGGAACTTCCATACTTAAAGTTATTCCTGTTATATTCATGTTGTATTTATCAATATAGTGTTGGGCAATTTTGCTTTTAGGTCTATGAGAAACACATGCTAGTTCCCCATATTCACGAATTGCAATTTTTGCTACATATGCAATTAGGCTTCCTGCGATTTTATCATAACTTTTTCATGTGTTTAATTGTTAAATACTGAAATAACATAACTATCTGATATTGAACAACAAGAAGTTTTTACCTTTTCGTAAAGGCATACAATTTTCCCTGACCACTGAATATGGAATGTTAATTTTAAGAATATAACAGCTAAGAAATTTAAAATTTCATGTTCATGCTCCCTTCCGACTGAAGTCAAAATTGGCAATACTCTTTTGCGCTTAGCTGTGTGGGCAGTTCATCTTCGGGTTTTCTAATAGCTTGTAGCTTAAGATTTTTCAACCTCCAGTAAAAATCGCCCTTGTTACTTCCGACAGAGGTAATAATCATTCCCTTTTGTGTCAAGATGCTTGTCATGGATGTTTCATCTGTTTATAATTTTGTAATTAATTGTCATCTAGCATATTATATTTATCATCGGATTAAGCGGATTAAGCGGATTTTAGTTTTTCGCAAGCGAAAAACATCCGTTAAATCCTCTTAATCCGATGACTGTATTTTTGCATAATAATCATTTTCCTGTGTGTTTAAAATTAAACATGAATGTTTCATTTCCTTTGTTTTCTTTTGAAACTGTTAAAAGCCTGATATGTATTCTCCATTCTTGAGAAATCCTTTCTATTGAGACAAGTCCTAAAATATCACTTGAACCTTTAATCTGCAATTTGTACACCTCTTGATTCTTCTCAATTTTCCAGTCAAAACAGTAGCTGTCTTTTCGTAAAGTTTTAAATTCATCAATTTCAACAGGTAAAATTTCAACTGAATGTTTTTCACCTGTTGATGTATCTATAATTTTCATACGAAAAAGACACAAAAAGTTTACGTGTTTAGGAAATTATTAATAAACACTTTACATATTACGGAAATATTCGTTAATTGTGGGTAACGAATGAGAAAGTTTTTTGGAACAAAGAAGCCCACTCCTAAAATCAAAAATCGCCGACCGCTTCTCGGGGTCCAAAAAAGGGAGAATCAAGGAGCAGCGCCGCGATCTCTTGCATGCACGGAAACAAGACAGCATAATTATCGTAGCTTATAATTATTAGATTTGCAGTCTTACAAAACTACTAGATGACAGTTAAAACTGTAGATATGGCCAGGAGTGTTTGTGTAATCGTACCGACATATAACAACGCAAGGACAATTGCTGAAGTGCT
Organism: Bacteroidota bacterium; assembly: GCA_024279935.1. Classification (GTDB taxonomy): domain Bacteria; phylum Bacteroidota; class Bacteroidia; order Bacteroidales; family F082; genus BM524. Next base: position 53,793 of record JAJRQZ010000115.1, read on the forward strand.
TGTTGGCATCAGGGAGTATGTTGCTGATATTTATGTTGTTAACGATGGCTCAACTGACGATACGATTTCTACGCTGGAAACCATCGATTATATTAAGCTTATTTCCTACGACAACAACCGGGGAAAGGGCTTCGCCTTGAGAAAAGGATTCGAGGCCGCCCTGGCAGACGGATTTAGCCATGCCATCACCATAGATTCCGACGGGCAGCACAGCGCAGAGGATATTGCCGCAATATTGTTGCATCATGATGAAAAACCTGATAGCTTGATAATTGGCATAAGGAACATCCGGGCCGACGGCATGCCTGCCAAAAACAGTTTCGCGAATAAATTCTCCAATTTTTGGTTCCGGGCCGAAACCTGGCAGAGATTATCTGACACTCAATCCGGTTTCAGGCTGTACCCTATCCATAAGTACGCAAAAACCAAATGGTTTACAACGAAATATGAGTTTGAGCTGGAAGTGCTGGTACGTTCGCAATGGAGCGGCATCACAATAGATAGCGTTCCCGTTTGTGTTTATTACCCCCCCGAGGAAGAAAGGGTAAGCCATTTCAAGCCATTGCGCGACTTTGCAAGGATTAGCGTCCTCAATACTTTCCTGGTTTTTGTCGCTTATCTTTATATTTTTCCTTTAATGTTTTTTAAGTATCTGATAAACAATAAGCTCACCAAGATAGTAAAGGATCAGCTAATGCTTCACAATGAAAATCCTCATAAAATTTCATTAGCAATGGGTTTTGGGGTTTTCATGGGCATAACGCCCGTTTGGGGTTTTCAAATGCTGATCGCGGCATTTTTGGCGCATATCCTAAAACTGAATAAGGTTATCGTGGTGGGCTTTTCCAATATTAGCCTTCCTCCGGTAATTCCCTTTATCATTTATTTTAGCTATAAAACAGGGGCTGTTTTTTTTAATAGCGACCTGGAGTTCAATATGGACACTATGCGATACCTCAAGTCGCAAATGATGGACGGCCATTTTTATAAGACTTTTAACGAGTTTGGCTATAGCATTCTGCAATATGTTAGCGGTAGTTTGTTGTTGGCCCTGGCAGCAGGTTCCCTCGTTTTCGTAGTTTCGTATTTAACTATCGGTTTCATGAACCGGGCAAAATCAATCAAATCGAGATGAGCACACTCTTCCTTTTTATTTATAGGCTTGTTTCGCGCAACAAAATTATTGCCCTGTCGGTTCTGCTGGCATTAGTCTTATCCTCGGCTTATCTTGCTTCCAAACTGAAGTTCTCCGAAGATATTTCCGGACTCTTGCCTGATAGTGAGAAAATCGATAATATGAGCTTCGTTTTTCAAAACTCTAAATTGCTTGACAAGCTTTTGATAAACATTAGCCTTGCCGACAGCACGAAAAAGCCTGATAAAGCAAAGCTCATAGACTTTTCAAAATCCGTCGTCAAACAAATTAACGAGGATCTTATACCTGATTATATCAAGTCCATAGATAAAGCCCCCGACAATGCCGACATGCAGGATTTATATGATTTTATCCTGTATAATATTCCTATATTGCTTGATAACCAAGACTTTGTACAGATTGATTCGTTAATCTCAAGGCATGAAATCGAAAAAACCATCAATGCTAATTATAAGCTATTGATAGGCCCGGCAGGGTTTGCGGCGAGAAAAGCCATACAAAACGACCCCTTGCACCTTGCAAACTTTCCGCTCAACAAATTAAAAAGTTTTAATATCGATAATAATTTTGAAGTTGAGCAGGGGTTTATAATCACAAAAGACGGCCGAAACCTATTGTTGATGTTGAGCCCGGTGAGCAACAGCAACACGCGCTTGAACAAAACGCTGTTTCTCGAGCTCGATAAAATTATCGATAAAGCGGCTGCTCAAGGTTTTAAGATAAGCTATTTTGGAAACGCGGCAGTGAGCTATGGCAATGCGGAGCGGATAAAAAAAGATATCATCTTAACGGTCTCGCTGGCTTTTGTATTTCTCTTGCTGTTTATAAGTTTCTTTTTCAGGAAGAAAATCAGTTTTCTCCTTGTTTTCATGCCTGTGCTTTTGGGTGCCTTTACCTCACTCGCCTTTTTATCGGCCACATTGCATGAAGTATCGGCCATAGCCCTGGGGATTGGCTCAGTCTTGCTCGGAATATCAGTTGATTATGCAATTCATATCCTTTCCCATTTCAGGCAGAACGCCAATATAAAGCAATTGTTCCGCGATGTTTCAACACCAATAATAATGAGTAGCCTGACAACTGCTTCTGCCTTTTTAAGCTTGCTTTTTGTCAACTCGGGGGCTTTAAACGATTTGGGCGTTTTTGCTGCGGTGAGCGTATTGGCCGCCGCTTTCTTCTCTTTGGTAGTACTTCCGCATTTCATTAGCGAAAAGGCCGGTGAAGGATCAAATCCCCGGAAAAACCTTATCGACAAACTGGCAGGGCTACATCTGCACGACAATTTCTATTTAAAGATTTTTATTGTCCTAATAACGATGTTTTTCTTCTTTAGCTCGTCGAAAGTTAGTTTCGATGGCGACATGATGAAAAGCAATTATATGAGCAAGTTTCTGCAAGATGCAGAAAAACAGCTGAATAAAATCACATCTGCCTCTCGCAAGAGCATTTATATTGTAAGCGCGGGGAAAACCAAGGAACAGGCACTGGAACGCAATCAAAATTTAAAACCGCTTTTGGACAGTTTGCAAAGCATTGGACTTGTAAAGTCATACACCTCGGTGAGCTCGCTGTTGAAATCCGAAAAGGAACAGCAATCGTTAATTGACAAGTGGGATGGCTTTTGGAGGGCAAATGGAGCCTCAACAATAAAAACAATAGAAGAAGTCTCTATCGATCAGGGTTTTAAGGCAAATGCCTTCGATGGCTTCAAGCAAATGATACATGCAAAATACAATATAATGAAAACAGTGCCCGATTCAGGGCTATTCAATAAACTTACATCGAATTACTTGATAGAAACCGATACTTTGACTGCGGTAATAAACGTGCTGAAAGTCGCTAGCGACCAATCGGTTATCGATAGTGTTTATAAAGTTTTTGAAAATGAAAGCAATGTGTGGATAGTCGATAAACGTCTTGTAACCAGTGAACTGGTCGGCGTATTGAACAATAATTTCAATCTCTTGGTTTATGTTTCTCTGTTCTTTGTTTTCATTATCCTGCTGCTGGCCTATGGCCGACTGGAACTAACTATCCTGACTATGATCCCCGTTTTGGTATCATGGGTATGGACAGTTGGGATAATGGGGTTGTTCGGTATCTCGTTCAACATCTTCAACATCATCATACTGACATTTATCTTCGGGCTCGGCATTGATTACAGCATATTTATGATGCGGGGCTTGTTACAGGATTACAAATACGGTATTAAGGATATTTCCTCCTATAAAGTCTCTATAATCCTTTCGGCCATTACCACACTCGCAGGAATCGGTGTCCTTGTGCTTGCACGACATCCTGCCTTAAAGTCCATAGCACTTATGTCGATAATCGGGATTTTCAGCGTTGTTGTCGTAAATTTTACTTTATTGCCCGCTATATTCAAATGGTTGGTTTCTTATAAGAAGGGTTTGCGTAACCGGCCCGTTACCCTACTGGATTTTATTTTGTCGCTTTTGTCGTTAGTGGTGTTTTTTGGAGGAGCCATCCTCATGACGGTTTTAGCTTTTGTTTTCAAGGCCATCCCCGCCGACAGCGACGAGAAAAAGTTGTTGTATCATAAGATATTCAGCAGATTGACATGGTTTTTAATCTATATGAATTTCTTTTCGGGGAAAACCATTGTAAACCCAATGGGTGAGGATTATTCGAAGGCTTCAATAATTATTGCCAACCATCAGTCGCATATAGACTTGATGTTGATGATGCTGTTAAACCCTAAAGTCCTGGTACTTACCAACGACAGCAATTACAACAACCCGATTTATGGCAAGGCACTTAAGTATGCCGACTTTTTGCCATCAGACCAGGGCTACGAAAAAGTATATGAAGATTATAAGCCACTGGCCGAAAAGGGGTATTCGCTGGTAATTTACCCCGAGGGCCATAGGAATGATGACGGAAAAATAAAGCGTTTCCACAAAGGTGCTTTTTATCTTGCCGAGAAATTGGGAATCCCTATACAGCCGATTCTGATCCATGGGCAGAACCAATTGCTGAAGAAAAGCGAGTTCTTCCTGAAAAGGGGAAGCATCACCACGGTATTTCTTCCAAAGGTTGACATAAACCAGCCCGGTTTTGGAGAGACCTTGAAAGAAAAAACCCTAAAGGTACAGGAATATTTCAGGGCTGAGTATTCCAAGTTGAGGCGCATAAAGGAAACCCCAGATTATTTTGCCGACTATGTCAGGAAAAACTATTTGTATAAGGGACCGGTTTTGGAATGGTACACTTTTGTGAAACTTAAGCTTGAAGGCAACTATCAGGTATTCAACGATATAATTCCAAGGAAATGTAAGATTACCGATCTTGGTTGCGGATATGGCTATCTCGATTATATGCTGAACCTGATATCGGAAGAAAGAGAAATTACAGCGGTTGATTATGATGAGCAAAAAATTGCGGTTGCGGCCAATTGTGCCATAAGGAACAAAAACGTGAAGTTTGTGGCGGCAGACATCAATAAATTTGGGATAGCGGCCTCGGATGTTATAATTTTAAAAGACGTGCTCCATTACTTACCCGAACAAAAACAATGGCTGCTCCTTGAAAACTGCTTAAGTAAATTAAACGACAATGGAATGTTGATAGTTCGCGACGGTGATGCCGATGAGAGAAAGGGCCACAGGCTGACTAAGCTGACAGAATGGTTCTCGACAAATTCCGGCTTTAACAAAACCGAGCATGAGCTGGTGTTTGTTTCGGGCTCCAAGCTGACGAAGTTTGCCGAAGATCACGGGATGAAGCTGTCAATCCGGCAGCCGGCCAATATTACTTCAAACAAGATATTCGTTTTAAGAGCCCACTAGAAAATACTTGTTGCCGTTTTCATATTATTCCCTCATCGGCAAAACTGTAATATATGTCGTTGCCGACAATAATATGGTCAAGGATCATTATGTCGAGGTTTTCACCGGCCCTTTTGATCTTTTTTGTCAAGCTGATGTCCGGATCACTTGGTTTTACATTGTTTGAAGGGTGGTTGTGTCCAAGGATGATTGCAGAGGCGTTATACTGCAAAGCCAGTTTGAAAATCTTTTTCGGGTCGGCAACAGTTCCTGCAAAGCCGCCTTCGCCTATGCTTTTGTTGGCGATGACCTGATTTGCCCTGTCAAGCAAGAGCACCCTGAACTGCTCGTCATATCTGTCGATCAAATGTGGCAGAAACAGGTTATATGCATCTTTGCTGGTGCTTATCTTCTTCTTTAAGAGAACCTTGCTGCTGAGCCTGCGCTTGCCAAGCTCCAGGGCCGCGATTATACTGATGGCCTTGGCACTGCCTATACCTTTGAAGTAGGTCAGATCGCTTATGCCCATCTTCGAGAGCTCGACAAGGTTGTTATCGGCTTCGTTGAGTATTTCCTGGGCCAGCTCAACTGCCGACTGCCGGTTGTTTCCCGAACCTATCAATATCGCGATGAGCTCGGCATTGGAAAGTGATGACTTGCCTTTCAAGGCTAGTTTTTCTCTGGGACGGTCGTCCTCGGCCCACATGTTTATAGGCGTTTTTCTTAGGGTTGAGTTCATGATGATAAAAATACGAAAAATAATCGAATTCGGCTAAAAATAAATTCATGCTTTCGAGAACATAATCTTACACTTGATATTTGTTAGCACCCCTTAAAAAAACTATGGTTTATTTCGTGTGTAAAACAATATTTTTCAGTTATTTTTACATTCTTAAACCAAGTGCGGAATTTGAGTAATAAAAAAGGAAATATTACGTCTTGTTCTTATAGTTTCTAATTTTAAGACTTCGTCCGGTTAATTTATAATTATTGTTTAAAAATCTGTTTTACATATTATCGATCTTCGTCTTCACCTCTTCGGCATTAAGCCGGAGAATAGACCCGGTGAAAATGTCATGCACAATTGTCAACAATGATGGTTCAGTAACTTTTTATTGGAAAAACCCTATCATTCCTACCGACTTCAAACAGTTCGTCTTTTACCAATCCAATAACGGTATTGTCTTCAGCAAGCTGGACTCAAGCAATATAGCACTCACCAACAATTATACGCACCAAACAATGCAAGGAAATATATCTCAGCAGTTTTATTATGTGGAAATAATTTCACAATCGGGCGAGTCGAGCATTTCCGATACCATCGGGACCATATACTTTCAGCTGGACAATAATTCCCCCGACTTCGACAAGGCCGATTTATACTGGACGAAAGTTGCCGGCATGCCGCCTGAGGGCAGCAATGGCTGGTATAAAATATATTGGGACTATCCGGACGGAAACTGGAATTTCATCGATTCTTCGCAAAACGATTCTTATTCAATGGATCTGGTGGTTTGTTTCGACAGCATCAATTTCAAGATAGAACTTGAGAATTCATTCTGTAATTCGGCCTCAAATATCAGGGGCGATTGGTTTAAGGATGCAGCTTACCCGCTAACTGTTTATTTTGACTCCGTCAGCATACAGGACTCAAAAACCGTGCTTGGCTGGACACAATCGCAAAGTACTGACGTAGTGGGATATATCCTTTACAGGAACGAGCAAGGCACATGGCTTGCTTTCGATACCGTTGCCGGTATATCAACTACGTTTTATACCGATACCCTCTTCAATCCCTGCGAGCAAAATTACGAATATGCCATTGCCTCTATCGACAGTTGCGGCAATAGAAGCGAAGGCTCCTTTTCGCAACCACAGCGGCCGATCTTGTTTTTCGACATCGGGTACAATGTTTGCGACAAGCAGGACACCCTTATTTGGGAACAATACG
>JAJRQZ010000116.1 GCA_024279935.1 Bacteroidota bacterium
GGGTGTCTAACAGCGAAAACACATTTACCTCAAAATCCCGAAAACCTTAAACGGTCGGGAGAATATCAATAAACCCGTGCCTTCAGGCCGGGTGGGGAAAGTCGTTGTTACTTGTTTGCCCCGGCCTGAAGGCGCGGGGCTGTTGATGACGTCTGTTGGATGAAGGGGTTTTGTTGGAAGATAGGGTGTCTGACAGCGAAAACACATTTACCTCAAAATCCTGAAAAACTCAAACGGCTGGAGAATATCAATAAACCCGTGCCTTCAGGCCGGGTGGGAAAGTCGCTATTTCTTGTTTGCCCCGGCCTGAAGGCGCAGGGCTGTTGATGACATCTGTTGGATGAAAGGGTTTTGTTGACGGATTGGAGGTTTTACGGCGAAAAAATCATATCCTCAAAACCCCCGAAAAACCTCAAACGATCGGGAGAGCATCAATAAACCCGTGCCTTCAGGCCGGGTGGGGAAAATCGCTATTTCTTGTTTGCCCCGGCCTGAAGGCTCAGGGCTTTTGATGACGCCTGTTGGGTGAAGGGGCTTTGTTGGAAGGCAGGGCGCCTGACTGTGAGAAACCATGTCCCTCAAAATCCCGAATACCTCAAACGGCTGGAGAGCATCAATAAACCCGTGCCTTCAGGCCGGGTGGGAAAGGTGCTGTTTCTTGTTTGCCCCGGCCTGAAGGCGCAGGGCTTTTGATGACGTCTGTCGGTTATCGGGATATGTCGGAAGATAGGGCATAACAATAATAAATCCTTTTTATTCCTCCAATTCAATAGCATTGCTTTTTGAGTAATGTTTTCTAACCGAATATGCCATTGCGGCCATTAATAGAATAAAAACACCATCTCCTATGGGGGCTCCCCCCCCCGGAGGTTGGTCGCCCGAGCTTCCGTGTCCACCGCTTGGGGGGTTTGGCGGGATATTGGAGGCCGATACCGGTTGTTGTTGCAAAACAAATAACAAAAGGATGCAAGCGAGCAAAGTTTTTGGGGAATATGCTTTTTTGAGTTTTGCGATTAAATATATACAACCCAGGCTTATTAAGACATAGGTTCCGTTTCCCAAAGGCGCTCCCCCGCCGGGTGGTAAATCACCTGCGCCACCATGATCGGCTTGTGGCGGATTCGGCGGCGTACTACTTGCAAAAACTGTTTGCCGGCAAACTAAGGATGTTACAATTATAAGTAGTAATAATAATGGTTGGATCAATGTTTTCATGGTCTTTGTTATTGCTCTTTTCCAAAAGGATGGTAAGATTGCCAAACCATCCTAGAGGAAAAGAATAGGGTTAATTACAGTATTGTTTTAACGGTTTTAACTGAATTGCCTTGTTGGAATCTAAAAATATAAATCCCATGTTGGAGATTAGCGTTAAATATATTTAATCCGTTGGATATGAACTTCTTGGAACAAACTTCCCTCCCCATAATGTCATAAGCTATCATTCGATAATATAATTTTGCCGGGGATTTTACGATTATGCTATTACTGCTTCCATAAACCATTATTTGATCGTTCAACGAGTTCTTTCCTAAATCGGTGATGCCGAAGAAGTGAAGCACGAACCTGGCATTATCATCAGCGGTTTTGCCCTCGAAAGTGTAAATTTGCTGTTCCCTTAAATCAACGATATTTGCAGACAGCAGATCTTCCAGATATATTTCCGAGTTTTGGTAAAAACTTTCAATTCCCTGAGCAACAATATGATAGGCAGTATTAATTCCGGCCTTGAAATTAAGTGCCAAGTCGAGGCCCTCATAAACAGGGGGAAGCATATTTGTGGAATACTCTACTCCGTCGCTCAGCGTCCAGATTTGGGGCGCAGTTTGTTGACCGAACATCTTGTGTGAGTCAAAGGCCCAATCGAAGGATGGAAGGGCATCATCTCGAAATCCGATGGTCGTTATATCGTAAAAAGTGTTCTCATCATTATTAACGAGCAATTTTAATGTTTCGTCATAATCAGAATTGGGCGAATATTTATAGTTGTTTGTGTTGTCGTGTGTTCTTGCAGATGCGGGAATAGTTATGCTATTGGAGGCATCAACGCTTGCCTGAACGAAAAAGCCATTTGTGGAAGGGATAATCCCATTGGCATTAATATCGGTATAAGTGCCTGCTGCTTCGTTATATACCTTGGCTACCCCACCAATATTCGTAAGAGCCCAATCAGAGGTAGCCCATTTTATCGCAGAGGAAAAAGGGTTGCCAAGCAAATGCCACCCATCGCCTTTGGCAGGAGTTTTTGACAGGTTGCTATAGGTAATATCAGAATTGTTCAATGACCCTATAAAATGATTGGTTACATTGGCCTGATAGGCAACCATATAACCCGTCCCATTGACGAAATTCGACGAAGGGAAATTAGAGCCCTTATAGTTTCTCCAAAGATAATCGTCTTCGTCCCAGGCATAAAGATCGTTATTGGTTCCCGAGGGGTCGAAATCGGAAGATGCAATGGCCATTGAGCTTACGGGTGAGGAGATATAATGCCAGCCGTCGGCAGCACCGGCATAGGCCTCGAAATACCTGCTGACATTTGCCGGTCCGCCAACACTTCCCTTTACAATGACAGATCCGTTTCCTGATGTTCCTGACCCGATATTCAGGGAAGCGTTTGAAAGATTAATGCCCAGGTCCCCAAAAACGGTCAATGGAGCGTTATAAGAAACCGTGGCCGATGCGCTGGCGTTAATCGTTAGCTTGTTGCATTCGGAAGTCGCGCTTGTTGACGGAGGGAAGCTTACGGCCGAGGGTATCGTAACATTGAATGAAGCGTCGGGTATGAAGTTGTGGATGCCGTTCCAACAATCGCTTCCTTTAGTATTCCAGTCTGTAATGTTCCCTACCCAAGAAACATCCTCATTATGAGCAGAGGGGGTCATGTCGTCAACATTTGCCGAAGACATTATCGACCATTCGGAGGAAGTCCATACAGTATTCGGGGAAGTCGTCGAACGAAGGCGGACAGCTTTACTGTCGGTATATTCCCAGTCGGTTCCCGAGCCGTCCTGGTCTGCAAGGCCATAAGCATCGATTAAAGTTCCGGTGGAATGGTCGCCGTTGAAATACAGGAAATAACCATCGTTTCCATTGCCAGCGCTGCCACCAAAATCATAATCGGCCATAAAGCCGTAATTAAGATTGAAATAGTCGCTTGCATCGGTATTGCCATTTGCAGCAACATATTCGCTGGCTGCAAGGACAGAACCCGTGAGCTGTTTGTCTTCCCAAGTGGCACTACCGTTTATCTGTCGGCATAAATACCATGTATCAGTGGCAAAATCAATTGTCGAGACGCCGAGATTAAATATTTCCACGAAGCGCGCCTGATAGACATCGGCAGGATCGGAAACTTCGGATATAATTAATGATGTGTGCACTGGGGTTGTTTCGTTTGCTGTTATACCGGAAGAATAATTGTCGGAGGCATCTGCCGACCAGGCTTTATAATAATATTGGGTGTTAGGGCTCAGGCCTGTATGATTAAAAGAAGTAAGGCTACCGTTGTAAATTACAGTACCTCCTCCGCTTATTGAATTACCTGCTACGTAAGTGTTTCCGTCGATTGGGGTTCCGAAAGTGCCATCTGCCGACCAGGCGAGCATAACATTGTCGGAGGAAGCATTTTGCGTCCAGGAAGTGTTTATTTGTGAGATTGAAACGGCTGTGGCCGATAAGTTTGAGGGATCGGCAACTGAACTGAGGGGTGTTCCGCTTATTGTAATGTTGTCTATTGCAAAATCTTCGTCGCCGGCATTTAATGCTACGGTCATTCGCAATTCCAACGAGTTTCCGCCGGGAATACCCTTTGTAAAGGCGGTTAATGTCGAATTTAATTGAGCGCCATCGCCAACGCCGTCAAAATCTGTATCTTCGAGCAGATAAGAGTTAGTTGTGTCGGTATTTTCAAACCAAATAAGATTTATCCAGTTGCCACCGTCCAGCTTGTATTCAAAATGCACATAATCAGGATTATCTATTTTGTCTGTTGCGACAGATGCAAAATCTGCTTTAAAACTTATTGAATTATAAGATGAAATACTGATTGAACCCCAGGTTAGCTGTGATGGGCTTGCACTTCCCGTCCAGCCACCATCGTCAACATCTTGACCGGCAAAAAAATTAGTGCCTGTTATGCCCGTATATGTTTTGTTGATATTTGATCCGTCGGTACGTTGGAAATAGTCAGTGTTTCCATTATTCCCTTCGCCACCAAGGCTGACAGAATACTGACTGTTGTCATCAAAATTTTCAATCCAAATCGTAGTTTGTGCACAAATGCAGCTTATTAACAAGAATGCACTAAACAGCAGAATAAACTTTTTCATATCAAGCAAGGTATAAATTATAATTAGTTACACCCAAGGGTGAAATTAGTTCAAGAAATAAGAAAAAGCCCTAAAAAGGGTTATGACATTGGATCCGTTTGAGTGGGTCAGGATGTCAATAATAAATGCTCTTTGGTTTTAGTTTTAATAAACTGTCTCAAAATTAAGTATTTATTTTAAAAAGAAAAAACTTTTTTGCGATATTTTCTTGTTTTTTTGAAATCCTGAAATAGTAAGGTCTTCAGGGAGATATTTTGTGGGAATTATGTTGTTTCTGGGCTTAATTTACGCAAAATCAGGGTGGTAAATGGGGCTGAAAACGTTAGATTTGGATGGGAGGACGTTGATTGGTGGGGGATTTTTGTTCACGCAAAGGTTTGGTTTGGATAAAGGCGCTTCGCTTGTTGTTGGTTCTCGCAACAACGCAAAGGGGCAAAGGATTGGTTTGGATAAGGGCGGATAATGTAATTATTATATATATTCATTATCGTATCAATTAGATAGTGAAGCTTGAAGACCTATTTCCATAATTCCGGGAGTGTCAATCTTGGTCATTTTGTTTTCGACACGGACTTTCAAGATGCCGGCCTTGCTGATTTTCATCTCTTTTCGAACGGGAAGCTCTATATCCCAAAGGTCTCCTAATCCGTCGGCTTTCCATTTGCCATTTTTTTCTTTTAGATTAAAATGGTAATCACGTGAAAGAGTTGCACCGGCAGGTGTATAAAAAGTAATGTTTACGTCCAGGAAACCGTAGGGATAGGCCGTATGATGCCGAAGTAAAAGGTCAAAATCCAAGGATTGGTCCTTGTCAACAATAACATCAAAATTGAGTATGTTAAATCTGTCCCAGTTCAGACTGTCGAACTTTTTGTATTCCTTGAAATATGTTCTGTTTGAGCAGGAAATTAAAAATACCGTTGCCAGAAAAACAAAAATTGGTCGTTTCATGTTTTTTTCGCAAAGATAGTGAAAAAGCGGGGGGATTGGGAGGGGGAGAAATGGTGAAAGTTAAGGTAATAAGGTTAAAATAAAAAGTTGAAAGTAAAAAGTATTGAAGTGGGGGTTGGGGTAATTTGCCTTCGGCGTGATTTGTGCTTCGCACGGAATTTGGCTGAAGCCGTAATTGATGGTAATTTGCCTTCGGCGGAATTTGGCTGAAGCCGTAATTTACGCTTCGCGTGTTATTTGCCTTCGGCGGAATTTGCTTCGTGTGTTTTATCGTGTGTTTTCTTATCAACCATTATTTATTAACCATCAATTACATCCGACGAAGGAGGATAAATTACGCACAGCAAATTACAACAAATTACATCCGACGAAAGGAGGATGATATTTGCCCTGCGGGCGGAATTTGGCTGAAGCCGTAATTTATTGGGGATTGGGGATTTAGCACGTAGGGTCTGCTGATAAAGTCAGTCATTAATTTTTTTAACATTTCAAAATTATCACCCTTTTTGATGATTTTGAAAGATAAAATATTGTTTGGTTAAAATATTCCAATAATTGTTCTATGGGGTCAACTTCACCGAAATATCCACACTCTGCTAAGAATCGATTTTTCCATGACCTCCAAAACAATAAAAATCAATTCCCTAGATGTTATACATAAAACATATTTGGGCCATTATCCAATAATAATGATAATCGGATTACATTGAAGTGTTCATAGATTCCATTAGTAAATGCAACTTTTACGGGCAAAAAGATAGTTTTAAATGCTAGCCCTTCGCTCTCTTTGAGAAGTGGAGCGTAGCGAAACGAAGCAAAGAGAGCGAAGGGCTATTCCTTCACTCCAGATGCTTCTA
>JAJRQZ010000117.1 GCA_024279935.1 Bacteroidota bacterium
CCAAAAGGCGTTACCTTTGTGTTTGTGTTTTTGTACATACACCTAAATAGGTGAAAAAACACGAGACCTGCAAGTGATTGCAGGTCTTATTTTTCAACAACTTAAAGTGAATTGTTAATAATTACTTGCGGATTTAAGGAACCAAAAAAAAAAAAAAAAAAAATCGTAAAACTATTGACAAAATAAAAAATGTATTTATCTTTGCATCGCTTGTTTTGTTTGTTTTTCATAATTGGGCCCACCTTAATGAACGCCTGTTCTTAGGTGGGTTTTTTATTTGCACCCTCGTCATCAACAGAACGAGTGTTAAAAAAATATTCTTTTTGTCGATAAAAAACCCAATGCTTGATCTTTATAAGATGTATCTTTGCCCTCAAAGGTGAAATGCGCAAAAAATGATCATCTTACAGTTTATATTACTATTATACAAATGATTACAAATTGAGCAGGACGGTGATACCGTCTTTTTTTATGAATAAAGATATATTATCAACATGAATTTAAGAAACAGGAGCTTAATCTCCATAACCGATTACAGCAAAGAGGAAATACTTCACATCCTGGATTTGGCCGAGGGGTTTGAAAAGGATCAGAGGCAGCAGATACTCAATAAGTACGTAATTGCATCATTGTTTTTTGAGCCTAGCACCCGCACTCGCTTAAGTTTTGAAAGTGCTGTGCAGTATCTCGGGGGCAGCATAGTTGGATTTGCCAGTGCCGACACTTCAAGTGTGAAGAAAGGCGAAACGCTGAAGGACACCATACTTACGGTGAGCAACTACTCTGACTTGATAGTCATGCGGAACCCTCTTGACGGGAGCGCACGCTACGCAAGCGAAGTTTCACCCGTCCCGATAATTAATGCCGGGGACGGAGCCAACCAGCATCCGACACAGTGCTTACTCGATTTATACTCTATCAGAAAAACTCAGGGCACACTTGAGAACATAGATATTGTTATGGTTGGCGATTTGAAATACGGGCGAACGGTACACTCACTTGTGCAGGCATTGAGTTTGTTCGGGGCCTCTTTCCATTTTGTTTCGCCCGAGTCGTTAAAAATGCCGAGCTCGGTCAAAACCTGGATAAAAAACGCGAAGCTGGAGTATTATCAATATACCGACTTATCGGAAGCCATTCCGAAGGCTGACATACTTTATATGACCAGGGTTCAGGGCGAGCGCTTCCCTGACCCCCTGGAGTATGAAAAAGTTAAAAATGCATATATACTGGAAAACAGCATGTTGGACAATGCAAGGGAAAACATGAAGGTTCTGCATCCGCTGCCGCGAGTTAACGAAATCAAAGAAGACGTTGACGACAACCCTAAGGCTTATTACTTCCGGCAGGCAAAAAATGGCGTTTATGTGCGCCAGGCGCTTATCGCTGCCATCTTAGGACTTAAATAATCAGTTTTTATTTCAAGAAAAAATTATATCATGAACAAAAAAAGGACAGAATTGATAGTCTCGGCACTTCGCTCAGGAACTGTTATAGACCACATCCCCTCCGACAAAACCTTTCAGGTCGTTAATATGTTAAATCTCGAGGAAACCGAGAACCAAGTGTATTTCGGAACAAATTTGTATAGCGACAAATACATCAGCAAAGGTATAATCAAAGTCAGCGACACCTTTTTCGACGAAGGGGAAATCAATAAAATCGCTCTTGTGGCGCCAACAGCCACATTGATAGAGATCGAAGACTACGACATCATAAAAAAACACAGGGTACAAACCCCTGAGACAGTTGATAAGATAGTGAAGTGCTTTAATCCGAAATGCGTTACCAACCACCAGCACATCCCTACCAGGTTTAAGGTAATCGAGGACCATAAAGGAAACATGAAGCTTAGTTGCCATTTTTGCGAGAAAACTATGGCCAAGGAGGATATCCGCTTTGTTTAGGAAGATATACATCTAATTAAACTGCCTGACCATCAGGGACTATCAGGCTTATTTAAATTTCATGAAGTTGAAGAAACAACACCCCCTAAAAGTGCTTATCGACGGAGGCGAAGGGCAGCATCTGGATTTTAAGCTCGAGATATCTGATGCTGCCAAGATCGCACGTTCACTGGTGGCCTTTGCCAATACCGATGGCGGGAAACTGCTTATTGGAGTCAAGGATAACGGGGCTATTGTAGGCGTTCGCTCGGAAGAAGAGTTTTATATGATCGACAATGCAGCCAAACGATTTTGCAGGCCTGAAGTTTATTTTTCGTCAAAAGAATGGATGGTTGAAGGCAAAAAAATATTAGAGATCGGAATACCAAAGAGCCCACTAGTTCCACATAAGGCGCCTGACACCAAAGCCCGTTTCAAGGCCTATATCCGAAAAAACGACCAAAACCTTCTTGCCAACGGTATAATGACGAAAGTTTGGGCCAGGCAGGACTCATTGGATAATATAGAAATCACTTACGGGGACACCGAAAGGGAAATCATGCATCAGCTAGATAAACACAAATCATGCGAATACGATGACTTATGCGCTTGCGTTTCAATCGGCAAACATAAATTCGAGGACCTGATGGCTAATTTCATACTGATGGACATTGTTGAAATGCACATTCTGGAAATCAAGACCTTGTTTCAACTTAAAATTCATAAAGAAGACTAAATTCAATCACTAAGTGGCATTTTGATTATCTTTGCAGTATGCAATTATCAAAAAACATATTGGTGCTTATTGCAGTTTGTACGTTGTCGATGAACTATAATGTTCATGCTCAAACCTTTGGCTCAAATGTTCTGGATATCTCAAAGCCGGACAGCAATAACAAAACTGCTGGTTTTGCAAAAACAAAGGTTGTGCCAAAGCCGAGTGTTAAACTGAACCTTGGAACAAGCTTTTCAGCTTATGGCAACGGCAATAGCACCTTTGGAACTTATATCGCACCGGAGCTTAGCATGCCCATAAGCAAAAAAATCGATCTGAGCTTCGGAATGGCTTATTCAACAACGAACATTACAGGGCCAATGGCTTCAGGCTTCTCAAATATCTCAGCCAATTATGGCGGCATTTATGTTTCAGGCACTTACCACCTAAACGAAAAATTGAGCATTAGAGCCACTGGATATAAGACCTTCCTTTTGAACCCATCGAATTTCAATGCCGAAAACCAAGACAACTACCTTGATTTCAGCGGTCAGGGCGCAATTCTCGACCTGCAATATAATGTAAGCGAACATTTTAGCATTAGTGCCGGCTTCAGGTATAGCGAGCAAAAAAAACCAAATTATTTTAGCGATCCTTTTGGTACTTACGGTGCTTATAACGGATTTAACACTGCCCCGAATATCAATAGCGGATTTGGAGGCTTCGGACAAGGTTTTTGATATTGCACCGCTGAAATTATTTCCACTGTTTAATGCAACTAAATACATTTTTTCCTGTCTTTTCAACAATTCGACAGTAAGAATAATTACTTAATTCGATTTTAAGGACACATCATGAAAAAAATATTCAACTTCGTTCTGGTCTCAAGTTTCATCTTCATCCTTTGGGGATGCCCAAATGGATTCAACAAAAACAAACACACTAGAGCATTCTTTCCCGAAACTGCTGTAAATCTGGATATTATAAACTCCGAGTTTGATGATTACAACTCGGTTTTACCTGAGACACATTTCGGGAAGCGGCTGGTATTCTCCTCAAACAGGCAAACTTCGGGCGAAAGCTTTAATATAATAGGCGATAATTTTCATGCCACCTGGTATTGGGACAATGGGTATCTCGTTGTTGACAACTCAGGTTTTTGGGAGAACACGGACTTTATCGTGTCGTTATTGGCTGCTGTCGATAAAAACGGAAACCAATTCGGGCCATATATAATCAGCAGGGATACTATCGTCGGCGATACAAGCAAACGTTTAAGCTTCTTTACCTTTTCGACTAATGCCGGCGGCACTCTGTATCGCCAAGAGTGTTTTTATAATTTGCATGATGATTACAACACTGCCGGAGAAAACTCGGAACACTTTACAATTAAGTTTTTAGGTGATACGCCTGAACAAAGATATGTTTCTTTTTTTGGCGCGCAAATTTTGACAATTGACAACTGGAGCGTTGAAACTAAACTATTTACCGACATATATTTCGACGAGGCAAACGGGACCGATCATGATATTCTCAGCATCCACAAGCCCGATTCATTGGATTTCGATGGGTTTTTAAGATCGGACGGGGATTATTTGAGGATCAAACATGACATCTTAAGTTCAAGCTCCGATGATCGTTGCCCGTTCGTTAACGGAAGCTTTATCGTATTTACGTCAAACAGGGAGGGTGGTTACGGCGGTTACGATTTATATTATTCGTATTATAAGGACGGAAATTGGCAGGAGCCGGTAAATTTCGGCCCAGGTATAAACAGCGAGTATGACGAGTTCAGGCCTGTTCCTGTCCAGGTCTGGAATTATGAGAACGACATGATGGTGTTTTCTTCAAACCGTCCGGGCGGAATGGGCGGCTTCGACCTCTATTATGTCGGGATAAATAAAATAAACACGATTGTCCAAATCGAGGAATAGCCTTCGGTGCTTTAAACAAACTTCAAAAAAGCCAGGCCCGCATCCAGGTCATCGATAATATCCCGAATACATTTTTCGGATAATATTTTCTTATACGATACTTTAACAGGCTCATACTGAGAATGTATCGGACATGGGTGCTTATCATCGCAATCAACAAGGCCCAGACCGCACCTATTAAAGAAGTCGAGTCCTTCATTAGCTTCAATTATTTCTAAAAGGCTGATATCATAAGTTTCCTCGCCGGCATAAAATCCCCCGTTCGGTCCCCTTACAGAACTTATTATCTTTTTCCGAACCAAATGCTGCAACACTTTTGCCAGGTACGGCTCGGGGAATCCTAAATCAGAGGCTATTTTCCTTATCCCGAATTTTTCATCCTTTGAAGATCTCTTCGTAAGATAAACTACTGCCCTTAAAGCGTATTGAGTTGATTTTGAAAACATA
The DNA here is from genome assembly GCA_024279935.1 of Bacteroidota bacterium. GTDB lineage: Bacteria > Bacteroidota > Bacteroidia > Bacteroidales > F082 > BM524. Next base: position 4,983 of record JAJRQZ010000117.1, read on the forward strand.
ATCTTATTCGTTCACTTATAAGTTACAAGGCCGCAAAAAAAAGAAACTGCATATAAGCGCTTGTTGACAAAGGAATGCAGCCGGATACACAATTACCCTTGTAACGAACAGAATATTTTAAGGCAATCATGTTTTCGGCAAGCTATTATCTCTTTATCATGGTAAGAACCATTTTGAACCTCTCCACGGCTTTTAAGGCGTGCGGGATATTCGCCGGCATTATTATCGTCTCGCCGGCTTCCAAAATATTTGAAACACCATTTATTATTATATCCGCCTTGCCGTCAACAACAAAAACCACTGCGTCGAAAGGAGCTGTATGCTCGCTGAGTCCTTCGCCCCTATCAAAAGCAAAAATGCTGATGTTTCCCGACTCTTTTTTTATTATATGCTTACTAACCACTGCCTTATCAGCATAGGAAATACTTTCGGCATAGGAGAACCTAACTCCTTTTTCAAATTCATTATTTTCCATTTCCGATTTTTTTTTATTATGCGTTCAATTCTGCCCGTCCATCCTCACTTATCATATCAGGGTTCCATTGCGGCTCCCACACAAGATCCACCAGCACGGCATATCCGTTGTAATTATTTTCCAATACCGTCTGTATGTGCTGTATTATAGTATCGCCAACAGGACAGCCCGGCGTTGAAAGTGTTACATCAACATCAAGGGTTTTACCTTCGGTGTTTATCGAGACTTTGTAAATCAAGCCTAAATCGACTATGTTGACCCCTACCTCGGGATCCGGAACTTGCTTGAGCAGCTCATAAACTTTTGCCTCTTCGGCGTTAATATTTTCTTGTAACATTATATTATTTTTTTTGTGAAATATCATTTTATATACGTTGAAGCCGTAAACAAGGCTTGTGAAAAGCATCGCCACAGCGGCCAGGAACAGAGCTTCTTTAACAGAGAACAACAATCCCGTTAAAAAAAGCAACAGGCTCAACACAAACGAAAACAGGTGGATAGTCGCCAATTTATCGCTATATAAATCTGCTACCAAGGGCACTTTTTGCTTCCCTACCATCTTCTGGTAATAATACAGCCAAATTATAAACGGAAGCGTTTTATATGTTTGGCCAAGGATAAGCCCAGTAAAGAAACCATACACCAACAGCAAAGCTGAAATTATCTCAAGCCTTCCCACAGGAAGGCCAAATGCAGCGCTACCGAAATAAGCAGCCGCAAACGACAATATAGCAGCCGCAAGAATTATAAGCCCCACTGCCGACAGTTTCATCCCTATATCCAGTTTTCTTCTCATGCGGTGAGAAAACACATCGTAATTAAAAAGCAGGAACATGACAAGACCTGCAAAAATCAAAACAAAAGAAAACAGATCAACATAATCAGGTGTCTGTTTAACGAAAACCGATATGAATATTATAAGTATTCCTGCATTTATCAAGTAAAACGCCCATCTTAAAAGATTTTCCTTTGTTTTGTGCACAATTAGAAACATTGGCATTAACTTGGCGGCCACCGCGATCACCAACATTAAGAACCACCCTGCCAGGCCCAAAACCAGATGAGTCTTCATCAACTCGGTATGTGCTACCGGCAAAATATTATATGAGAGGTTTATTACGGTAAACAAGCCAAGGAGAACCGTAAGCACCAAATATCCTACCGAGGCCATTATATAGTATTTGCTTATACTTTTCTCTTTTGAATCAAGGGCACTTTTAAGTGTGTTGAAAGCAAACAGGACGATAGCTGTTATCACAAAAGACCCACCGATTATAAAGTTGTTCGTCAGTTGAAACTTATATCCCAGGAAGGCTGCTATCAAAAAGAAAAGCCCAGCAACCATACTCACTAATGTAGTTATGGCCAGTTTCTCGCTATAAAGCTTAACCTGCATAACAACGGGAATAAGCTGGTATAAAGCCCCGCAAATTATCATCGACACCCATCCCAATACCATCAAATGCAAAACCGCCAACACACTTGCATTTATGTGGTATCCCAATAAGTCCTCGTAATTGAACAAGAGAAAAACCGACGCCATCAAGAAACTTAGGGCCCCGACCAAAAAATGAGGAACCACGACCCAGACCGAGGGGGCGTTCTTTGTACTAAGGCCTACTTGCATTACTTAAAGATTATAAGTTTGACATTCGCATCGTCAACCTCTTTGGAAGCCCAGCTATAGCCTCTGTCCTCCAGCTCGGGAATAAGGTATTGAGGCAATTTTTTGTGGTGGACAAACAAAGCATGTCCCGAGGGCAGTTTCTCTATTTGTTCTAATATAGTAACCATTGGCATGGGCATTTCCAAATCGCGCACGTCCACTTCGGTCATTTTGCCGGCGAACTTCCCTTCGATCTGCCCAAAGTTAATTTCTACGGTTTTTGTATCGGCGGCTTGCTCCTCAGCACCTCCGGAAGACTTTTCCAGATAAGTATGTACTAAACCGTCTTCGGGCCGTTCAGTCTCATAGGCATATCCTTTCTTCTTTAGTATGCTCAAAAGCGGTATAGGCTCAAACGTATTGATTATCAACAAAGTTTGGTCATCGTTCATTTTCTTCAACTCGGCCATAATGGCCTCAAAAGGATCAACCCCGCCGGCAAGTATAGGGCGGACATCCAGTTCAACGATATTTTCTTTTCTCATATTTATATTTTTTAAATTCTTTGTGAATTCCATTTTTGAAGAAATCGCGTCGCAAGCACATCCGTCGTCAGTTTCAAATCCGATGGCCTTAAGCTTATCAATCATTACGCAAACAGCTACGCCCCCAATTCTCGCGGCATCGGCAATACTTACCCTTGGGGCAAGCGCCTTCCTTAATATGGGGTTTCTCAATTTCTTGAAATGCCTGTTAATAGTGCTTATAACTTCAATCGTCTCGGCATTATGTTCAATAAGCTTCGATATCTTGGTTTTTTCACTTATTACCATACTTTTTTTTTGCAAAAATAAACATTTTCCAATATTAAAAGACATAAAGGTCTTTTTTTCTTTTATTTCTTTTTTTTAAGGATTGAGACAACTTAGCAATACTGGGGATTGTCATAAGTAGCACTAATACAGCCTATACTGCGAAGGAAAGGGTTTGTTTTGTTAAATAACAGTTAAAAAGAATTTATTATTAAATCGCTGCCTAATTAATTATATTTTTGGATCTCATGTCAAACGCTTTATTATCAGCATATTAAAAACGCAATTATTAATTATAAAATTTTATTGATGAAAAAAATTCTATTCCCGATCGTACTATTAACATTCACGATTGTTTTTTTACCAAGTCAAGGGCAAACCAACCTGCAAAAGGCAACCAGGTATGGTGTAATGGCCAAGCCTGTTCATGTGCCTAGTATCGCACAACAAATAAAAGACGGGACCTTTAAGGCTGCCCTGCCGGGCGGCGATGCCCGAAAAGGCATGCCCAAACACCGCGGGGCGAACAAAACGATTCCGGGGAAAGGCTTTCCAAAGGGCAACGATGCCTTGGTTGCAACTCAAAAACAAGCTCATTTAACAAAAGGGCGGGAACCATCATTGGTTTTCGATGCCAACATATCCAATTACACTCCTTCCGACCCTAACGGGGCAGTTGGCCCCAACCATTATATGGCTTCATGGAACACAAGTTTCAGGATATTCGACAAAAGCGGCAACCCTCTGACCGACAATGCACTGCTGAGCACTATCTTCCCGGGGAACAATATTGGCGATCCGGTTGTCATCTACGACGCCGAAGCCGACAGATTTATAATTACGGAATTCGACGACAACCCAAATGGCTTCAATATGGCCGTTTGTCAGGGGCCGGACCCCGTTAACGATGGTTGGTATGTATATACCACAGGTTTCGGGACAGGAGCTTTCCCGGATTATACTAAATTCTCCATCTGGAGCGACGGGTATTATGTTACTGCCAACATCAACGCTACCGAAAAGGTTTTTGCCGTTGAGCGCGATTCGATGCTTGTTGGGTCGCCGGCACAGTTTGTTGGTTTTCCTCTGACAGGGATTACCACCTCCGGCTTCTACAGCCCTCAGTTTTTTCATGTAACCGATGGCAACCTCCCTCCTGCCGGGGATGCCACAGTGGTTTATTTGCAGGACGACGCATGGAGCGGTGTATCAACCGACCATATAAAGATGTGGACAGTGGACGTAAACTGGGCAGACGTACAGAACTCTACGATCTCAAATCCAACAGAAATAACAACTACACCATTTATTTCCGTTTTTGACGGAGGGTCGTTCTCAAACATACCGCAACCATCCGGCCCTGACCAGGATGCCCTGCAGGCAACAATAATGCAACAAGCGCAATACAGGAGGTTTAGCGACCATAATTCGGCGGTTTTTAATTTCGTCGTTGATACCGACGGCTCTTCCGACGAGCAAGCAGGAATCAGGTGGTTCGAGCTTCGCCAGGACAATGACGGCGACCCTTGGTATATTTATCAGGAAGGAACTTATATTACGCCGAACGGAACCAAAGGCGTATTCTCAGGAAGCATGGTAATGGACGTGGATGGCAACATTGGCATGGCATATACCTCATGCAGCGAAACCGACAGTATCTCGATATTCTATACCGGTAGATATGCATCCGACCCGCTGAACCAAATGACCGTTGACGAAACTTTGATTGCCAAAAGCAATTCCAACAACCCGTCGAACCGCCTGGCCGATTATGTTCACCTTACTTGTGATCCCGTCAACGGCAAGACCATGTGGCATATAGCCGAGTATTTTAAAAACAACCAACGCACCGACGTGGTAGGTGTGTTCCAGTTGGCCCCTGACTTTCAGGACGATGCTGGCATGGTTGGAATACCACAGCCGGAAAACGGCCAACTTACCAATAGCGAGAGCATTACTGTTACGATCAAGAATTTTGGGGAGAATGACCAAACGGACATTCCAGTTGGTTACCGTATTGACGGAGGCAGTGCCATAAATGAAACTTTTATCGGCACCATACTCTCGGGCGAAACGGCTGATTATACTTTTTCCACAACAGCCGATATGAGCATAGAAGGCCATATATATCATATTGAGTCGTGGACCGGGCTGCCTGGTGATGAATATGACGGAAATGATTCAACATGGAAAGACGTAATGCATTTATATGCAAATGATATAGGGGTTACTGAAATAACAACACCTCAAAGCGGGTCAGGACTTAGCGATGCCGAGCCCGTCAGCGTTGTGATAAGGAATTTCGGATATGCTGAACAATCGAATTTTGATGTTAGTTACGACCTGGATGGGAATTTAATTACCGAACAAGTTCCGGGACCTCTGGCTATGGACACTGCGATTTCATTCATATTCTCACAAACAGCAGACTTGTCAGTAATGAGCGCTTATAATTTCACATCATACACAGGTTTATCAAACGACACTATTTTCAGTAACGACACAACATACAAAACAGTAACGAACAGTATGTGCCAACCTCAGGCAAACTGTAGTGAAGGCGACGGATTCTATTATTTCAAACTGCGTGATCTTGAAAACACAACAGACTGTTCCGACGGAGGTTATGCCGACTATACGGACATGGTCGCTGAACTTGAGCAGAACGAAAACTATGTTCTGACAGTTACAACTCATTATGGAAGCCAATATATCAAACTATGGATGGATTTCAACGACAATTATGTTTTCGAAGATGACGAAGTTATTGTTGACAACTATATTATTGCAAACGGACAAGGCGGAGGTGTTTATTCTGAAGATATTCCTGTTAGTATTGCCCCGGACGCAAATTTGGGCGAACACATGATGAGGGCCAAATCAAAATGGAACGGAAATGTCGCCGATGATGCCTGTGAAGATAGCGAATATGGTGAGACAGAGGATTATAAAGCAAACATTGTACTTTATACATCCATTGAAGACCTAGCTCTTGGCAAGAGTGATTTGATAGTAAAGTCTTTTAACAACAATCGTTTTGAGGTTTCTTTGAATTCCAATGAAATTAGCGAGGATCTGAAGATCAACGTCCATAATGTCCTTGGACAGAAAGTAGTTGAGAATTGGGTAAAAAACATCAACGGAAGATATGTATATCAGCTGGACATGTCCTATGCAAAAGCCGGTGCATATCTGATAAGGCTTGGAGACTCACAATATGGAAAAGTAGCCAGAATTATTGTGAAATAGATATATTTTTACATAAAATCGGCTAGCCGGAAAATATCCGGCTGCCGGTTTTTCTTGTTTATTATTTTTTGAAAGGGAAATAAACGCTAACAATTTTACCACATTATTCCATAACCACAACCTTCTCGGTCTGCAGCAGCCCTCCTTTTTCGTATAATGCAAAAATATATGTTCCCGGTTCCCAGGCACTTATATCTATATCATGCTTGGCACGGCCGGGGGCTATGGCCTCGCTAAGGATTTCATGGCCGTTGAGGTCGCTAACCTTTATCAGCCTTTCCTGCCATTTTATTATGTTTCCTTAAATCCGCAAAAGAATATTTTCATCCACAAATTACACGAAATCGGATGAATTGAAAATATTTTTTACTAAAAACTCATAAAAAGTTCTATTTCACGACTATAGGGGCACAAATCCCCCTTACCCACTTTTGCTAAGG
>JAJRQZ010000118.1 GCA_024279935.1 Bacteroidota bacterium
ATGGTTTAGATTTGTTCACAGGAATTAAGAAATGGATTAATAGATACCACAACAGGGACCATCAAGGCATAGAAAGGAAAAAACCAAAAAGCATCTTTCAAAATGCTGCTTAATTTCAACTTGATAAACCAAACTTTTGGTACAACGAATCGAGGGTATTATACCTTGACAAACGATGACAAGCTTGTGCCATTCCTCATGCAAATATAGCTCTATAATTATCCACAGTATTTGACATAGAACATATTCTTTAATAAAGGCTCAAGTCAAAAATGTATTTTGTGGTAGTCGAAGGTCTGGTTTTCGCGGAAGTTCCTTATTTTTCGCGAAAGGTGGATGAAAATCTCCAGCTTATGGTTCTTGAACCAGGCCAGGGCCTCCATATTGTTGTTTATGGCATCAACAAAAACAGCCAATAGGTTTTCCTCGTTGTCAAGGAGCCAGGCATAAGCTCTTTCGGAGCCCCCGACAGCATTGTCGAAGGCGGCAAAACGGGCAAAATTATTCTTTAAAAGCCAAGCCGTTGCCTCCTGGCTTCCGCGTATGCCATTGCTTAGGGCCGCAAGTTCGGGATATCCGCCCTCCAGCAGCCAATTCAAAAACTCACCTTTCTCCTCACTAAAGGTCTCGCCAAAGGCCATCAATATTTTAGGCGGATATGCGTGCATTTTTATTGAATTTTATTGTTCGACTTGCTGAGTATTTAAGTGATGACCTCGCATCAGGCGGGACCATCACTGAAGACCCTCATGTTTTAATATCTGTCTATACAATTCAAGTCGGTGAAGGCCTGTACCAGCCTCTCTACCATCGAATCTTCCATGGCGCGCAACCATTTGCGGGGATCGTAATATTTTTTGTTGGGCGAATCCTCCCCTTCGGGATTTCCTATTTGCGATTGCAGGTAATCGTGATACTTGGCTTCGTATTTCCTCACACCGTTCCATGATGCCCATTGAGTATCGGTATCTATGTTCATTTTTATTACGCCATAAGATATTGCCTCTTTTATTTTTTCGGGCTCGGAACCCGAGCCTCCATGAAACACAAAGTTGACCGGATTGTCGTCCGTTTTATACTTCTCCTTTATATAATCCTGTGAGTTCCTGAGTATTACCGGTTCCAACTTCACATTCCCGGGTTTATAAACGCCATGCACGTTACCAAAAGCCGCGGCAATAGTGAACCTATTGCTTACTTCCGACAACAGCTCGTAGGCACGACCCACTTCCGATGGCTGCGTATAGAGTTTCGAGCTGTCGATATCGCTGTTGTCAACGCCGTCTTCCTCGCCACCGGTAATTCCGAGTTCTATTTCCAGCGTCATACCCATTTTATCCATGCGTTTTAGATAATCCTTGCAAATTGCCAGGTTTTCTTCAAGCGGCTCTTCAGAAAGATCCAGCATGTGCGATGAGAAGAGAGGTTTTCCGTTTTGCTCATAAAACTCCTCTCCGGCATCCAGCAGGCCGTCGATCCAGGGCAGTAATTTCTTTGCCGCATGATCGGTATGCAGAATAACCGGGATACCATAAAGCTCCGCCATCTGATGAACATGGACGGCTCCCGAAATACTTCCGGCAACAGCTGCCTCCTGACCCTCGACTTTCAAGCCTTTTCCGGCATAAAACGAACCACCTCCATTTGAGAACTGAATTATGACGGGTGAGTTGACTTTTGAGGCAGCCTCCATGACTGCATTTACCGAATCGCTGCCCACGACATTCACGGCAGGAATGGCAAAGCCGTTTTCCTTTGCAATTTTAAAAATGTACTGAAGGTCGTCGCCGCTTGCGACGCCCGCTTTTATTTTATCAAGAATCTTGTTCATAACATTATTTTTTATTTTGATGCAAATATAAAATATTGACGGTGTTTTTTCAGTAAACAAACATCTTAACAACATATAATCGACGACTTACCCGAATTTTTTTAAAAATTCCCGAAGACAGCCGTCTCAATCGTTTTCTATGTGCTTGCCGAAAATTTCCCTATCTGCTTTTCTATCAAGGTAAGCAATTCGTTCTTCATAATCGGCTTTGCGATATAATCGTCGAACCCGGCCTCGAGGAAACGGCTTTTGTCGCCGGCCATGGCATAAGCCGTTTGGGCAATAAAAGGTATCCTCTTGTATTCAGGATATAATCTCTTGACTTCCTGCATCAGCCGGATTCCATCCCAGGGTGCGGGCAAGTTTATGTCGAAAAGCATGACGTGATAAAACTTCTTCTTTTTATACTGATTCTTTATCATGTTCATGGCATCGTTGCCGTCGATGGTTGTTGTAACATTCCCTGATTTTTTTAGCATTTTTTCCAAGACCATCCTGTTCATCCTGTCGTCCTCGACTATAAAAATATCCAAGGATCCCAACTGCGGTGCATTTAACAATGTGACCGATGGTGCATCCGGCTCTTCTTTTATAATACGCTCCGCTGAGTTGATGTCGGCAGGAAGCTCAATCCGAACGGATGTCCCTTTATCTTCTCTTGTTGAAATGCCGATCGTCCCATCCATCAAATGAACAAACCTCTTGCAAAGCTTAAGGCCGATGCCTATTCCCTGATATGATTTTTCGTTCTCGTCGATAATATCGGATTCGAAGGCTCTTTTTATTAAATCGGCATACTCACCTGCTATGCCGACACCTGTATCCTTAACTTCTATAATATAGATGTTGTTGCTTTCGTCATAAGTTGCTGTTAGCGTAACAAATCCCTTGGAAGTATATTTTATGGCATTGTCAACCAGCACGTTCAATACTTTTTTCAACTTTTCCTTGTCTGCCAATATCCCGGGTCCTTGCTCATCGGCTTTTGTCTTGAATACAAGGCCCTTTTCGTTGGCTTTGAAGATGTTTATGCTTTTCACATCCTCTATAATCTCGAAAACATTATATGTTTTTATCTTCTTTTCGGCAACATTTGCTTCAATGGTAGAGATGTCGATGATATTGGTAAGTAAATTTTCGAGCTTGCTTCCGCTTTGCTGAATTTTTTTCGCATACGAAAACAGGTTCTCATCCCCCAAAAGCGCAAGCTCGGTTTCTAAAATATCGGCAAAACCACTTATCCCGTTCAATGACGACCTTATCTGATGGCTCATATTGGACAGGAAGGCATTCTTCAGGTAATTGGCTTCTTCAAGGACCTTAAGCTGCTTTTTAAGTTCTATTTCCTCTTCGTTTAGCTTTTCATGCTCCTCTTTTAAGGGAGCCAGCTCTTTGGCCAAGCGCGATTCTACTTCTTTTAGCTTTCTATACTTTTCATTATATAAATCCTCGGCTTCTTTTTCAATATCTTCTAGTTTTTTCTCAAATTTTTTCTTGTTTAAGAAATACCCGGCCCACACAGCCGCTAAAAGAAGTATGGAAATAGTAAGCGACGTATATTTTATTATATCGGAATCAACAGGGCTGTCAGTGCTGGCAAGCTTTCCTGCATACTCGTTTTTTGGATTATAAAAATCGGCAAGCAAAGCAAACATCTTGCTCTTGGCCTCCATTTTTGTCAGCGAGTCGGGAAGAGCCACATACTGGTTGGCATAATATGCTTGTTTCTTTTTGTCAACCGATTGATATTTATCGACCAGCCTTTCCATAATTTCAGGTTTTTCGACAATTGTGCTGCTTTTCAGCTTTTCTTCAAGATAATTGATTTCGTTGTCGGTCGATTGAGCATTTAAACCGGGCGCTAATGCGAGAATAACAAGCATTGCTATTGTTAAGCAATAAACAGCTCTTATGGTTTTATTTTGTTTTTTATTGGTTATTAAAAACATAGGTTCAAAAGTACGCAATTTTTAACATTCTAAAATTATGAAAGTTAAAAGTACTCAATTTTTCATTACATGATATTGTTTATAAATAGTATTAGTATATTTGTTATTTTTTATCTTTACACACCAAAAAAACTGTAAATAAATTTATAAGATCACTGATTTACTGACAGTTAAAAGCAATTAAATATATGATTAAAAAGATTTTGGTAGCCAATAGGGGCGAAATTGCGATACGTGTTATGCGATCGTGCCGGGAAATGGGCATAAAATCTGTTGCCGTTTATTCCGAGGCCGACCGCACATCGATGCATGTCAGGTTTGCCGACGAAGCATATTTTATAGGTCCCTCACCATCGAACGAGAGTTATCTTGTAATTGATAAAATTATTGATACAGCTATAAATTGCGGTGCCGATGCTATTCATCCCGGATACGGGTTCTTATCAGAAAATGCGGAATTCTCGGATCGTTGCAAAAAGGAAGGCATAATATTTATAGGCCCCTCCTCCTACGCCATTAACACCATGGGAGATAAAATAACCGCCCGGAAAAAGATGCAAAAAGCCTCCGTCCCGGTTGTGCCGGGAACCACCAAGCCACTCAAGGATCTTAAAGACGCTGTTGAAACCATACGAAAGATAGGGCTTCCCGTAATGGTAAAAGCTAGTGCCGGCGGCGGCGGAAAGGGAATGCGACTGGTTATGAATGAAGAGGATGTCATTTCTTCCGTAACGGCTGCCAAATCAGAAGCCAAATCTGCTTTCGGCGATGATGCGGTTTATGTCGAAAAATATATCAACTCCCCTCATCACATTGAGTTTCAAGTACTTTGCGATAATCATGGAAACGCAGTACATCTTTTTGAAAGAGAGTGTTCCGTTCAGCGACGTCATCAAAAAGTTGTTGAGGAAACCCCTTCCCCAATCATGACCCCGGAAGTCAGGGAAGAAATGGGGGCTCATGCCGTTGCCGCGGCAAGGGCAGTGAATTATTCAGGAGCCGGAACCATCGAATTTATCGTTGACGATGAGCTGAACTATTATTTTCTGGAGATGAACACCCGCCTCCAGGTAGAGCACCCAATAACCGAGAGGGTCGTTGGCGTTGACCTGGTCAAGGAACAAATAAAAATTGCGGACGATATGGTCCTCGAACTGAAACAGGAAGACCTTAGCCAAAAAGGCCATGCCATCGAAGTTAGGATTTATGCCGAGGACCCAGACAACAATTTCATGCCGAACCCGGGGACCATCAAACATATTACCGAGCCTCTCGGCCTTGGCGTGCGTCATGACGGCTATGTTTACGAAGGGTATAAAATCCCCATGGATTACGACCCGATGATATCCAAGCTTATTTGCTGGGCGCCAAGCCGCAACGAGGCCATCGACAGGATGAAGAGAGCGCTTTATGCGTATAAGATTACCGGCATTAAAACATCAATACCCTTCCTGCACCGTATTATGGATGTCCCTGATTTTAAAGAAGGCAAGTATAACACACATTTCATACAGGACAATGCCGAACATCTCGAAGCCCGGCAAAATGCAAAACAAAAAGTGAAGGACATAGCTTGCATTGCCGCCTTTGTCGATTATTTATCGAAGACCGGGTCAAATGCCATTAAGGCTGAAGATAATTGCAAAACAGAAAAGCCATGGAAACAGTTCGGGCGCAAAATTAGTATCAACCGTTTATAAATCAATAATATGTCGTACGAAATAAAATTAAATGATGAGGTTTCGGAAATTAAGATCCTGAAACGGGATGGGAATATCATGGATATTGCCGTAGGCGAAAACGAATATACCGTTGATATCATCGAGGTTGAAAAAGGTGTTTATTCCCTTTTGATCGACGGGGTTTCATTTAATGTCGAGCTGACCGATACCGGTAAAAAAAATATGAGGTAAACACATTATACAATTCGTTCGATATTGAAGTTATCGATGCCGAGACAAAATATATGAACAACCGCAAGGGCGGGGAAGGCGACGACGCAAACTTTATTTCAACGCCTATGCCCGGCAAGATTGTTAAGATACTTGTAAATGAAGGAGATGTCGTTAAAGGAGGTGAAACAGTAGTTATTGTCTCGGCCATGAAGATGGAAAGTGAGTACAAGGTCGTCAAAGACCGCCGGATAAAGCAAGTATTGGTAAAAGAGGGTGATAATATCGACGGCGACCAAGCTCTGATATTACTCGAAGAAATAGAAGAAAAATAAAAATTGAACATAAAAATACCGTGTAAAGATGTCATTAAGACCAAAAATAAAAATACTGGAAGAAAAACATAGGTTAGCAGAACTGGGTGGCGGACAAGCCCGCATCGACAAGCAGCACAAAGCAGGGAGGAAAACTGCCCGTGAGCGTATCGAGGATCTTTTCGATGCCGGGACCTTTGTGGAGATCGACAAGTTCGTAACTCACCGCAACACAAATTTCGGGATGGAGAAGAACAAAGTCCTGGGAGACGGAGTAGTTTCGGGCTATGGCAAAATCGAAGGAAGATTGATATATGCCTTTGCCCAGGATTTTACTGTTCTAGGAGGCTCGCTGAGCAGGGCCAACGCTGACAAGATTGTCAAGATAATGGATTTGGCCATGAAAATGGGCGCACCGGTTATCGGACTGAACGACTCAGGTGGGGCAAGGATACAGGAAGGTGTTGAAAGCCTTGCCGGTTATGCCGATATCTTTTATCGCAACGTAAGAAGCTCGGGGGTTATCCCTCAAATATCAGCCATTCTCGGGCCTTGCGCCGGAGGTGCTGTTTACTCCCCGGCAATAACCGATTTCATCTTGATGGTAAAGAACACCTCTTATATGTTCGTAACCGGCCCTGATGTAATTAAAACGGTTACCAACGAGGAGGTTACGATGGAAGACCTTGGCGGCGCCATGACCCACAACCAAAAATCCGGCGTTGCCCATTTTACTGCCGACGACGACGAACAGGCAATGATGATGATACGCGAGCTTATAAGCTTTCTTCCCTCAAACAACCTTGAGGATCCACCGAGAAAAAAATGTATCGACGACATGGATCGAGAAGATTTGAGTTTGGACAACATAATTCCTTCCGACCCGAACAAACCTTATAATATGCTGGATATTATTCTTCCCGTTGTTGACAACAAACACTTTTTGGAAGTACAGCCACATTTTGCCAAGAACATTATTGTGGGCTTTGCCCGCATAGGCGGAAGGTCAATTGGGATAGTTGCGAACCAACCTGCTGTTCTGGCCGGGGTGCTTGATATCGACAGCTCAACAAAAGCAGCTCGTTTCGTTCGCTTCTGCGATGCTTTCCATATCCCCATAGTAACATTCGAGGATGTCCCGGGATTCCTTCCGGGCACGGCACAGGAATTCGGAGGAATTATAAAGCACGGGGCTAAACTGCTTTATGCTTTTGCTGAGGCCACAGTCCCGAAAATCACCATCATCACCCGCAAGGCTTATGGCGGTGCTTATGATGTTATGTCGAGCAAGCATATCGGGGCCGACTATAATTTCGCATATCCGACGGCTGAGATCGCTGTTATGGGGCCTGATGGTGCCGTTAACATAATATATCGAAACAAATTAAACAGCGAAGAAGAACGAAAAAATGCCGTTGACGACTATCGCGACAATTTTGCCAGCCCATATAAAGCAGCCGAATTAGGTTATATCGACGAAATTATTTTCCCTCATAATACCAGGAAAAAGTTAAACCAGGCTTTGGAAATGACAGAAAATAAATCGGATAGCAATCCGCCCAAGAAACACGGGAACATCCCTCTTTAGCTGTTTAATTATAATTATTTTAAATCAATAAATAATTGCGGAGAAATCGTTAACATTGTAGTCATTTTAAACATATAGGAGGGCAAGCCATGATTGAAACAATAAAAATTGGAAGGCTGTTATGGTCAAATATCAAAACCCCTACAAGTGAGGATTTTAAGAACATCGAGAATTCCTATCACTTCCACCCCCTCGACATCGAAGACTGTCGCGAATCGAACCAACGTTCCAAGATCGACATATATGACGATTATTATTTCCTTATTTTACACTTCCCTAATTTTGATAAACAAAACAAATTCATCAAACCTCGCGAAGTAAAAGTGTTTTGGGGAGAGGATTATCTGATCACGATCGGGAAATCGCATTGGGCCGTTGACAATATCTTCGACGAGGCCATGGAACAATATAATCGCGGAGAGGATTTTGAGGTTGGAACCTCCGATGCCATCCTTTATACTATATTGGAGAAACTGATGAACGAATCAAGTTATCTGCTCCGCAAAGTTGGGCTGGAGCTGGAGTTGATAAACCGCGAATTGTTTGGCAAATCGCCGGCCAAGATTATCGAGCGGCTGTCGGTCACAAGAAAAAACATCATCGTTTTAAACACTATGCTAAAACCCCAATTACGGGTTTTCAACAAGTTTGAATCGGGTAAGGTACAGGGTTTTGCCGACAATATGGAAGATTACTGGGGCAACATCCTCGACTACTATAATCAGATGTGGGACATGACAGAGGATTATGGCGAGCTCATAGAAGGCTTATCGACTACTTTCGACTCTTTACAAACGAATAAGACCAACGAGATAATGAAGATACTGACCCTTATCTCATCAATTGTCCTTCCCTTAACATTTTTGACCGGAATCTACGGCATGAATGTCTTATTGCCTCTTCAGGACGATAATTCTGCCTTCTGGATTATTATCTCAACAATGTTGGCAATAGGCGCCGGGATGGTAACCCTGTTTAAAAAGAAGAAATGGATGTAATCCTGTTGCCGAATTTCTTTTGAATACCGTTAACTGAAAAGACTATAAACGTTTCCTTTTTGTAAGAAACCCCTGGGTAATGGCGATCAGAAAAACCAAAGCACTGATATAGGCTGATATATTGGCCAGATAATCGCCGTTTTTCACATAATAAGTAAGCTTGTCGTCGGCTTTAACGGTCCGCTTGATAACGGCTGGTTTCCCGTATTCGGTTTGCTGCAGTATGTCGCCCCTTTGGTTCACGAATGCCGAAATCCCGGTATTTGCCGACCTGACTACCCACCTACGGGCTTCGATGGCACGCAGGCTTGAGAACAATAAATGCTGCCTGTGCCCGGGTGTGTTCCCCCACCATCCGTCATTTGTTATAACAAATATAATCTGTCCGCCGCGCTTAATGGTTTCGCTCACGAACTCACCATAAATAGATTCGTAACAAATCAGGGGCGAACTGCCGACGGAATCCAAGTCCAGAAACACCAGAGGCTCCTTGTCGCGCCCCAGTGTCCCGGTAGTGCCGCCCAAATCGATGGTAATCTTTTCCAGGGGCTTCAGTATTCCCCAAGATGGCATAATCTCCACTCCGGGAACTAACTTCGACTTATGATGTACCTGTATCACGCCGCTCTTGTTTATCAACAATGCGGTATTGTATGCATAATAATACTTGTCGATATTGCTGAACTTCCGAGCGGCATTCGTAAGATGCTCGCCATATTTAACCATGCTATAAGTAGTTGCGCCCGTTACAAAGTTGAGCTTGTCGTATTGCTTCACATAATTATATATTTTGTTTATGGTTTTCGAGTTTGTCAAGCTGCCCTCCCAAATATCTTCCTGTAAAGCAGATTCAGGCAAGACAACATATCTGGTGTTCTCGTCTATCAATGGTTTGGCCAAATATAAGCTGCGATCTAAGATTGAATCAGGACTCAATGTATATTGTTCATGGTATGGGTCGATATTAGGCTGAACAACAACTATATCCATGGGCTTTCCATTTTCTTCGTAATTATTATAAACATAAAACGAACATGATATTGGGACTATTATCAACAAGACTGCTGTTGCTATCCCGAGATATGAGCCTCTCAGGTTTTTTTGTTCAATTACCCTGTTTAAAACACTAAATATCAGTATATTTAAGATAAGGGCCCATAATCCCCCACCAAATGTCCCGGTATATTCGTACCATTGAATCCATTGGGGTTTTCCGGCAAAAACATTTCCCAGGTTCAGCCACGACCAGCTCAGGTCCCAGTTTAGGTGCAGGTATTCCCAGCTGATCCAGTAGAATATCAATATCCAGTTTCCCTTTTTATTATCATAAAACCACTTCTTCGACAAATGAAAAAGTTGAAAAACGATGGCTGTAAACATGGCATTTAAAACAAATGCAGCTATCGAACCTGCCGATGTGGAGTTCCATATCCACCAGGTTGTGAGCACATTCCATATTACAAACGCAAGCCACGAATACCAAAACATTCCCTTTTTGTTGCTGTTGCCGATATATTTCTGGACGAAAAGCAAAGGCACCAACGCAACAAAAACCAATAGTGTAAAACCATTTTCGGGCCATGAGGCAGCTAATAAAACCCCACTTAAAACAGATAACGATATGAGATATTTTGTCTTCATTTCCGATATTGATTAAGCTGTAAAATTACGTAATTATATCTATCGGCACAGTACAGGATGCTATTTCTCGAAAAACAACAAGATCCTGTCCCAAAAGCCTTTTTCGTAATGGCAGTTGCTATGTCCTTTTCCGGGGATTTCCCAGAATTGGGCCTGGTTTTTATTGCTCGCCCTCAGAATTAACCCTGCCTGTTCAAGCGGGACGACCTTGTCGTCGGTGCCATGAATCAGCAATACTGTCGCTTTTGTTTTGGCAATATTGGCGGCAGCACTTAAATCCTTGAATTTTTTCCCTACCCTGAACTCCAAATATTTAAAGACCAAGCTTAACATTATATTGGGAATTTTCCTTTCGCGAAGATATTTCCTCATAACATCGGCCGGGTTTGAAGGAGCGCCAACAGTAACTATCTTGCCAATTCTATCATCGGAGGAAGCAGCATAAATTGAGGCGGCACCACCAATAGACAAGCCGATGAGATAAATTCTCCGCGATTTTGATGCTTTGTTTGCTTCTACGTAATCGATGCAGGCCGAGATATCCTCCGCAAATTTTATCATCGATGAATGGCCGTCTTTGTCGCTGTCGCCATGGTTTCTCGAATCAAAGGCAATGAGGTTTAGCCCTTTGGCATGTAAATTCTTGATATAAGGCATCATCATCGAAGCGTTTTTCCCCCAGCCATGCATTAATATCACACATACATCCGACTTTCCGGAAGCTATCCACCACGAATAAATCTTTTTATTGTTTTTGGCAGGAATCAATATCTCTTCATATCCTATACCTATGTCAGCTGGCGATTTATCATTTTTGGGCGCAGGGTTCTTGAAGCTGTTAGCTGTTATAAAAAGCAGTATCGCGATCAAGGCAAGCGCAGCCGATAAGGAGTAAAAAACTAACATTTAATAACTATTTAAATCGATAACGAAATACAAATTAATGCAGACCAATATGTTATATGAATAAATATTGTTGAATATCTCAAGTTTCTTATGAAGCGGCCGTAGGCCAGAATTGAATCTGAAACAACAAAAAACGACGCGCCCAAAAGTGAATACCAGGCTGAGCCCTCCGCCGAATAGTAGAACCTTCCTACGGCCTGCCAAAGAAACACCATCAACACCAATGAGTAAACAAGGACAGGGATTTTCATGCTCCCTGTCCTGGGCAACAATACCCATAGGAAAACAATTGTATAAACAGCGGCCGGTATTAACGCATAAACTTCAAGATAAGGCCCCATCCCATCCGCCAAAGCGTAAATAAATATAAGGTGCGCCAATAAAAACGACACTAGTCCTTGTATAAATTTATCCTTTGGCAACATAAGGAATACATCTCCCAACAGGGAAAACAACAAGCCTGAGATTATTAAATACTTATAGGTTTCGCTAACTTCGGCAGATTGCTGTAAGGCAAGGAATATAATGAGCAAAGTACTTAATGGCTTGAAGATATATTTCAAGATCGGCTTTTGAAACAAGTCGCCAAAAATATATGCGACTGAAGAAAGCACTATTGATACTAATATAAACATCATGATGGATTAGTTGTCAAAAACCCCTAACAAGTTGTGCAACTGTATATTGCTAATAAAGAAAGTTGTTATAGGGATATCTGATGGCATGTATTTTTTTAATGTGCCCATAAAGAAGCCTACGGAAATCCTGATAATTTTCCTTTGTTTTGGCAGAAACAAAAATACAGGGGTTGTTTTCCTTGGCCAACCAGGTTTTTTTCAATTCCTCAAGGCTGATATTCTCGGCGGTGGCAGGTGTGAGGTCATCTTCTTCTTTTTCCACCCAGCTGAAAGCGTCCACCTTATTGAACACCATTATCACCTTCTTGTCGCCGGCGCCAAGTTCCGACAAAGTCTCAGAAACGGTCTTTATCTGGTCTTCAAATTCGGGATGGGAAATATCAACGACATGAACGAGCAAATCAGATTCGCGCACCTCGTCGAGTGTCGATTTGAACGATTCCACCAAAGAATGAGGAAGCTTGCGGATAAAGCCGACCGTATCGGACAACAAGAAAGGCAGGTTGTCCACAACAACTTTACGGACGGTAGTATCGAGAGTTGCGAAAAGCTTATTCTCGGCAAACACAACCGATTTGCTCAAAAGGTTCATTATTGTTGACTTCCCGACATTGGTATAGCCCACGAGAGCCACCCTGATAAGCTGCCCCCTGTTTTTTCGCTGGGTAGCCATTTGTTTGTCGATTTGTATCAACCTTTTTTTCAGCAAGCTGATTTTATCGCGGATGATACGGCGGTCGGTCTCAATCTCCGTTTCACCTGGCCCGCGCAGGCCTATTCCTCCTTTTTGCCTTTCGAGGTGAGTCCACATTCCTGTCAACCTAGGCAAAAGATATTGATATTGAGCAAGTTCCACCTGAACCTTGGCATGGGCTGTTTGTGCCCTTTTTGCAAAGATGTCGAGAATTAAATTGGTGCGATCCAGGATTTTACATTCGAGTTCCTTTTCAATATTCCTGATTTGCGAAGGGCTGAGCTCATCGTCAAAAACCACCATATCAATCTCGGCGGCCTTTACATATTCCTTGATCTCGATGAGCTTACCGCTCCCGACATAAGTGTTCGGGGTCGGGCTATCGAGCGACTGTATAAAACGCTTCACAGTCTCACCCCCGGCAGTTTCAACAAGGAATTCCAGTTCGTCGAGATATTCGTGAATTTTGTCGCGTCCTTCTATTTTGGAGGACAAGCCGACAAGAACCACTGTTTCAGGTCCTTTTTCTATTTGTGTTTCTTTTTTTTCTAACACTAATGCGGATGTTTATATAACAAAAGTATGTAACATAAAGCTTAAAGGTTCAAATTGCTTACTTTTTATATGATGATATTTTAATAAATCCTCCTGAATCCAATAATCTTCCTGACCTCCCTAAGGGTATCCTGGGCGCTGGAGCGAGCTTTCTCGGCTCCCATGTCCATAACTTTGGTAATATAATCCTGGTCGGCAGATATTTCAGCTATCCTTTCCCTGAAAGGTTTAGTAAAGGCAATCATATCCTCGGCCAGTTGCTTTTTCAAATCGCCGTAGCGGATGCTGCAGTTGTTATACTGCTGGTCGAAATGTTCAACAACATCAGGTGTTGAAACTGCTTTAAGCAAAGAGAACAAGTTTTGAATCGGCTCCGGTTTCTCCTGGTTCATTTCTGTCGGGCCGCTATCGCTTACCGCGCGCATCACTTTTTTGCGCAGCACTTCGGGGTCGTCGTTCAGGAAAACCGCATTGCCGGCGCCTTCCGACTTCCCCATTTTGCCCGAACCGTCCAGGCCGGGGATTTTCACCAGCTGCTCACCGAAATTAAAGGCGCGCGGTATGGGGAAAAAATCGGTTTTATACATGCGGTTGAAACGTTTGGCGTAAGTACGGGTCATTTCCAGGTGCTGCTCCTGGTCTTTTCCCACAGGAACCATCTGCGAGAGGTGGATTAAAATATCGGCGGCCATTAGCGAGGGATAGGTAAGCAATCCGGCATTTATGTTTTCGGGCTGCTTGCGCGCTTTCTCCTTAAAGGTTGTAACCTTCTGTAATTCACCCATATAAGCATTCATATTTAGGAAAAGATAAAGCTCGGCCGTTTCGGGTATGTCGCTTTGTAAATAAAGCGTGCATTTATCGGGATCGAGGCCGGCAGCAAGATATTCAACAAGGACCTGACGCACATTTGCCTGCAGATCCCCGGGGTTCGGATGTGTTGTTAGCGAGTGATAATCGGCAATAAAGAAATAACATTCGTTGGTTTCCTGCATCTTGACGAAATTCTTGACCGCACCAAAATAATTCCCCAGGTGCAAATTCCCCGTTGGCCTTATTCCACTTAATACAATAGGTTTCTTTTCCATTTTAATATAAATTATTATAGTGGGCAAAAATAGGAAAAATGGGGATTAATGCCGATTGGCAATTAATGCGGCTTTGCGGGCAACAAAAACCATGCGTACTATATACTTTTATAAAGCTCAAAAAAAATAGCGTCTCGGTTTCTTTGGGCAAACACAACTATCAAATCCCCAATGATTCCTTCAAACTCTTAATTCTTGATTTGCTGACTGTCGCGCTGCTGCCGTCTTTTAGGATAACGGCATACGATTCCTTGCCGTATTTCTCTATTTTGTTGATATGGTTGATATTGATGATGTGCGAACGGTGGACGCGGGCGAATACATCCTTCGGAAGTGCTGTTTCCATATAGCTCATCGTTTCTTTCTTAAGGTATTTCCCCTTCGGGGTGATGATTTCAATATAATCGTCCTGGGCAATGATCTGAATTATCTCGGAAACATCCACCTTGTCGATTTTATTGCCGGTTTTAATGAACAATCGTTCCAGGTGCCCTGATTTTTGCTTTATGACATTGCTTAAATTATTGATGTTTTCAGTTTTTATGATGTTATTTTCCAATCGGCTGAAAACCTTGTCGATGGCAACTTTAAAGCGCGCGCGCGAAAATGGTTTCATCAGGTAGTCGGTGGCAGAATGCTCGAAGGCTTTAATCGCATATTGGTCGAAGGCGGTCGTAAATATCACCTCCGGCATCTCGTCGATCAGTTCGAGCATCTCGAAACCCGATAGCTTGGGCATTTGGATATCGAGGAAAACAAGGTCGGGTTTGTTGTTGTTGATGGCTTTCACGCCCTTAAAGCCGTCTTCGCACTCCTCGATAAGCTCAAGTTGGTCAAAATCTTTCATATAGGCTTTTACGAGCTCGCGGGCAGGTTGTTCGTCTTCAACTATTATAACTCTTAACTTATTCATATTCTATCACTTAATATCTTGTTTACATTAATTATCTATTCTTAAAGCGTGTTCTTTCGGAAATCGCAGCTTAGCTGTAAAAGTTAGTTTTTCGGCTATGGTTTCCAGCAAATCCTGTCTTTGATAGATTAATTGCAGGCGCTTTTTAATATTAGCAAGTCCTATTCCTTCACCTTTTTTCTTTACGGCCTCAGGGTCATAATCATTGCTTATTTCAATAAGGACATAGTCTTTGTACGACTTGCATTTTAGTTTCACGAGCACCTCTTCCGAACTGTTATAAACACCGTGTTTTATTGAATTCTCTATCAAGGGTTGCAGGATCATATTGGGGATATATAATTTCATGCAGTCGTCTGAAACCTCAGATACGAAATTCAGGCGTTTTCCAAATCTCACTTTCTCAATATCAAGATAACGTTTTAAGTTATCTATCTCGTCGGCCAGGCTTGTTTTTTCGTTTTTGTCGTGGCTGAGGGAATATCGCAGGAAATCGGAAAGTTTTATGACCATGTCCTGGGCTTTGTCGGGATCGGTAATGGTAAGCGAGCTAATTGAGTTGAGGCTGTTAAACAGAAAATGAGGGTTTATTTGTGATTTTAGTGCTGTAAGCTCAGCTTCTTTAACAAGGTTTTGTAGTTCCGACTCAATAATAAGCTTTTCCTGAAGATCTTCGTAATAAAGCATCACATAGTAAAACATTATAAAGAACATATAAAAGAAAATACCGCTGATCACCCTCCACGGAAGGCTGTCGTTCAAAAACTGAATATAGGATTTGTCATCGCCGTAAAGGCCTCTGAGCATAAAATAAGACATCAGCAGCCAGATGACGATTATTACGATTGCGGTAATCAAATGGCTTACGACGACATCGAAGGTTTTTTGCTTCTCGCGCAAATTGAACCGTATGACGAACCAAAGGTTGTAACCAATAACGGCAAAGAGGAAATTAAAAATTGCGGCATCGCTTAACGAAATCCTGCCCGGGATGTCGTAGAAGAAGTTTATGATTATGGTATGGATACCGAAGATAACCGCCCATACCATAAAAAATGATAACAAATACGATCTGTGCTTGGATATAGGATTAAGCATTTAGCGTACTATTAGAAGTTCTTGATTTCTATTCCGCCAAACATCACAAAACCTTTTATCATAAGTGTTTTTGAGGCATCGGCATCTGTGGGGCGAAGGCTTCTTTTGTCGCCGAAGCCTCCAAACATGGAAAACACATCGGATTTAACCTGCCAGTCTTCCGGAACTATGAGCTTGGAGCCGCCGAACATAGTAAACACGTCTATCACGCATCCTTCCGGTGAAATATCCGCGTTTTTTAAATCAAACTCGGAACCTCCGAAAATGGCCGTTATTTTACCGCCCTTGAAATTTTTGGATTGTATCCTTTTGTTTCCTCCGCCAAGTATCGACAGGTCGTCCATATAATCCATTTCCGCATATCTGCTTTCACCGCTTCCGGCCTTTGCATTCCCATGCGTTTGACGGTATTTGCCATGCACATTCCTGCGGCTAAGTATTATTGCTCCGACAACAATTAATATAAGAGGCCAAAACACTTGCTTTAAGCGTATGTTATATTCAAAAACACTTGGCAACCAGAACAATACACCAAGACCTATTAATATGTAACCGGTATTTTTCCTTTCCGGCGACGACAGCATCACTAAACCAATTCCTATCATTAATGTCTTCCAGGAGAAAATATAATGACTGATATTGAAATATACCAGATCGAAAGTGTCGAGGAAAAGAAGTGCCCCGGCAAGTATCAACAGCCCTCCGGCAATCATTCTTTTATCCGTTGGTTTATTGTGTTCTTCCATTATTTCTAATTTAAAATTCAGTGGCAAAACTATTTAATAAGGCAACTAAAGTAAATAAATAATCGGTAAACCGGGGAATAATATCGGTGAACAGAGAAACTTGTTACCCACCTTAAAGCATTATAATAGCCTCGTACATTTACAATTTGCTCAAGCCGACCCATGCCCAAATCGCAAAAGACAACATCCTTGCCATCGCAATCAAAAGGACGGAAAACAAAGTGCGAAATCAGGACAGTTTAATAAAAACTTGAATCTTTAGAGTTCCTCAATCGGCAACTATTCCTATAATCACTGCTATATTTAAAAAAATCTAATCATTCATGGTAAACTGTCCTCATCAATACCTTGCCCACTATTTCGAGAGTTGATTTGTCAATATTCCCCATATTGTCGGTTGTTGTATGCCAATGATCGAAAAAGGAGCCGTTCACTGAATTCCTGTCGAGATGTATGATGTCGATAGCGGGTATGTTGGCTATGGTGTTCACAAAATAATGGTCATCTGTGGTCGCCCCGCCCTGCCGGTTTACGAAAACATCGCCATAACCCAGGTCGCGGGCATTGTCCCACACAATATCAAGGGCAAAGGAGGCGAACTCCTGTGAGAAGTATTCCCTCGGGAAAACAGGGTTCTTGGTTCCTACCATGTCGAGCAAAATACCATATCGGGCAGTATAACCCAAAACATGGGGGTTCTTGCTCCAGTATTGGGCGCCCAGGCCCCATGCTTCCTCATCGCTCATTTGAAGATCCCGGGGCGGCCCCCAATCCTCGAGGTCGAGCAAGACAATATCAATCCCGATCTCAGGTTTTTGCTCCTTCATGAGCCTTGCCATTTCCAAAAGAACACCAACTCCGCTGGCGCCGTCATTAGCACCGTCAATTGGGGTGTCGTGCATGGATGCGTCAGCATCGTGGTCGGCAAAAGGGCGCGAGTCCCAATGCGACATCAATAATATCCTGTTGGGGTTGCCAGGGTTGAAGGATGATATTATATTTTTGGCCGAGCGCGTTACCTTATCATAAGTCCTTGCCTTAAAAGGCTGAACGACAACGGTATCTGAATATCCCTCGAATTTTTCAATCAGCCAGTCGCCACATTCCTTATGTGCTTTGGACCCTACCACACGAGGGCCGAAGGAAACTTGTTTCCCAACAAAAAAATATGCCGAATCGCCATTGAAAACAGGTACTTTAACAATATCTTTTTTGCTAGCCGATTGTGGTTTGCTGCTTTTATTACCTCCGCCGCAGGAGATTAGGAATACTGAACCTATTATAAACAAAGCGATATAAAGTCTCATGGATTAAAAATTTATTCCGTTAATTCTCAAATTTTGCGCTAAAAACCCTCGTATTGAAACCCTTGCGGCTTCGCTTCTCATTTTCAGGCTTTTGCATGTCGGGAGGTAAATCGCCGGGATTGCCGTAATACCCGATTGCCGTTACGGAAATTATGTTGTAAGCGCTTCCGATATCGAAGGCCTCGGCTGCTTTCACAGCATCGAAGCCCGACATTTGATGGCTGCACAAACCTTGGTTTACGGCTTCTATTGACATAAATGCCGCAGCCTGGCCCAAATCGTAATTGCATGTTGCATTGGGTTTGTTGTTGTGCGTAAATGTGTTTTTCGCGACATTCAAGACCAAAACACCGGCTCTCCCGGCCCATCTTTGGTTCCATTCGACCAAGGTGGAGAGGATCTTCTCAAAGGTTTCGCTGCCTTTTCTTCCGACTATAAATCGCCATGGTTGTTCGTTAAAGGCCGAGGCAGCCCATAATCCGGCTTCGAGTATGCTATTCAACTTCTCATCTTCAACTTTCCTGCCTGAGAAAGCCCGGGTGCTCCACCTATTTTCTATAAGTGGGTTTATGGGGTATCTGTTAGTGGTTTTATTTATCATATAAAATCCAGTTTCTGCAAAATTAAGCAATAATCGATGAAATGCTCAACCTTTGTTGAATGTGAGATTAAAAAAACTTAAAATATCATAGTAAAGGCTGCACCTTCGTTTTGTTTCGACCTCACGCTGATACTTCCTTTATGCATCTGCATTATCTGTCGCGACAAACTCAAACCTATACCGGAACCTGTTTTCTTGGATGTGAAGAAAGGCATGAAGATCTTGTCGAGTATATCGGGTTTTATGCCGTTACCATTGTCGCTTATCTCAATGGTTACCCTGTTGTTCAGGTTTATGGATGCCATTATGTTGATTTCAGGCTTTCCCAGGCCTTTAACAGCGTCAATGGCGTTTAACAGAAGGTTTATTATTACCTGGTCAATCAAGTCGGGGTCGGCAAGGATTTTAAGTTCGGAAGGCAGGATCTTGGTCTTCACTTTAATGCCAAGTTCTTCAAATTTCGGTGTGAGCAACTCCAATGCTCTATCAATCAGGTCTTTAACCTCGAAATAACGAAAAGTTGGCTTTGGTATCCTTGTCAGGTTACGATATATCTCAACGAAGTTTAACAGGCCTTTGCTGCGTTTTTCGATGGTTTGCATCGCATGTGCAACATCCTCATAGGCTTCTATGTCAGACTTTCTTTTGGGAGGGTTCTTTAAGCGCGTGTCTTCGATAATATCGGAAACCGTTGCCGCCAATGACGATATAGGTGTTATGGAGTTCATTATCTCATGGGTTAAAACCCTGATGAGCTTTTGCCAGGATTCAATTTCTTTTTGTTCAAGTTCGGGGTTGATGTCCTGGAAAGAAACCAATAAGAACTCCTCGCCGCGCATCTTGAACTGAGTAGCATAAATCGAAAGCTGTATTAACTCGTCGTCAACGAAAAGCTTCACCAACTCCTTTTCGCCGGCTCTCATTCCCAGCAAAACCCCCGGCAGATCCTCCGAAACGGATTTCAGGTTTTTTATGTTCCTCAGCGAGCCGACCTGCAACAACTTCTTGACGGCATTGTTATAAACATCGACGGTCCCATCCCGCTTAAAGACTATTATTCCAATGCTAACATGTTGTATAACAGTAAGTAAGTAATTGAAATGTTCTTCCTTTTCGGTCTTGTTCTTATTGAAGGCATCGATAACCTGATTGAATTCGGCATTAAGCTCCTGGAAGCTCCTTCCCAAATCGTTGTCTGAAAATTTAGTTGTAAAATCGGTAAACCGAATGGACTCGAATAATTTTATGAGCTTTCTGTTTGTTTGTTCCGCATAACGGATCAGTGAAATCATCTGCAAGGCAAAAAGAGCCAACAATATTATCGAACTTACGAAATATGCATCGTTTTCAAAAACCAGCAGCACTATTGCAAGGGTTGAGGCAAGCAATATAACCCTTACTATTATTTGAAGGCGGAAACTTTTAAATACCATACTTTTCTATCCTTCTGTAAAGGGATGCTCTCGTCAGGCCCAATTCTTTTGATGCCCGGCTGATGTTCCCGCCATGTTTATCGACAACTTTCCTGATGAGCATTTTTTCAACTTCTTCAAGGTTCATGTTTCCGGGCGCGAAATCGGCATCATCGTTTTTTTCTCTTTCCATAAAGAAATCATGAGGCTCGAGGATGTTAGATTCGGAGAGGATGACTGCTCTTTCCACGGAATGCTGCAACTCCCTTATGTTTCCCGGCCAGTCGTGCATTTCCAGTCTTTTTAAAGTTCCGGAACTAATTCGTTTTTTCGGTATTTTATACTTTTTGCAATAAATATTAAGATAATGTTCGCTTAATGCCTGTATATCCTCGGTACGCTCGCGCAAAGGGGGGACGGTAATCTCAACCGTGTTTATCCTATATAGCAGGTCCTGCCTGAATTTGTTTTCGCTCACCATTTTCGACAGGGGCATATTAGTTGCGCAAATCAGCCTTACGTCAATGGGGATTTCCTTATTGGAGCCCAGGCGTATGACTTTCCTGCTCTGCAAGACGCTCAACAATTTGGATTGCAATGGTTGCGAAAGATTGCCTATTTCATCAAGGAAGATAGTTCCCTTGCTCGCCACCTCGAACCTCCCGGCCCTGTCTTCCTTGGCGTCGGTAAAGGCTCCTTTCTTATATCCGAAAAGCTCGCTCTCGAAAAGGCTTTCGGTTATTGCTCCCAGATCGACATTTATGAACACGTTCTCGCTTCTTTTGGATGCCCTGTGTATTGCCCTGGCGATAACCTCTTTGCCCGTTCCGTTCTCGCCAAGTATCAAGACATTGGCATCGGTTCGGGCTACCTTCATGGCAATGGCAAGGATCTTTTTCATTGCCGGCGAACTGCCTATCAGGTTGTTGTATTTGTCGTCCTGGTTCGAGATCAGCACTTTCTGCGCCGATTTAAGATTCAGGATCTCCAGTTTCGACTCGCGCATTTTTATGGAAGCCTCTATGGTGGCAAGTAGTTTTTTGTTTTCCCACGGCTTGAGGATAAAATTAGAGGCTCCCTGCTTTATGCCCTGGACGGCCAGTTCGATATCGCCGTAGCCGGTAATAAATATAACCGTTGCTGCCGGATCGGCAGCCATGATCACGTTCAGCCAGTGAAAGCCTTCTTTCCCGCTCGTCGCTTCCCGCGAGAAATTCATGTCGAGCAGTATTACGTCATAATTTTCTGTATTAAGCAAATCAGGAATGTTGTTGGGGTCTTTTTCGGTATGGATTATCTCGATATGCTGCCGCAAAAACATTTTAGCGGCAAGCAAGATATCGGTGTCATCGTCAACTATCAGCAGGCGAGCTTTTATTTTCGTCATCTTGAATCAAAATTTTGGAGCATGCAACAATTAAATCATGATACTAAATTACTATAATCTGTCCATGCTTGTACAAGAATATGGACGATTTCGAACATAATAAGTTACAAATAAACATGATTATTTCCTATCTGCCTGAAATTGCGGTATTTATAGTTGTTGGCACGGACTTAGCTAAACTTTGTTAACAATTATTAAAGGATTTATCATAAGTTTGTGGTTAATGATAGCAACTAAGGGATTAACAAAAGTGTTTCGAGCCGAAGGTGTTGAGACAGTGGCACTTAAGGAGGTCAGTTTTAGGGTTGAAAAGGGTGATTTCATTGCAATAATGGGGCCTTCCGGTTGTGGTAAAACAACTCTCCTCAACCTTTTAGGGCTTATTGACGATGCCACTTCAGGTAAATATTTCTTCTTTGGCCAGGATGTGTATTCCTTGAGCGAGAAACAACAAACCCTGCTCAGAAAACAAAATATCGGTTATGTTTTTCAAAATTTCAACCTTATCGACGATTTAACGGTCTGGGAAAACATCGAGCTGCCCCTTATTTATTTGGGCTGGAAGCGCAAGGCTCGCAGCCAAAGAGTTGCAGAAGTTATCAGCAGCATGGAGCTGGATTATCGTAAAAAACTCTTCCCAGCCCAACTTTCGGGCGGGCAACAGCAGAGGGTAGCAGTTGCAAGGGCCGTGATTGCCAAGCCTCCCCTGATTCTTGCCGATGAGCCGACCGGAAACCTGGATTCGCTTCATGGTGAGGAGGTTATGAACATATTAGGCAGGCTGAACAACGAAGGGACAACTATCGTAATGGTAACTCATTCTCAGTCGGATGCGGCTTATAGCCATAAAATCGTGCACCTTTTCGACGGTCAGATCATCAATGAAAATATTACGAAGGGAGTGTAGGTGTTTTTAAATTATCTGAAAATAGGGTTTCGAATTTTATATCGGCAAAGAGCATATTCTTTGTTGAACATTATTGGGCTGAGCCTGGGGATCGCGGTTTTTGTTTTCATCTATCTTTATGTTCAGAGCGAGTTCCGTTACGACAAGCATTGGAAGGGTTTTGATAAAATTTACAGGATAACGACAGAATATAATCTCAACGACCAAAGTGAATTTGTCGCGCTTACGCCTTTTTTGCTTGCCGACAGAATCGAAAAAAACCTGGCAGGTGTCGATAACGCTACGAAAATATTTTTCTCCGACCCTTCTGATGTAAACGACATGTCAACCCTTATTTATAATGATAAGGTTTTTGAAGTTCCCGATATTACACTTGGGGACTCGAATGTTTTCAGGATTTTTGATTTTGATTTTGTTGAGGGCGACTATTTTTCATCCCTCAACAAAGCAAACTCCATTGTTATTTCCACTGAAGTCTCCAAAATGATCTTCGGCGGCGAAAAGGCTTTGGGCAAGAAACTAAAAACCCATATTCGCGAATATACGATCACCGGTGTCTTCGAAAAAAAAAGCAGGCCTTCCCACCTGTTCTTCGATGCCATAGTCTCCATCAGCTCGCTACCCGCGGAGGACACGAAAATAATTGGCAGCGATTGGTTTTGGATGAGCTGCTATACCTATGTGAAACTAAAAAGCGGCTACCAAAAAGAAGATTTTCAGTTTGAACTGAACGAATATACAAATGATGAAATCCGTAAATATGTTGAGCAAGAGGAACTTAGCATTAAAGGCTATTCGAATTTCAGCCTGGAAGAAATTGATGACGTTCACTTCAACACTTCCTTGCTCTATGACAACCCTGAGAATATCGACAAGCTTTATTTATTTGTTTTTGCAATAATTGCCGGTTTTATACTGTTGACCGCATCGATAAACTATGTGAACCTGGCAACGGCCAGATCCTTGAAACGAGCCAAGGAAATCGGGGTGTTCAAAGTATTGGGGGCAATAAAAAGGCAATTGTCATTGCAGTATATCAGCGAGTCGTTAATACTTACCACACTTGCATTCATACTTGCCCTTTCGCTGGTCGAGTTGTTGATGCCTCAATTCAATATTTTGGTTGGCAAGGACTTAACCTTGATCGGGAGCTTGTTTTCTAAAGACGGGATAGTATTCGGCCTGCTCTTGGTCATCATGATCTTAGTACTGTCGGTGATAAGCGGTATATTTCCTGCTTTCGTGCTTTCATACTTACAGCCCGCCAATGTTTTAAAGGGAAACAAACTTTTTATAAGCAAAGAGGGAAAGGCGCGGTTTACTACTGCCGGATTGCGGAAATTACTTGTAACAATACAATATATTGTTGCTATAGGTATGATAATCAGCACCTTAATTATATATGAGCAAATGATGTTCTTGAAGAAACAAGATTTGGGATTCGACAGCCGGAATGTAATGGTCATCAATCTTCCACAGGATACT
Source organism: Bacteroidota bacterium (assembly GCA_024279935.1). Classification (GTDB taxonomy): domain Bacteria; phylum Bacteroidota; class Bacteroidia; order Bacteroidales; family F082; genus BM524. Next base: position 23,951 of record JAJRQZ010000118.1, read on the forward strand.
GCGTTCAGCGAAAGGGCCCATGAGTTTATCGATAAACTGGCCGATAACGACAGTATCGAAATGCTGTCGGTGGCAGGAAACCTGCCCGGATACACAAGCGGCCGGATGATGTACTATACCTCCGATTCAACAAATATACAATCGCTGAACTTTTTTATCGTGGGCAGCAACTTTTTTAAGCTATTGGGAATACCTTTGCTGGAAGGGGACTCTTTTAGCGAAAATGAGGGTCATGCTAAAGAAAGAAAATATATTGTGAACCGGGCAGCAGCCGACACACTTGGCGACGACAAGATTATAGGCAGCATACTGCACAGCACCACCGGAAGCACAGGCAAGATTGTCGGTGTGGTCGGGAATTTTCATTTTTCGTCATTGTATAAAAGTGTCGAGCCCCTGGTAATATTGTTTTCGGATAAACGGTCGCGCTATGTGTTGTTAAAAATCAGGGAAAACAGCCGCGACACCGTTATTGCGCATATTACAAAGGTTTGGAATAAATATAACAGCACCCAATACCTTCATTATACCTTCCTCGACCAAAAACTTGAAAGCCTTTATAAAGGTGATTATAAAATGCTTTCGCTGTTCACCTATTTCTCGCTTTTTGTAATATTTATTTCCAGCCTTGGCCTTTATGGGCTGTCGTCGTTTTTAATAGAGCAGCGCACAAAGGAATTGGGAATAAGGAAAGTGCTTGGTGGCTCGGCCAATAATATTTTGGTGCTTTTGGCCAGGGACTATTTAAAACTTGTTGCCCTAGCCGGGATAATTGCCTCGCCCATAGTTTATATCTTGCTTGGCAAGTGGCTCAATATGTTTGCGTTGAGCATAAAAATGCAGTTTTGGGAATTTGCCGCCGGTATATTGTTGGTTATGTTAATCGCATTTATAACTGTTTTTATCAGGGCGAGGAAGGTAATGCACGAAAAACCGTCGAAATCGCTTTATTTTGAGTGAGCATAAGCTCAAAGCTTATGCTGATATGCCATATACCGCTATTAGTTACCGATATGGCAATAATTTAAAAAGAGCGTTACTACTCAGCAGTAGAGAAAAATATTAACTCATTGGTTACCTATCCGTTTTGTCACAATTTTTGTTTGAAAAACACAAAATTTCCGCTAAAACTACTGAGATTTCAAATATATAGCCCCACGCTGAAGCATGGGACTATTGA
>JAJRQZ010000010.1 GCA_024279935.1 Bacteroidota bacterium
AATCGACCTCGATACCATGGCCCCGGGGAGCATACTTTTCGATTATGGCGATGCATTGAGAACCATTGCCAACACCGCCTGTGAGGATGAGGAAAACCACAATTTAATAAGGACAAGGGTGCAACAAGCATTGATTAAGGATATTGAAAGGCAAATGGGGGAAATAAAGGAAATGGTTTCAACAATTCCTTACTCCAAATAAATTTCACTCCTTCACCCACTTCCCCGTTTCATATAAGCCCTGCGAATTATAAATTTTATAAACATAACTCCCTGTGGGCAAAAAGGTTGTTTCCACCCGGCCCCATTTGCCGTTTATCTCTTTTCTTTTTATCAAATTGCCGTTAATGTCGTAAAGCTCGAAAGTGCTTTGGGGGTATTGGGCTGCGACCCTATACTTAAAGAACGAATTGCCTGGGTTTGGATAAACTGTTATATAAGCAATCTCATCATTTGTATTGGTCGAAACAACAACACCATTTGTGTCAACTTCTAAAATTATCACATCCCTTTGCCAAATATCGGTATTCTCCCAATCGTATCTGGTACCGTAAACTATAATTGACCCGTTTTCTGTAATAAAACTATCCCGCATTAAATAGTTTGCATCACCACCAAAACTAAACGACCAGTTTGTTTCCTTTGTCATTATATCTTCATTTCTTAAAATCATCCATCTGTATTCCTCTTCGAATGGTGCTGGTGTAAATTGTGTCCAGTTAACGTTATGTGTACCCCCATAAAGAATATCGTTATTGTTTATTACATTAATTGTACCCGAAGCATCCATAGTATCGGGTAAATAAATAAAACCCGAGTCGATGAAATTATTATCCCCGTTCATTAGGAAATATGAAATATCAAAAGAGGGACTAAGCGGAGGTTGGGTGAGTTGCCTACCTGCTATAAAATAACTTGAATCGTTGAAAATTGAATGTTTTCCGTGGTATCGGAATATTCCGGCATTTGAATAATAATATTTCTCATAGTTTTGAAAAGTAGAATCAAATACAACTGTTGCAGAGGGACTATTTAGTATATACTCAGGGGAAAGTGGCAATTTGATAATTGTAGCCCATGGAAGTAAGAGTGTTGTGTCGTTTTTGTACATCAATAATTCTCCTGAATTACTAATCTTCATTATTTGTATTATAAAATTAGTGTCTTTGGATACAACGATTATTTCTCCACTTTCCTCTAAATAAAAATCAGTAGGCAGCTCATAAACATCAGTTTTACCGTAAATCTCTGTACTTATTAACTCCAGTGAAGGTAAACTAAACTTTGTAATTGCAACCTGCCCGTCGGAGATGTCAGAGGTTAGGGCTTCACCCAATAAAACCAAAGTATCATTTTTTAGTTTTGAAGAGAAATATACAGTATTGTAATTACTAATACTATCAAACCCCACAGAGTCGATAATATTGAATGATTTATCAAATTTCAAAAGGTAATTTTTATAGCCAAGAAGTTCATATTCAATAGGGTTAACATCTTCTAAGAAATTGCCTGAACTCATTAAGAAATAATAATGATGGTCAAATTCAATTCCATGGTGAACAATATCGTCACTTGAAGTTTTTGACACATAATTAAACGACTGCGCAATACTTAATGTGCTTTTTATTGATAAAAAAACTATTACAATAAAAATATATAATTGATTCATGTAAAAAATATTTAAAAAATGAACTGCCTTTTAAAGCCTGTAACCCAAAAAATCAAAAGACAGTTCATTTTATTACTGAAAAGACCTATCAATCTGTAATTGGCTCAACGTATATTCTCTTAAAATACCAAAGAGCAAGGTAGTGATGTGCAAAAACACCGTTTGGCGGTGGCTCATAACCCACAGCCTTCCATTTACCCCCTGATTAGATGGAAATACAAGCATAAGGCTATTCAACACAAATATATAATTGGGTTGGTGATGAATACCACCCATCTCATATCTACTTTCATATTCAAGGTTCGCACCCCACCACCATTCATTATTGCAATAGCCAGCACCTCCTGCCTTCATGCATGTATAATCTAAAAACTCAGTCGGATCCCAACCTGGAGGATAAACACCGCTATAATCATTACCGAGAATAGAGGTAAAAACAACACTTGCAGAATCGGAAAATATGGAATCAACTTCAGATATTGTACACCAAAAACATTCAACGTTTCCATCACTATTCTCTGAAATAATTTCTGTTTCTAATGCTGAAACAAGGTCAATTGCATCTTTACCATCAACTATAGGAATACCGGTTCCGGTATATCCTCGTATTGATAGAAACACAGTATCGTATTCTTTTCCAGATTTGAAAATAGAGTCGCGCGAAAACCCATATTCATTATTTAGGTATGTTTCCGTTTGCCAAAGTAAAGTATCTAATGCAACGTCAGGTGGGGTTTCCTTAAAAGTGGCTTCTTTCAACTGTTTTAAAAAGGAATTGTAAACTTCGCTATATGCTCCATCTGGCAAGAAATTGTTGATGTTGTCTTTTACTTTAGTATTTGAATTATACTTAGTATTAAACTTCTTCATTTCATTGCTTTTTTTACAGGAGTGAAAAACAATTGCCACTGTTACGGCAATCGATAAGATAAATAATATTTTCTTCATTTTAATAAATTTAGAAGTTAAAAAAAACCATAAATGCAGGGGCTGGCATGGCAAACCTCACTCCCGGCCAAACGATTTTTTTATTTATCTTTGCCGCTTAACCTCCTTTCTTTGTCCGGTGTTGGTAATTCGCATTTCAAATATCTTTCATTGCAAAGGGGGTTTTCCTTTGCTGTTTCAATTTCTAATAATGTAGAAAACAGGGTCTTGGCTGTTGTCTGTTTTCTGCCCACAAATGTAAAAAAACTGATAATAGCAAGTTTTTATTAAAATATTTTTCCCGGTTGTTACAACACTGTTTTTGTATTGGTGGAATCATTTACTTTTCTTAAAATTTCAAAAAAAACTCCTCAATAATAGCATTTTAACATATTGTGTTACTTTTGCAGCGTTTTTATAAAAAACTTTTTCAAGAATTAATTAAGAATTATGTCGAAGAACCTGGTAATTGTGGAGTCACCTGCAAAGGCTAAAACCATTGAAGGATTTTTAGGAAAAGATTATACTGTTAAGTCGAGTTTTGGCCATGTAATGGACTTGAACAAAACAAAGATTAGCGTTGATACTGAGAATGATTTTGAGCCGAAATACGAAATTAGCCCCGACAAAAAGAAAGTAGTCAGTGAACTAAGAAAACTTGCGAAAGGAGCCGAAATGGTTTGGCTGGCATCGGATGAGGACCGTGAGGGAGAAGCTATTTCGTGGCATTTATACAATGCCCTTAGCCTTAAGGAAGAAAGCACTAAACGCATTGTTTTTCATGAAATTACCAAAGGAGCAATTACCAATGCAATCAAAAATCCTCGTAATATCGATAAGAATCTTGTTGACGCACAGCAGGCACGCCGTGTACTTGATCGCCTTGTGGGTTACGAACTTTCGCCCTTATTATGGAGAAAAGTAAAACCGGGTCTTTCAGCAGGCCGGGTACAATCGGTGGCGGTAAGGCTTATTGTTGAAAGAGAAAAAGACATAGAGAATTTCAAGAGCACTTCCAATTTCAGGCTAAGGGGCGAGTTTACCGTTGAGGGTAACGGCAAGGTTTTTTTCGCCGATTATCCGAAAAGGTTTAAAAACAGGGAAGAAGCAGGCAAGTTTCTTGAAAATCAAATAGACGCAAGTTTCTCTGTTTCCAATGTGGAGACCAAGCCCGGGAAAAAATCACCTGCGCCACCATTTACAACCTCTACCCTTCAGCAGGAAGCTTCCAGAAAGCTGGGTTTTTCGGTAGCCAACACCATGAGGGTGGCACAGCGCCTTTACGAATCGGGCAAGATAACCTATATGCGTACCGACTCGGTAAACCTGTCGAAGACAGCGCTGGCGATGGCAAAAGAAGAAATTATAAACAGTTTTGGGGAGGAATATTCCAGAACAAGGAATTTCAGCACCAAGACAAAAGGCGCACAGGAGGCACACGAGGCCATTCGCCCAACATATTTTAATAATGACACCCTTAAGGGGGCTTCCGACGAACAACGACTATATTCCCTTATCTGGAAACGGGCCATTGCAAGCCAGATGAGCGAGGCAAGGCTCGAGAAAACAACTATCTCTATCGCTTCCACAAAAGCAAAAGATTATTTTCTGGCAAATGGCGAAGTAATAAAATTCGATGGTTTCCTTAAAGTTTATATCGAAAGCACCGATGACGAAGATGCTGAGCATGAAGGTGTTTTGCCGGCAACAAAAAAGGGCGACGGCCTTAATCTCCTGGAAATGCGGGCCAGGGAAAGATTCACGAAACATTTGCCGCGTTTTACGGAGGCCAGCCTCGTTAAAAAACTGGAGGAATTGGGCATTGGGCGGCCATCTACCTATGCGCCAACTATTTCCACTATCTAAAAGCGGGAATATGTAGTTAAGGAAAGCCGCCCCCCGATAAAAAAGGAGATAGTTTTGCTGACATTAAAGGACGGCAAGGTAAAAAGCCAGACATTATCGGAGAACATGAACTCCGAAAAAGCCAAATTGTTCCCTACGGATATAGGTATATTGGTTACTGAGTTTCTTGTAAAAAACTTTTATGATGTCTTGGAATATAGTTTTACTGCCGGGGTAGAAAAAGAATTTGATGACATCTCGGAGGGCAAGAAGGAGTGGAACGAGATGATAAAGGAGTTTTACGGCCCTTTCCATACAAAAGTTGAAACCACAAGGGAAGAATCGGGCAAGTTTAGCGGGGAGCGCCTTTTGGGAACCGACCCTGAGTCGGGCAAGAACGTGTTTGTGAAAATAGGTCGTTACGGCCCGCTGGCGCAAATAGGTGATACCGATTCGGAGGAAAAACCGAAATTTGCCGGTCTGAGGAAAGGCCAAAGCCTGCAAACGATCACCCTTGAGGAAGCCCTTAAGCTATTTGATTTCCCAAGAAGCCTGGGGGAATACGAAGGCAAGGAGGTCAGTGTTGCCATTGGCCGCTTCGGGCCTTATATCAAGCACGACGGAAAATTCGTTTCGATTAAAAAAGATGACGACCCTGCCTCGATAGGACTCCAAAGGTGTATCGAGCTCATAGAGGACAAGCGGCTTGTGGAGAAAAACAAGACTATAAAATCGTTTAAGGACGGTGAGGTCCTGGTGCTGAACGGCCGTTATGGCCCTTATCTCACCATAAACAAGGTAAACTTCAAGATACCGAAAGATGTTGTTCCTGCCGAGCTAACGCTAGAGGAATGTATAAAAATATCGGAAGACCCTAAGAACATGCCCAAGAAAAGGTATGTGAAAAGGAAAAAGTAGTTTGGGGGTTTATTGATTGAATACCTCCGTGAATCACTGTGCCTTCTTTGTGGTTCTTTGTGACATTTCTGTTACACTAAGGTTAAGCACGGATAAATGAAAAGCCGTCATAATTACTTTTGAATAAACCGTTTTTAATGGTTTTCCACATAGGGATGCGCGAATTCTGATGCTTATCAATACCTGGAGTCCATGCGAACCGATTAATCATGTTTTTAAATAAATATGGTTACTTTTGCCTCCCGAATTGATTTATCAAAATGACGTTAACATTAATAGTTATAAGTATTTTATTCCTTGGTTTTCAGTCGTTTCCCGTTTCATTGGGCAGCGACTTAAAATCGGGCACGGCGCATTCGCTGCAAGTGGTTTTTACTCTTGGCGGCCTGCAGGTCCTAATGCTCTGGCTTGGCCTCTTCCTTGGCGATAAATTTCTTTATCTGGCAGGCAGCTATGGAAACATAATCCTGTTTGTCGGTTTCCTTTTAATCGGTCTGCGCATTTTAATCGACACCTTTGCCATAAGAAAAGGCGAAAGGACCTTCAATCTCGACGACAGCAAAAGTATATTGCTTGCTTCTACCGCACAAAGCATAAACTCGCTTCTGGCAGGTATTTTATTTAGCTTGTTTAGCATCGGTCATTTAATTTATTTCGGCTTTTTAGCCATTGCGACATTGATTTTTTCCGCTTTGGGCGCCTGGCTGAAATTGGGTAAATCGAGCCTGGCATTTGCATCTTTTATATATTTGATTGGCGGCATATTCATAATCGCCATTTCGTTTTATTTTGGTTTTTTTAGCGATAAATTATGAGAAGTATTTTTTTAGTATTGTTATTGGTTATTAATGCGCTGGCGTTTAGCCAGATACCGGATGGTTATTATGATGGGGCCGAGGGTCTCGGAGGCGATGAATTAAAAGCCGCGCTGCACGGTATTATCGATAATCATGTTGAATATTCTTATAACGATTTAAGGGATTTTATACTGAAGAACACTGATGAGGATCCCGACAACGCGAACAATGTTATTTTACTTTATACGGGCCGTTCGCAGGCAAAGAGCACTTTCGGCGGAGGTGCCAACGACTGGAACCGCGAGCATGTTTGGGCCAAATCGCATGGGGGTTTCGGCAACAATCCGCCCTGTGGCACCGATGCCCACCATATAAGGCCTACCGATGCTTCGGTAAACAGCGAAAGGGGAAACCTCGATTTCGACGAAGGCGGGACACCGCTTACCGAGGCGCCCGGCTGCAAAAAAGACGGCGACTCCTTCGAGCCGCGCGATGAAGTGAAAGGCGATGTTGCCAGAATGATCTTTTATATGGCTGTTCGTTATGAAGGGAGCAATGGCGAGCCTGACCTTGAAGTTGTTGACTATGTAAACACTTCCCCGGCTCCGGAAATGGGCAAGCTTCAAAAACTGCTCGACTGGAATATGACCGACCCGCCTGACGATTTTGAAAAAAACAGGAATGAGGTTATCTATTCTTATCAGGAAAACCGCAATCCGTTTATCGACCATCCGGAATATGCCGATTTGATTTGGGGAGATCCCAACTCAACAATCGAAAATGTTTTCGAAAATGTTTCCGTGTATCCAAATCCTTTTAATTCAACCGTAACTCTTGATTTTTCGTCGGAACTAAGTTTTTATTACAGCCTTTCTTCTTACGACGGAAAAGTAATCCTCAAAGGAAATATAAATCCTCAAAACACATCTATAAACTTATCGTCCTTAAAAAGCGGATTGTATCTGCTGCTTTTGCAAGATGAAAAAAGTACCGGCTTTAAATCGTATAAACTTATAAAACAATAGATTATAATTATTTGTTCTAAAAATGAAAACTAAACCATACATAAGGATCACCAAGGAGTTTAAATTCGAGATGGCCCATGCCCTGCCCGGTTATGACGGCTTATGCAAAAGCATCCATGGTCACTCATACGAGCTTTTGGTAACTGTAGGCGGCATCCCGATAAGTGCTTCGGGCAACCCAAAATACGGGATGGTTATGGATTTCGGCGACTTAAAAAAGATCGTTAGGGAAACCATAGTCGATAAGTTCGATCATTCGCTTGTGCTTCGCAACGATTATGCGGATGACTTCATCGATAAGTTAAAGGAAAATTATGAAAGGATCATTATTTTGGATTATCAGCCCACCAGCGAACTGATGATTTCCGATTTTGCCGGAAGGATAAAAGACAAGCTTCCGCACGGAATTGATTTAAAGTATGTTATGCTTCGCGAAACCGTTACTTCCTATGCGGAATGGTTTGCCGGGGAGAACGAATAGGAATCCGGAATGAGGCATACATTGGGGATCTAATCATATTGACGCACATCAACTTCCCCCCTTAAAACCCGCAAACCGTTCATGGCAAGGGCTTGCATTTCGTCTTCGCCGGGGTAGATATGTACAGGGGCCATACGGTGGACGTACGAAATAATCTGGTTGGTAAAATACTTGTCGTAGGCAATTCCGCCGCTTATCAAAATGCCATCTATCTCATGCGAGAGCACCGAGCCCATAGCCCCTATCTCCTTGGCAACCTGATAAGCCATGGCATCATATACCAGTTTAGCGTTCTCATCGCCACCGGCAGCCATTTGGGAAACTTTTTGAGCGCTGTTTGTTTTTAAATATGCAACAATCCCGCCTTCCCCTTTTATCATTTTCATTATTTCCTTTTGGGAATATTCGCCGCTAAAACACATTCTCGCAAGATCGCCTACGGGGAGGGTTCCCGAACGTTCGGGCGAAAAAGGACCATCGCCGTCGAGGCCCTGGTTAACATCGATGACGCGTCCTTTTTTATGCGCCCCCACAGTAATTCCACCACCGAGGTGAACGACTATGAGGTTCAAATCCTCATATTTCCTAAGTATTGATTTAGAGTGCTGGCGGGCGACCGCCTTTTGGTTCAGGGCATGGAATATAGATTTCCGGGGAAATAGCGGATGACCGGAAAAGCGTGCTTTATCACAAAGCTCGTCCACGACCACAGGGTTAGCGATAAAGGCCCTTGCACCTTCAATTCCCATGGCTATATCGTAAGCAATCATCCCTCCAAGGTTACTGGCGTGCTCTCCGTAAACACAGGATGACAGATCGTTGAGCATGGCCTGATTTACCTCTATGACGCCCGACTCCACCGGCTTCAACAAACCTCCTCGTCCCATAACTATTTTAATGGAATTGATGCTTATTTCCTCGTTTTCCAGTTGTCCCAGTATAATTTCCTTCCTGAAGGCAAACTGATCGGTAACAAGGGCATATTCTTCCAGTTCCTCAGAGCTATGGCGAAGGGTTTGGATAAATTTAGGGCTTGTTCCATTATATACGGCAATCTTGGTCGATGTTGAACCTGGATTTATCGCCAGTATATAAGTTGAATCCATCTGATAATTGTTTGTGTGTGATTAATAAACAAAACTAAAGAAATTTCATGATCTTTTAAAAGGAAGACGAAGCGGCATGCCTGTTTATGCCACGCTGCCTCAATCTAATCCATTAGGAGCATCAATAGTGAAATTTATCAACTTATGGCTGCCGCCAGCGCTATCGACAGGAATTTTGACCTTTCGGTATCACCTCTTGACGTTAAGACTATAGGTGCTTTTGCCCCCATTATCAATGCTGCCGACGTCCCTCCGCCAAGAAATGCCAATGATTTGTAAAGGATATTACCGCCATTGATATCCGGCGTTAAAATAATGTCAACATCACCGGCCACGTCCGAAGTGATATTTTTCAACTCTGATGCTTGTTTGGAAACAGCGCCGTCGATGGCCAAGGGACCATCAATTATGCATCCTGTAATTTGTTTGCGGTAATTCATCATAGAGATGGTGGCGGCATGCATGGTGGCTTCCATTTTCGGGTTTACCGTTTCCACGGATCCGACGATAGCAACCTTGGGGTTCATATTTCCCAGTCCATGAAAAACCTCAACCGAGTTTTTGATAATCGCTATTTTCTCATTCAGGTCTGGGCTGACGTTCATTGCAGCATCGGTAACACCCAGCAGTTTGTGATAATAGGGAGATTCGAATAATGCAACATGGCTTAAGATAGTTCCTTTGCGTAGGCCATACTCTTTGTCGAGGACGGCCTTCAACAGAATGCCCGAGCTTACCAGGCCTTTCATCAGTATCTCTGCCCCTCCTTCCCCAATAAGCTTTGTGGCTGCCAGCGAAGCCCTGAAATTATCTTTTTCCTCGATGATCTCAACTCCATCCAAATTGAATTTGATTTCCTCGGAGATGTTTTTGATCTTTTCCGTGTCGCCTATCAAAACGGGCTCAATAATACCCTCCTCACGTGCATTTTTAATTGCCTCCAATACATGGTGGTCGCCAGCAGCAGCTACGGCAACTTTCCTTCTTCTTTTATCTTTCGCTAAATCAACCAGTTGCGATAAATGTCTTATCATGATCCTATGTTTATTGTTAATTTTAAAACAGTGGCAAAAGTATAAAAAAACCATTAGCTGCCGGTTAAAAAAGTGTTGTATTTTTGCAAGCAATTTCTTTTATGTTGCTTCAAGCAAATATCATCCTCCTGGCGTCGGATGAGATTGATGGTAATTAGCTTCGCGTAATTTATCCTCCTGGCGTCGGATGAGATTGATGGTAATTAGCTTCGCGTAATTTATCCTCCTGGCGTCGGATGAGATTGATGGTTTATAAATAACGATTGATAAAAAAATTACAATAAATTCCGGCTTTAGCCAAATTCCGCCGAAGGCAAATCACGCGCGAAGCACAAATTCCGCCGAAGGCAAATATCATCCTCCTTCGTCGGATGTGATTGATGGTTTATAAATAACGATTGATAAAAAAATTACAATAAATTCCGGCTTTAGCCAAATTCCGCCGAAGGCAAATTACAATAAATTACACGAAATAAATTCCGCCGCAGGCAAATTATCACTACTTTTGCGAAGCAAATCACACGCGAAGCGCAATTGTTGTAAAGAAATAGTATAGAATGAAACTGGAAGACTTTAAAGTATATAATTTATCAATGGACTTGGGAGAAAATATTTACCCATTGGTAATGGATTGGAATTATTTTGATAAGGATACGATAGGCAAACAACTTGTTCGTTCAGTTGATTCAATTGCAGCAAATTTAAGCGAAGGAATGGGTAGATATCATTATAAAGAAAGAAAAAACTTCAGTTACTATTCCAGAGGTTCATTGTTTGAAACAAAAACATGGCTAACGAAAGCATACAGACGAAAACTAATGAAGGAAGAAAAGTTTATCGACCTAATAAAAGATATTGAATCTATTGGCATTAAACTAAACAATTACATAAAAACATTAAAACCACAATAAATACGATAAATCACGTGCGAAGCACAAATTACCATCAATTACGGCTTTAGCCGAATTCCGTGCGAAGCACAAATCACGCCCGCAGGGCAAATCACCATCAATTAGTAACCAGCAACAAAAATATGACACAATACAACCTCAACAACCTCCGCGAGCTCGAGGCCGAGAGCATCTACATCATCCGTGAGGTGGCGGCTGAGTTCGAGAACCCGGTGATGCTGTACAGCATAGGCAAGGACTCCTCAGTAATGGTGCGCCTGGCCGAAAAGGCCTTTGCCCCTGGCAAGGTCCCCTTTCCGCTGATGCACATCGACAGCAAGTGGAAGTTCAGGGAAATGACGGAGTTCAGGGACTATTACGCCAAGGAAAAAGGTTGGAACCTGATAGTTCACTACAACAAAAAGGGCTTCGAAGAGGGCGTGGGCCCATTTAGCCACGGCTCGAAAGTGCATACCGACATCATGAAGACACAGGCATTGCTGGAAGGGCTTGACAAATATGGCTTCGACGCCGCCTTCGGGGGTGCCCGCCGCGACGAAGAGATAAGCCGTGCCAAAGAACGCATCTATTCCTTCCGCGACAAATACCATCAGTGGGACCCCAAGAATCAGCGCCCCGAGCTCTGGGACATCTACAATGCCAAGGTCCACAAGGGCGAGAGCATAAGGGTCTTCCCGATCAGCAACTGGACCGAGCTCGACATCTGGCAGTACATCCGCCTGGAGGACATTCCCATAGTGCCTCTTTACTACGCCAAGAAAAGGCCGATAGTAGAGTTCAACGGAGCCAAGATTCTCGTTGACGACGAGCGCATGCCCAAGGAACTTGCCGATACCGCCAAGATGGAAATGGTGAGGTTCCGCACCCTTGGCTGCTACCCGCTGACGGGCGCCGTTGAGTCCGCGGCATCGACGATAGAGGAGATAGTGGAGGAGATGATGACGGTCACGGTCTCGGAACGCACCACCCGCGTCATCGATTTCGACCAGGAGGCGAGCATGGAGCAGAAGAAGAGGGAAGGGTACTTCTAGTAATTTGTGCTTTGCACGTAATTTATCCTCCTGGCGTCGGATGAGATTGATGATAATTAGCTTTGCGTAATTTATCCTCCTTCGTCGGATGAGATTGATGGTAATTAGCTTTGCGTAATTTATCCTCCTGGCGTCGGATGAGATTGATGGTAATTAGCTTCGCGTAATTTATCCTCCTGGCGTCGGATGTGATTGATGGTTTAAAAATAATGATTGAGGAAATAAATACAATAAATTACACGAAGCAACTTCCGCCGAAGGCAAATTACCACTATTTTTGCGAAGCAAATATCATCCTCCTTCGTCGGATGTAATTGATATTTTATAAATAACGATTGATAAAAAAATTACAATAAATTGCGGCTTTAGCCAAATTCCGCCCGCAGGGCAAATCACACGCATAGCGTAAATTATGCGAAGCGAATTACAATCGATTACACAAAGTAAAATGGACATAAAACAATTTCTCGACCAGGATCAAAAAAAAGACCTATTACGACTGTTAACAGCAGGAAGTGTTGACGACGGCAAGTCGACCCTCATTGGCCGCTTGCTTTTCGACAGCAAGAAGCTCTACGAGGATCAGCTGGATGCATTACGCCGTGATTCAAAGCGTGAAGGACATGCCGGTGAAGATATTGACTATGCCCTGCTTTTGGATGGCCTAAAAGCGGAACGCGAACAGGGAATAACCATAGATGTAGCCTATCGCTATTTCTCAACTTCCAAACGTAAGTTTATCATTGCCGACACCCCGGGTCATGAGCAGTATACCCGTAATATGATTACCGGTGGATCCACCGCCAACCTTGCCATACTTCTGGCCGACGCCAGAAAAGGTGTTATTACTCAAACCAAACGTCATACCTTTTTAGTTTCCCTTCTTGGAATAAAACATGTTGTGCTTGCAGTAAACAAAATGGATCTGGTGGATTTCAAACAAGAGGTCTTTGAACAAACCTGTGCCGATTACCGAGCATTCACTACCACCCTCAACATCCCAGATATCACCTTCATTCCCGTCTCCGCCCTCAAGGGCGATAATGTGGTGGACCTCTCGGACAAGATGCCATGGTACCATGGAAAAAGCCTGCTGGAGTTCCTTGAGATAGTGCACGTGAGCAGCGACCGCAATTTCGACGACCTCAGGTTCCCCGTCCAGTATGTAATCAGGCCCACCCTGGATTACCGCGGTTTTGCAGGAAAAGTGGCTAGCGGCGTATTAAAAATCGGCGATGAGGTGATGGCATTGCCCTCGGGGAAAAAATCAAGGATTACAAGTATATTAACTTCCGAAGGAAGCGCCGAAATGGCTTTTCCGCCACAATCGGCTTCGTTCACCCTGGCCGACGAGATTGATATCTCAAGAGGGGAAATGATTGTTCACCCCAATTCGCTCCCGCATGTCGAAAGGCATTTCGAGGCAATGCTTGTATGGATGGACGAGAAACCCATGGACAGGTACGCGAGTTTTTATATCAAGCACAACACCCATTCAACAAAGGCAAAAATCGACCAGATCAAATATAAGATTGACGTAAACACCCTTGAGAAAAGTGAAATAGACCATTTCGACCTCAACCAGATAGGAAGGGTGGTGATGACATCTGTAAAACCGTTGCTTTTTGACCCGTATAAGAAGAACAGGCAGACGGGGTCTTTCATCCTTATTGATCCCGTTACCCACAATACGGTAGCGGTTGGGATGATACTCGACAAAATGAGCAGCGACAGGCTCCCGAGCAGGATTACCGACAAGGACAGGGAGCATATCGTAAAGTCGGGCAGCCTGATAACAAGGGAGGAAAGGGAAAAGCGATACGGCCAAAAAGCACGGACGATCTGGATAACAGGGCTTCATGGCAGCGGAAAGAACGAGCTGGCCTATTCGCTCGAGAAAGAACTTTTTGAAATGGGGAGAACAGTTGTTGTTTTGGACGGGAAGTCGGTGCGCTCGGGGCTGAGCCGCGAGCTGGACTATTCGCCTGCCGACAGGGCTGAACATTTGCGCCGCGTTTCGCATATTGCAAGGCTGCTAAACGATCAGGGGATAATTGTTGTTTGTTCGTTCATATCGCCTTCGGAAGCAATACGAAGTCAGGTGGCCGAGATTGTCGGTAAAGAAAGGTTTAAGCTCGTTTATCTTGAGGCCGACATTGATTTTTGCCGGAAGAACGATAAATATGGTTTGTATAAAATGGCCGATGAAGGGAAAATAAGACATCTTGCCGGAGTTGACGAAACCTTTGACGTTCCTTTTGATGCGGATGTAAGGATAAAAGCCGGGGCTAACAAAAGCATCGACGATATACTCAGGCTTATTGATTGAATCCTTGCTTCCGATGTAAATGTTGGTCTGTATCATACATGTAATCAAACCATTAAAGGTTTTTAGAGGATTCTGTTCTTTAGTGCCAGTTACTTAGTCCATTAACTCGAAATCGAGTTGGCGCTTTATCAAATCCACTTTTTTTACCAATACGTTTACTTCGTCCCCGAGTCGGTAAACCTGTCCGTATTGTTTACCGATGATACGGTAATTATCTTCATCCAAATAATAATAGTCGCCTTTTAATTCATGGAACCTGATGAGGCCTTCGCTCCGGCTTTGCACCAGTTCGACAAAGATCCCCCATTTGCTCACACCTGATATCACCCCTGGGAATATTTTCCCCACTTTATCTTCGAGGAATTCGACCTGTTTGTATTTTATTGACGCCCTTTCTGCCTCAACGGCCATTTTCTCCATGTCGGACGAATGCTTGCATGCCTCTTCGTAAGTGTTTTGGTCAGCAGATTTTCTGCCTTCCAGATACCCTTCCAGCAAACGGTGGACCATTAAGTCGGGATAACGCCGTATTGGGGAGGTGAAGTGCGAGTAATAATCGAAGCCCAGGCCGTAATGCCCGTTATTCTCGGTCGAATAAACAGCCTTTGCCATGGTTCGTATGGCAATAGTCTCTATCATGTTTTCCTCACCTTTGCCTTTAATCTTGTTAAACAGCTTATTATAGGAAGACGCAAGTTCCTTGCGGGACGAAACGTTCAATCCGTATCCCAATTTCTTCAAAAACCCAACAAAAGTTGCAAGTTTCTCGGGATTTGGTTCGTCGTGAACCCTATAAATAAATGTTTTCGGAAGTTTCCCCGATTTAGGTTTTCCTATAAACGCAGCAACTGATTTATTTGCCAAAAGCATAAACTCCTCAACAAGGTGGTTGGCTTCTTTTTGTTCTTTTATATAAGTTTCTATCGGTTTCCCCTTTTCGTCGAGCTTGAATTTCACTTCTTCGGAATTAAAATTTATCGATCCGGCGGCAAAACGTTTATCCCTAAGGATACTTGCCAGCTTGTGAAAACTCAAAACCTCTTCGGAATATAATCCTTTACCGTTTTCTATTATTTGTTGTGCTTCTTCATAGGTAAACCTATGATTTGAGTTGATTATTGTTTTCCCGAACCATTGGTTTAGTACTTCTGCTTTTTCGTTCATTTTGAAAACAGCCGAAAATGTTAACTTTTCCTCTTTGGGCCTAAGCGAGCAAACCTTATTCGAGAGTTTCTCGGGAAGCATTGGTATTACCCTGTCAACCAAGTAAATAGAGGTAGCCCTCTGATATGCCTCGCTTTCCAATGCCGTTCCCGGTCGCACAAAATGGGATACGTCGGCAATATGCACCCCGATTTCAAAATTACCGTCTTCAAGGGTTTTTATCGACAGGGCATCATCGAAGTCCTTTGCGTCCCATGGGTCGATGGTTATTGTAAAGGTATCCCTGAAATCCCTTCTTCTTTTAATTTCCGATGCCGGGATGCCCATGGATATTTTATCGGCTTCTTTTTCAACTGCTTTGGGGAAAGAGAGCGGGAAGTTATATTCGGCCAGGATAGAGTTCATCTCCACGTCATTGTCGCCGGGGCTTCCCAGCACCTCGGTTATTTCCCCAAAAGGGTTATTGGCATGCGAGGGCCAATCGATGATTTTGGCGATAACCTTTTGCCCGTTTTTGGCTTTATTGATTTTATCCTTGGCGATAAAAATGTCGTAAGGCATGTTTTGGCTGTCGGCAATAACGAAAGCATAGTTCTTCTCTATTTCTATAATTCCCACGAAAGTGGTTTTCTTCCTGTCGAGAATCTCGACTATCTGGCCTTCGTTTTTTCGTGATTTTCTTTTGGGGAACATAAAGACTTTTACCGAATCGCCATGTAAGGCGTGGTTGGTGTTGTTGGCCGAGATAAACACGTCATCGCCTCCCTCGTCCGAAATCACATAGGCTTTTCCTGTTTTTTCAAGTCAACGCGGCCGGTAACGGTTTTTTTCTTGTTTGCGAAATCCCGAAGTTTTTCGGGGTTTATCATATACTTGCCGGGACGTTGCAGCACAATGTCCCCCGACTTGTCCAGTTCGCCTACGATGCTCATTACCACGGCTTTGCCCGATTTGTCATTAATGCCCAAACGATGGGCTACTTGTTTGTAGTTAAAACTCTTAAAAGGGTTTTCGGCAAAAACGCCAAGTATCATGCCTACAAGTGCGCTTTTTGGTTTCTGTTTTCTTTTTTTCTTGCTCATATTGTTACAAAGATAGTGTTTTCAGCAGGAATATCCCAGATGAAACTGCTGATTATTATGATATTAAATTATTAATTTTGAAAATTTGATTCTTGTGATCAACTTAAATGCCTGGGCTTTAAAGTGCAAAAGTAGGTAAAAAAAATAACATATAAGTATATTTATATTTAGATAAGTGCTATATTGCAGACTTTTAAATCAATATCTAAACATTATGAGAAGAATTTTACTATTATTAATTGGAATTGTTGTTGCCGGCAACATGATATATGCCGGTGGATTGGTAACCAATACTAATCAAAGTACAGCATGGACTAGAATGCTGGCCAGGGATGCATCGATAGATATAGACGCTGTGTATTATAACCCTGCCGCATTGGTAAAATTGAAAGATGGTTTTCATATTTCAATCAGCAGCCAGACAATCGTTCAGAAACAAACCATTAACAATTCATTTCCTTTTTTAAATAACCCCACCTATATTGGTGATGTTTTTGCCCCTGTGTTTCCATCTGTTTACGTGGCATGGAAAAAAGGAAAGCTTGCTGTTTCTTTTGGCTTTAACCCTGTTGGTGGTGGAGGAGGAGCCACTTTCGGCCGCGGGCTTCCGTCGATGGAGATGCCGATTGCCGGTGCTGCTGCCAGTTTCGGCGAGCTTGGCGTAAGCGGTTATACGGCAAACATGCAGTTTGAGGGCACGTCGGTGTACTGGGGCCTGCAGTTGGGAGTTAGCTATGCCATTAATGAAAATATTTCTGTTTTTGCTGGCGCAAGATATAATATGGCAAAAAACACTTATAAAGGATATTTAAAAGATATCTCCTTTAATACCGCACAGGGATCCGCTAGGGCGGACGCATGGATGAACGGCGTTGCCGACCAGGCCGCTGCCGGTGCCGGACAGGCACAAGGAGCCGGTGATTTGATGCAACCATTAATTGATGGTGGCCTGGCCGATGTCAGCATTAACGATGCTGTTGCCGCCCAATATCTCACACCTGAGCAAGCCGCATTGATGATAGGCGGGCTGGTTCAGTTTGGCGTTCCTGCCGATGTGGCCGGATCATATACCCTTGGACAGACACAGGCCACTTATTATGGTGCTGCCGCAGAATTGAACGGCCAGGCCACACAGCTAAGGGCCGGCGCCTTTTTAATGCAGGATCAGGAAGCCGACGTTGTTCAAACAGGAAGTGGTATTACACCTATACTTGGCGCCAACTTCTCGTTCCTGGAGGACAAGCTCAATTTCGGTTTAAAATATGAGTTCGAAACCAAAATGGATTTGACAAATAAGACCACTAAGGATTTTATTACAGGTTTAAATCCCGACGGAAGCCCTATAACAATGTTCCCCGACGGAGGAACAACCAATGCCGACATACCTGCCTTCCTCTCCATTGGTGCCAGGTGGCAGTTCATTGAGCCTGTTACTATCCAGGTTGGCTATCATACCTATTTCGACAAAGGTGCCGGTTGGGCAAAAGACGAGAACGGTCTTGAGCTGATAGACAAAAACTTCGCGGAATATGCAATTGGGCTTGAGTGGGCCGTAGCCCCGAAATTCGTGTTGAGCGGCGGTTATCTTCTTGCTCAAACAGGAGTCAATAAAGATTATCAGTCCGACTTAAGCTATAGCCTGACAACCAATACTTTTGGTTATGGTTTTGCCTGGAGCATCAACAATACGTTTACTCTTCAGGCCGGTGGTTATTTCACCACTTATACGGGCCAGACGGTTTCCAACACTTATTCAGGAATTCCTTATAACGAATCCTATGACAAATACACGTACGGTTTATCCTTAGGTGTTGATATCGCAATAGGCGGTGGGTCAAAAGAATAGTGCGATTATAAAACATAAAAAAGCCATCTCAGTCAACGAGGTGGTTTTTTTTTGCGCTGTTGTCTCCTTACAGCTTATCGAAAGATCGCTCATCAAGGAAAAGAATTGGCATTTTCCAGCAAGCCAATGTTGATCTGGCCTCCCTTAACTGTTTATTAACAAATGTGTTAATTAAATGATAAAAAACTGAAAACACTTTACAAAACACCGTTTACAACTTACATTTGCATTGTAATTATTTGTAATTAGTTCTTAAGACTCTTATAAGCAGATGATTCTGCGAAGAAATATAAGCTCCGGAAGCAGCAATCCGGAGGTCGGGGAGTATAGATTCGACAAAAATTTTCATAGTGTGTTTGTTTCAACAGCAGCCGGGATCCAATTTTCGGTTGCTGTTATTTTTTTGTCGTTTTTATAAGCCCTTGATTCCCTATGGAATTTTTGTAATTTAGTGGAATTAAAAAATCCGCTTTATTATGCTAAACATCAATGCCCTTGATTATTTATTCAATCTTTTTTATCCTAAGATATGTTTGTCGTGTGGTGAAGCCCTAAGATCGGAAGAGAACATCATCTGCATAAAATGTGAGTTAAGGTTGCCGAAAACAGGCTTTCACATGCATGAGGACAATCCGGTCTCACGAGTTTTTTGGGGAAGGCTAAACATAACGGCCGCAACTTCTTTTTTGTTTTTCAGTAAACAAGGCAGGGTTCAATCTATGATGCACAACCTAAAATACAAAGGCCAAAAGGAACTTGGGATAAGGCTCGGCTTTATTTTTGGCGAGGACTTGAAGCAAAGCTTGTTGTACAAAGGCATCCACTATGTGATACCTGTTCCGCTTCATCCAAAAAAACTCAGGAAAAGGGGGTTTAACCAGAGTGCGGCAATTGCCGAGGGAATTGCCAAAAGCAACCATACAGAGGTCTTTAAAGGACTTAAGCGAAAAGTCCACTCATCGACTCAAACAAAGAAATCGAGATATGAAAGATGGCAGAACGTCAAGGATATTTTTGAGTTAAGCAATCCCGAGCAACTTAAGAACAAAAAAGTTTTATTGGTTGACGATGTTTTGACCACCGGTGCAACACTGGAGGCCTGTGCGTCGAGTTTAACGGAAGTTGCCGGAATTTCGATTTGTATAGCCACCCTTGCTTATGCAAACAAATAAGCCATCTTAATTACCGCCCATCATGTGCTCGGGGTATGGCGGGATGGTATCGTTGGGATGCCCCATTTGTATCATTAATTTATTGTATTCGCTACGGTTTTTTATAAGGCGGCGGCTCAATTGGGCGTTCTTGTTGAAAACATCAAACAAGGCTTGTATGGGGCCTTTTATGGTCAAAGGATGAGGGTCCTTATATAATAGTTCAGTACCTTCCCAATCGGGATAGAAATTGTCGAGGTTTAAAGGTTCCATGTTTACAATAAGCTGCTTAAAAGTTCGATAGTCCCAAAATGTATGAATCACGATCTCGTTTATGAGTACAGTATCCTTGCGCATTACTATATCAAAAGGTGCTTCTTTGCTTATCTCCGCCGAATCTATCCTGATCACCAAAGGACTAAACCCTATTGTTGTTATCATGACCGAATCGTTGTGGCTGACAAGCATCTTAAACTCACCATTTTCATTGCTTATAGTTCCCCAATGATTAAACTTGCTTATAATGTGTGCGTTATGCAATGGCAACGAACTGTCGGCAGTAATTACCCTTGCGTGTAGAATCAATAAACTATCATTTATTTTTTGAGAGTATGAACTCATCGACATAATAAGAAAGAAACCAAAACCTATTAAATACTTCATTTGGTATTTTTTAATTTCCTTTTTTGAGGATTGTTGTTTTCATACTTGAAGATTAAACTTTAATTTTCATCAAAAATATATTTTTTCGCTATAATTTACTCAACAACATCGATAAAATGCTAAATTAGCAATCGGGAAACGAAAGTAGAATTAATGCTTAGTAATAAAACTTAAAAAAATGAAAAAAATATTATTGCTGATTATGGCAATCATCAGCTTAAATACATTTTCGCAGACTTTGCCGAATGGAGACATGGAAGATTGGGAAGATTATTCCGATTTCGACGAACCAACTAATTGGAACACTCCAAACCCATACACTAGCTTGCTGACAATATTTACGGTAACCAAAAGCAACGAAGCCTATGCAGGATTGTTCTCGGCCCGGCTGGAAACACATAGTGCCATAGATATCACGATACCCGGAATTATTACACTTGCTGATTTTAGCTTAAATATCTTCGATTCGTCCTATAACATGTCGGGAGGCTATTTCCTCCAGGAGAACGTATATAAAATGACAGGTTGGTATAAATATGAAGGTGTTGACGACGATAGTGCCAATGTGTTGATTTATAACTTTAAAAATACCGGGGAAACAGGCTATGACACTATTGGCTTTGGCGTTGCCTCACTTGGAAACGCCAGCACTTGGTCGCCATTTACCGTTTTTATGAATAATTTAAGCTATGCCGTGCCCGACACTTTTAACGTGATCATTTCTTCTTCGGGCGTTGATGGCGCAAAAGAGGGCTCCGTTCTTTTTATCGACAGCTTGAATATTTATACAAATACAGGCATAATCGATCTGTGGAGCCCTAGGCCAAGCTTGAACGTTTTTCCGAACCCGGCAATAAATTTGGTTAATTTTGAATCGGAAATCCTCGAAAGAGGAAGAACCCTGACAATATTTGATAATGCGGGAAGAGCAATGATAGAAAAAACATTTAGTGAAAGAAGACTTAAGGTTAGCGTAAATAATTTCCCCCCAGGAGTTTATACATATACACTAAGAACAAAAAACAAAATTGTCAATAGCGGGTCGTTTATGAAAAAGCAATATTGAAAAAATTGATTATTTTTAACAAAGATTTTATTAATACTTAATATCATAAATCATCACTTTAAATCGGATTTTAATTAAAACTAGAAATATGAATAAGATTTTTACCAAAAGCAGCTTGCTGTTAGCAATAATGCTCTGTCTGGCTGTTGTCGCAAATGCAGCTACTAATCCAGACAAGGATGAAAAGAAGAAAAAAGACAAAACGGAAACAGTAAAAAAAGGTTGGAACGTTGGGGGATTACCAGTTATTTCTTTCGACTCTGACTTAGGCTTGCAGCTGGGAGCCTTGGTCAACTTATACGATTATGGTGATGGCTCGCGATATCCTCGTTACGACCACTCTATTTATGTAGAAGGTTCATGGTTTTTAAAAGGCAGCGGGATTTTCAGGTTTTACTACGATTCAGATAAACTGATCAAAGGAATCCGCACCTCCTTCGACCTAAGCTATCTGCCTGACCGCGCGTTTAAATTCTTTGGCTTCAACGGCTATGAAGCCGTTTACAATCCAGGCTGGGAAACAGACAATGACCCCTCTTATGTCTCGCGGGCATTTTATCGCACCGACAGGAAGTTCTTCAGGGCAAAGCTCGACTTCCAGGGAAACATCACGGACAAAAAATTCTTCTGGCTGGCCGGTGCCGATTTTTACAATATTAAAATGGCAAATGTTGACCTTGACCTGTTGAACAAAGGGAAAGCAGAAGGCGACAGCCTTCCGGACACACCTGGCTTGTTCGAGAAATATAATGATTGGGGCATTATTCCAGCCAACGAAAGAGATGGAGGCTCTTTTACAATATTTAAATTAGGCTTGGTTTACGACAGCCGCGACAATGAAGGGCTCTCCACCAGGGGAATATGGACGGAGGCTATTTTGGTAACTGCACCTAAGTTTACTTCCACTATGGATAACGGCTTCATGAAATTTGCCCTTACGCACAGGCAGTTTTTCACACTCGTAAAAGACAAGCTTTCTTTTGCGTATAGACTTGGCCTTCAGTTAAACGTGGCAGGACATACACCTTATTACGCTCAAGGTCTTATGTATTATGTTACTATGCAAGGGGCTTATAACGAAGGCCTTGGCGGCGGAAAAACAATAAGGGGCATTGAGCGGAACCGCATTATCGGGGATGGAATTGCTTATGGGAATTTTGAGATGCGCTGGAAGTTCTGGAACTTTCATTTTATAAATCAAAATTTCTATATGGCATTAAGTGGTTTTTTCGATACCGGACGAGCCATCCAATATGTTAAAATTGATGATGCCGTTGATAATTTGCCTCCAGGCGTTAATAAAGATGATTATTTTGGCCTTGGTAGCGAATCATTCCACAGCAGTTTTGGTGGCGGATTACATATTGCCATGAATCAGAATTTCATACTTGCAATTGATTATGGCAGGGCCCTTAGCGAAAAAGACGGCTCGTCGGGGATCTATATAGGCCTTAATTTCTTGTTCTAGAATTTCACTCCATCTTGTATAATTGATATGGCAAGCCTTAGGTTGATAACTCTTGATTGAGGTTTTGTTAGTTACTACTCAGCAGGTTCATCAAGTTGATTATCAATAGCCCCATGCTTCAGCGTGGGGTTATATATTTGAAATCTCAGTAGTTTTGGCGGAAATTTTGTGTTTTTCAAACAAAAATTGCGACAAAACGGATAGGTAACCAATGAGTTAATGTTTTTCTCTACTGCTGAGTAGTAACTTTTGTTATTATTTCTTTAGCCGCCGTTATTGGTTTTCCGCTTGGCTTCTTTATAATTGCGGAAGTGTTCTGTGTTGATTTCCGCTTGTCCGTTAGTGGTGCTGTGGTATCCCCTTAAATGTGAATTAAAAGATTAGCTATAAGAAAGCCAAGATAGTTGCCAACAGCATATCCGACAATGCCGACCGTCAAGCCCGACACTACTATTTCGCGGTTGTTCAAGGCTCCGGCGACAGCAGGAACAAAAGGCGGCGAACAAATAAGCGCGGTCGATGTTATTAAAACGGTGTCGGTGTCTATTTTAAAAATTGCGGATAATAAAACATGCATTAACAAAGAACCGAAAATCACGAAGCCTACATAATAAAAAATCTCGCTCGATATTTCCATCATCTTCGACAAATCGACCATAGAGGCAACAACAATACTGAAGATAAGTATTAAGTACATACCTAAATCGAAAGTGTTGCTTAGCTTATTTACTGAAGGAATTAGGGAGGCCAATATGCCCAAGGTGGTTATGATAAGCACTACAACAACCATTTGCGAGTTCTTGGGGACAATGAGCGTTGTGGCGCCGGCAAGGCCGAATATCAAGGCGGAAATCACAAAAGCAATTAACAAGGGCTTGGTGTTTTTTTTGTTTAACAAACCCCAAAAGAGTTCCTTCGATGATACATCCACCATTTTTTGATCTCCTGCGGAAACAACAGACTTATACTTAGGCAATACTATCCCAAAAACCTTCTGTCCGGCAATTATTATAAAGAAAAAGTAAGCAGCACCTATAAGCATATCATAGGCATTGGTCATTAAATAAACCTCGTTGTCAACGTTGAGCATCAGTTTTAAGGCAGCCAGGTTTGGCGTCCCCCCCGTATAAACACCTATCAACAGTCCCCCGACCTTCGACATGTTTTCGGGGTCGTTGCCGCCAAACAACAGATAACCCCCTATAACCGTGCTGATAACGCTGAAAATGGCAATAATCATAGAGATGCTTGTCTTTCCTGCTAACTTTAGCCATGATTTAACGTTAGATGAAAACAGCATCAACGGAATTGCAAGCGGTATGGTAATGGTTGTCAGCAGATTTTGGGTTTCCATGGAGTTTTCGGGCATCAATCCCGTTATGCCGATAACAAGCCCAATGGCATAAGCCAAGACAATGGCACCTATCTTTTTAAGAAAAGTGTAGTTGTGTACCAGGTATAAAAGCAATAAGGGGGAAAAAACGTAAAATAATACAAGAATAATTGTTGATGCCATTTGATATTGGTTTAAGCAACAAACCTAATGATTTTTTTGTAAAGATGATAATTGACGGCTTTCTGTCGATGTGATTTCCTGACGGGGCAGGATCGCGATGGCAGCAAGGTGGCCGACGAAAGTCCGGAAAAGTTATAATTTCGCCCCAAGCACGCAGGTTTTCTTATAAGTCTTGCTGTTTCCGTCCAAATCGAAAACCTGGATGTAAACAACGTATATACCTACCGAAGCCTTGGCGTTGTCATCCCGGATGCCATCCCAAAAAACGCTGCCTGAATTCCCGACATATTCGTTGTTTGCCAATTTGCGAATGGGATATCCGCTAGAATTAAAAATATCTATGCTGAGCATGAAACCCGCTTGTGCAAAGGAATAATTTATAGCGACCACGTCGTTGTGCCCATCGTTGTCGGGCGAGAATATCTCCGGTTCAATATTAATTTCATCATCTATATCGGATAAAAAAACTTGTGAGTTTTCATAGGCAGGTGTTGCAAAACCGACGCTCTCGGCTGCCGAATGCCAATTATTGGCATCATTGGTAGGCGATAAGAAACTTAGTCGCTCTAGGGAGACACCATCCAAATAATTCAATAAAGGGAAATGCATTTCCTTTGAATAATCCAAATAATCTATCGGCG
This sequence comes from Bacteroidota bacterium, assembly GCA_024279935.1. Taxonomy (GTDB): domain Bacteria; phylum Bacteroidota; class Bacteroidia; order Bacteroidales; family F082; genus BM524. The sequence goes on from JAJRQZ010000010.1 coordinate 24,671, forward strand.
ATAAATCCTCGTCAAAGATTATTATTGTGCCTTTGTCGTTGTTCAGCGCAGGAAAGGGGGATGTTTTCACAAAAGCCTGGGCGTTTTTAGTAAAATACTGCGATTTAACTGCTTGTGGCGACGAGCTTATGCAAACATATTTGCCGGGCAACAGAAGGTAAGATTCGGGGCTTATATCGTAAATACTAGTGTCGGGCGGGTTCGGAGGACTGGTTTTTACGCTACCCACCTTCATGTTCCACAAATCGACCACCTTAAAGGAATTATTGTACAGCTCAACAAAATCGACACCTTCGCCCAGGGGGTTGAAAAGAACTTCATTGATTACTACATCAAGATATTCAGGTTTTTCCGCAACACCGAAAGTCAATATGGTATCCGACGGCATATCATCGCCATTACAATTTCGTATTTGTTTTTTAAGACGCAAATCATAAGTGGTGCCCGTTTTAAATTCATCAGTAAAGCTCAATATCACTTTTTCGGGCTTAAAGCCTGAAAAGAATACAGAAAGAGGGTTTCCGACTTGTTGGTTGACCTCGAAATTGTTTATGTCGCCAAGGCTGGCGGAATCCATGCTTTGGTTGAAGACGACTTGTATTTTTCTTGTGTCCAGCAGATCAAGCCTTAAGGGACCCGGATAAAATATTTTGTTGGAATTAACTGAGTTTATGCCTCCGGGGCTACCTCCGCGACTATCGTTGCTGGCGACCCAATTTTCCTTGCCGGAGCAGATATTTCCAGGGTTTATCAGCTCTAAGCTCCAACCTCCCTGCATTTTCATATCATCATTATACCAGTCTTTCTCATAGCTTACTGCCGAAATCAAATTCCCTTCCGGCGAGAGCAGTTGCACATCCTGGCCCGAATTGGTAAGCGAAAAACTGCTAAAACCATAAAAACCACCATAGGCAGAAAGAGGTTCCTCAGCATCATTTTTTGCCAGGATTAAAAAGCCGTCTGCCTCAATTTCAACATTCTCAAATGTTTTGCCGCTGCTGCCTATTTGCAGCGTCCACCCGTTGAGGTTTATGGAGTGCTGCAATAAATTATGAAGTTCGAGATATTCAAACTCGGGCAAATCCACAACGGGTGTGGGATCTGCCATTATTTCGTTTATGACCAGGTCGTTCCTCCGGGCAACAAAGAACATGAATTCCGCCTCCAGGGCCTCAGCCATGTTTCCTGCAATATCCGCAATATTCCCGATGCTTAATATATTTTGTTGACCATTTGGGAATTTGTCGGCGAAGATTAGCTCCACCATCGAATTATCAATGTAATCGAGTTTAGCCCGGTCGGGGTTCCCCAACTGATTATTGGCGGAATAGTTTAATATGTCTTCCGCTGAAGCGGTATCAAGGACTTCGTTGTAAGTCAAAAGCAAGCTGCTGTCGCTTAAGGTGGTGATGTTCTGTAAAACAGGCGGTTCAGTGTCAACATAAATATCCCCCACATAGATATTGTCGAAATAAAATTTGCTGCTGTTGCTCGATGTGTATTTACAATAAAAGCCAAAATAACCGGTGTTTTGATGTGTGTTATCAAGCCCTTCGGCCTGAAGTTTATAATTATCGCCTCCGGTCTCATCGGCGAAAACCTGCCAAAGGCCATCAGTGTTCCTGATAATTTTCATTCCCAAGGCGAAGGAAGAGGAGATAAGGCCGTCCTTGCCCCGGCAAACGGATACCTTTTCGCTTCCGTCCTGCCTGAAAAGCTCAATGGCATCATTGCTGCCAGATTCTCCAAATTGCAAGAAATAAGCATTGGCTTGATTTACAAGATCTTCGTTTTCGCTTAATAAATAAACCCTGGCATTGTTGTTTGCCGATGGGCTGAACGACAATTTTATCCAAAAGCGCCACTCGCAATTAATGCCCAAGCTGTTGTTCGTGAAAAGTTTCGATTCGCCCGCCCCGTTGTCATCAAGTCGCAGAACTAAAGCGCCATTAATTGTAAAATTTTCCGTATCGCCTGCCCATGGCGGGTTTTGAGTGAAATTGCCATCTGAGAAATCATCGTTTATTTGAGTAAATGCCAATAAGGGCAGAAGACAGGTCAGGGTAAATAATTGCTTCATTTTTTATAATTTTGCCGATTGAGTTTTAAACTATAAATATATACAAAATAATTATATGCTTTTATGGATTTAGCTATTGTTGGCGCAACAGGTTTGGTTGGCAGGAAAATGATAAAGGTGCTGGAAGAGAGGAACATCGCCATCAACAACTTTTATGCCGCAGCCTCTGAGAGATCGCTTGGGTCAGAAATCGGGTTTCGAGGGCAAACGCATAAGGTAATCGGCATCGATGATGTTTTGTTGAAGAAGCCCGACATTGCTATTTTTACGGCCGGTGGCGAAACATCTAAAAAACGGGCAGCCGAGTTTGCTGAAATCAATTGCTATGTCATCGACAATTCCTCTGCCTGGCGCATGGACGACGAAGTTCCCTTGGTCATCCCCGAAATTAACGGCAAAAGCATAAAAAAAGGCGATTTTATTATCGCGAACCCTAATTGCTCCACTATTCAATTACTTATGGCTCTTTCACCTCTTCATAACAAATATATAATTAAAAGAGTTGTTGTCTCCACTTATCAGTCGGTTACCGGGAGCGGGGCAAAAGGGATTAAGCAGCTTATGGCCGAAAGGGCGAAAGAAACGATTGCCGACAAGGCATACCCACATCAAATCGACATGAACCTTATTCCGCATGCCGGCGATTTTGTAAAGGATGATTATACCAGTGAGGAGATTAAATTAGTAAATGAAACGCACAAGATCCTCGACAAGGATATTGCATTAACGGCCACAGTGGTAAGGGTTCCGGTTGACGGAGGGCATTCGGAAGCGGTCAATATAGAATTTAAGAATGATTTTGAGCTTTTTGAGGTGAAACGCCTTTTGGGCGCTATGCCGGGCCTAGTGGTTATGGATATGCCCGAGGCCGATCTTTATCCTATGCCGCTTTTGGCAAAAGACAAAGATGAGGTTTTTGTCGGCAGGATAAGAAGGGATTTATCGCAGGCGAAGAGTTTGAATATTTGGGGCGTTGCCGATAACCTACGTAAGGGCGCTGCCACCAATGCCGTGCAAATAGCAGAGTATTTAATTGACAATGAGTTTGTTACAAAATAATTTCAGGTTTTGAAGATATACAATTGCATAAAAGATTTTAAACCGATTAAAACCACCCTTGTTACGATTGGTACTTTTGACGGCGTTCATTTGGGCCATAAAGCCTTAATAGAAAAAATGAAGGCCGATGCCGAAAAAATCGGTGGCGAAACGGTGCTAATAACCTTTTATCCGCATCCGCGCATAGTGCTCGGCCTCGACAGCAGTAAGCTGAAGTTCATCAACACTCAGGAAAAAAAATCAACCGACTTGAAGAGGCAGGAATAGACCATTTGATAATAGTTGGTTTTACCAAGCATTTCGCAGGAACCTCCTCATACGACTTTATTAAAGACATGGTCGTTGATAAAATCAACCCGGCAAAACTTATCATAGGTTACGATCATCATTTTGGCAGGAACAGGAGGGGCGGTTTCGATGACCTGGCTGAGCTGGGGCGTAAATTCAATTTTTCGGTCGAGCAAATCAGCGAGCAAAAAATCAACGACCTCACAATTAGCTCGACCAAGATCCGCCAGCTTCTTGAAGCAGGTAAGGTCGGGGTTGCAAATATGCTTTTGGGCTACGAATATTCAATTACCGGAAAGGTCGTTTATGGCAATGCAAACGGAAGGGGAATGGGTTTCCCGACAGCTAATATCGAGGTTGCCGACGAATATAAACTGATTGCTGCCGTTGGAGTTTATGCTTGCCGCGTGCACTGGATGGGCAAATGCTATAAAGGAATGTGCAATATAGGTTACCGGCCTACCATCAATGATGGCGAGTTGACCATCGAGGTCAATATATTTGATTTTAACGAACAGATATACAGTCAGCAGATCACAATATCCTTTGTTGAAAGGATGCGCGACGAGAGAAAGTTTGAGAATCTTGGGGCCTTAAGCAAGCAATTGGACAAGGATAAAATAGAGGCTCTCAAAATTTTATGAGCACCAGATAAATTATTATACCGCCATTGATTTTATTATCAAAAAAACTTGTTAAAAACCTCGTAAGACAAGCATGTTCGGAAGATTATGTTAAATTTGCCTTTTAATAAACCAAAACAATTCGTCTTTTGTTAAAGACCTTTAAATTAAAAAATTATGCAAAGAATATTAAGATTGTTTTTACTCGTACTGGTTTTAAGTTTTGTTAACCACTATACGCAGGCTTGTACTAATTACTTGATAACCAAAGGAGCATCCGTCGATGGCTCGGTGATGATTTCTTATGCTGCCGATTCCCACATTCTCTATGGCGAGCTTTATCACTGGCCTGCCGCCAAATGGCCTGCCGGAACAATGATGGATGTTTACGAATGGGATACAGGAAAATATTTAGGTCAGATAGAACAAGCCGCCGAGACTTATAATGTTGTTGGAAACATGAACGAGCACCAGGTTTCGATAGGCGAGACAACTTATGGCGGCCTTTCGCAGCTGCATCATCAACCAAGCGCAATTGTTGATTATGGCAGCCTTATTTATTTAGGCCTGCAGCGCTCGAAAACGGCTCGCGAAGCCATAAAGATAATGACCGGGCTGGTTGAGAGATATGGTTATTACAGTGAAGGGGAATCCTTTTCCATAGCCGACAAGAACGAAGCCTGGATATTAGAAATGATTGGCAAGGGAGAGGGCAGGAAAGGTGCTGTCTGGGTTGCGATGAAAATCCCTGACGGATATGTCGCAGGCCACGCAAATCAAGCAAGGATAACGACTTTTCCGCTGGAGAACAAAAAAAATTCTATTTCTTCCGAAAACATGGACATGATCTTCAACGAAGGAATCGAGGTAGTTTACGCAAAAGATGTTATTTCATTTGCAAAAGAAAACGGTTTATATAAGGGCCCCGACAAAAAATTCAGTTTTTCGGATGTTTATGCCCCTGTGGATTTTGGCGGAGCGCGCTTCTGCGAAATCCGTGTTTGGTCGATGTTTGATCAGGTTGCCGACGGAATGGATAAATATTGGGACTATGCAAAAGGAAACATCACGCATAAAAAGAAACATATAAAAGGCAGCCCCATGACACCCGATAATTATGCCTCGAACAGGATGCCTCTTTGGATAAAACCCGACAAAAAAGTTAGTGTCCACGATATGATGATGTTCATGCGCAACCATCTTGAAGGAACCGAGCTTGATATGAGCAAGGATGTCGGAGCAGGCCCTTTCGGAGTTCCTTATCGCTGGCGTCCGCTAACATGGGAAGTTGACGGAGTTCAATATTGCAACGAGCGCACCACGGCGACCCAACAAACAGGCTTCTCCTTGATTGCCCAAAGCCGCTCATGGCTGCCTGACGGAATAGGTGGGATTATCTGGTGGGGCGTTGACGATGCTTCAGGTACGGTTTATATGCCCATGTACACCAGCATAACCGAAATACCTTATAATTTTGCCGTCGGCAACGGCGCCATGATGGAGTTTTCCGAGACTTCCGGTTTCTGGATCTTCAATATGGTCGAAAACTTTGCCTACACAAAATATAACGCGATACATCCCGAAATCGCCAAAGTTCAGGAAGAGCTCGAAAAAAGCTTTATTAAATTTACCCCTGCAATTGATGCCGGCGCCCTTGCGTTATTGGAAACCGACAGGGATGTCCCTATTGAATATCTTACCGATTACTCCAATTCCGTTGCGGAGAAAACTTTTGCAAGATGGAAAAAGCTTTATCAGGACTTGTTCGTGAAATATATGGATGGCAATGTTAAAACCGCCGTTCCTGTTCCCGAAGGCTATAAATACATTGCCCCTAAGTTGGAACAACCCGGTTATAGTGCCGAGAAATACAGAATGATAATCGAGGAAACCGGTGATAAATTCAAGGTTAAAGGAAATTAGCAACCGGCATTAGCTTAAAAAAAAGCCGCGACAATTCCGTCGCGGCTTTTTTTGCCTTTATTTTAACTCGAAAGTAGTATGGCCTATATTTGCGTTACCATCGAAAATATCAACATGGTATATGCCCGCTTGTAGCTCCTGTGAGCTTCTCTTATTCCACCGCATGCAAATATCAACCGCCTCGTTTTTATAGTCGATATCTTTTTTTGCGCTATATTGAAGTGTTTCGCCCTTGTGAACAAAAGTATATTGGTCGCCTCTTCCTTTGCTCAGGATTTTTTTATCGGGTTGTGCAATCCTTATATAAATTGACTTCGGCCCGGCTGCAACTATCGAGTTCCCGCTTAGGGTAAAGCATATTTTAATTCTGTCCGTCCTCCTGATTTTATCGGTTTTTACTTCGTTGCCGCTGCCTTTCACCCTATAAGCCCCTGCGTCGATATTATAAGAGCCTAATATAGAGGCCTCTTCCACTTTGCCGCTCAACTCATCCTTTTGTTGCGCTAAATTTTTATTTCTGCGCCTTTCAATTTGTATCTCTTCCTTCATCTGTAGGTTTTCCTCGGTAAGGGTAGTGTTTACGGTATATAAGGAATCCATTTGGCGAACATACCTCTGTGAAACGATTTGCAGCCTCGAAAGCTTCTTTTTAACTTTATAATATTCCCATTTATAATTTAGAAGGCTCTTGATTTCCTTTGCGTCCGACTGAATAATGCTATCCATACTAATCAGGGAATCAGACATCTCACCATAGGAAACCTTAAAGCTCTCGTGTTCCCTCATCAAGCTGTCCAATTCCTCGAAAAGTTCCAGCCGCTGGGCTTCCTTCTCGGCAACAAGCCCGCTCAATTCCTTCTTTATCGATATCATATAGACTGATAAGCCTATAATTCCCAGTGCGAGAATTATTAACACAATGTACATCCACAGATTATTGTTTTTGTGCTTTATATCCTGAATACCATTATCTTGATCTTCCATGACTCTTTATTTTTAAAATGCAAAAATACAGCTAAAAATACGATTTGCAAACGATTATGACATATGTTGACGCTAATAGTTAACTCTTTTTATCAAACGCCGAGCCAAGGGTTAAAGTGTTTTGTTATTTTTTTTAAGAAAACATTTCTGGATCGAACGTAATCCTTAAAATTCGTAAGTTTTCTCAAATCGGACTTTTTTGTGAACAACGAAAAATAGACATTACGGGTCGGCCTACAATGTACCGGATCCGTTTTAAACATTTTTTGTGGACAATATCGATTATAAATCAGAGACTTTAAAGTTAAGAATAAGGAGGGTTGTTTTCACCTTTTCCCAGGAATGGTGTTTTGTAAATTTTAACTAATACTTCATCTAACTTGGTCTCTAATTCTTGTGAATTGCAACAATCGCCATAGACCTCCTATAAAAAAACTAATATTAAGAAGATTCTGGCAAAAGAAAAGTTGTCACCTGAGCCAATAAGATACCCTCCATGACCAACGGAGACCGTAATGGTTACAATTAATAAGTTTGAATTAGTTTTAAGTTTTTTCTCAAACGATAAAACTAGCATCACTACAATAATGAGTTATGGAATACCATATATTGAAATATTTTATACTTTAGGATGGTTAGTTAATTTTTTCTAAATAAACTTAAGATAGGATTCCTACAGAAAGTCATGATACCCCTTTAAATATTAGATATTCTGTATGTTTTATTTTGAGGATGCATCGAAGCTCCAGTTAGATAACATATTGGGAAACTTTTAGTCAGACTTATTCTCAAGAGCCATTGGGAACGAAATATCGTACAGGACAAATTCTTGTCTTTTGCAACGGTCTTATACCATGAAACTAGCTATAAATGAAAAGGATTCAAGGCTATTACAATCTTCTGTTTTTCACGATGATATGCAGCCTCAAGGGAGTAAACCCAGGGAAATGGAAGGCAAAAGTCAGGGCCGAATTGCCGGCCATGAAGCCAACAAGCTTTACGAACCCTTCACTTGGACCTAGGTGTTGTAATCCACCGACAACAATTTTTTGTTGCTAACGGACTTGTAGTTGGTTGGGGGCTTAGGTTTTCCTTGCTCTAAATGTGTATTCACGCTATGTGATTCTAAAAAGTGTTTTGTTGATTTTTTTCAAGAAAAAATCCCCGTCATTTTAAATGACAGGGATTTGAAAGGTGCCGCTTGTTGTTAAATCAGTATTTGAAAAAAGGGGAACCAGTTGTCATTAAAATCCCACTATAAGCATGAAGCTTTATAACGACTTATAAATCAATGTTTAATAATGACTTTAGATACATATTTCCTGTTCTTGTTGAATATGGCAACAAAATAGAGCCCTTCGTCGAAATTGGAAGCGTCGAATGATACTTCGCCGGCATTGGGAGAGCGGTGTGCGTTGATGATTAGTTTACCGGCTGTATTAAAAACACCGATATTGAAATCGTCTCCCACCCCTTCGTCTATTTTAATATAGATTAATCCGGAAGCCGGGTTTGGATAGATAGTTATATCGCTGCTTTCCTTTTTGTTGATGATACCTACAGTTTCGTTTCCGTAACCGCTCATAGGAACTGTTTTATTTGAGGTGAAGGTGGTGTTATTGTAAATATGGAGTAAACCGCTGGCCTCGCCACCTTTACCGGGGGAGAAATAAACATCGAAAGAGATACTTTGATCTGCCGTAAGGTTGAACGGGCCCTGCAAAGTCCAGAAATATTCATTGTCCGAGACTATTGAATCAACAACCAGGGTTTGCCCGCCGGTATTTGTAACAGTAAGCGACATGGCCGTGGTGTCGTTAGCGGGTATAGAATCGAAGACAAGTTCAATGGGATCAACAGTTATTTCGGGATTTGGCTCGGGCTCAGCATAGGCTTTTCTTACTACGATGCCTTGAAACCCACATGCAAAAAGGCTTGTGTTATTGGAGTTTATCGTCATATCGCGAAGCAAGTAACCGTTAAAGTCACCGTCGAGCGTCCAGTTGTCGCCATGGTCGGTTGTTTTGTAAATCAAGCCGTCCTCGCCGCTCATGAAGCAAGTGTCGTAGTCGAGCCTTGCAGCAGCCCTGTTAATGCCGTACCCCGGGCTTGTATATTCCGTCCATGTCAAACCACTGTTGTCCGTCAGCCATACCTTTCCGGCATCACCGGCCAAACCGTGGGTGTCGTCGTAAAAGCTTACTGTTGCATACAAGGCGGCATAATCGTTTTTTAGTACTGTCCAGGTGGTCCCGTTGTCAAGTGTCTTAACGATTTTGACCATCGAGTTGGCATAATATACATCTCCCTCGGCATAATCGAGGCCCCAATATCCCTCGTCATGTGTCTTTGTCCAGTTTGCCCCTCCGTCGCTGGTAGTATAAATGCCATAACCCGAGGCTATCCCGTTGTTGGCATCCTTGAAGGACACCCTGTCGAAACCCCCTGAACTTATTTGTAAACTGACGCTCCAGCTGTTCCCGCCATCCGTGGTCTTTAGCACATAGCCGTCGTTCGAGCAAACAAAACCGATATTGTTGGTTGGGAAAGTAATGCCCCAAAGGGTGGTGGTGAACGATTGGGTCATCTCGGTCCAGCTGTCGCCTTCATCCGTTGATTTGTACATCTTATCGCCTCCGGCGACAAAAATGTAGTTATTGTCGGTGAGCGAAACGCAGATATCCTGGAAATCTGCACCGGTACCAAGGCTTAACTGCGCCCATTGTGCATTAAGCCCTGTAATCGAAATAATTGAAATCGCTAAAATTAGAATCTTCTTCATGATAATGTTTTTAAATTGAATAATTTATTTTGATTTTTTGTTCGAATCGGCTTTATGGTCTATGTTTAATAAAAGCTTTAGGGCAGAATTTTCTTTTTCCTTCTTAGAAATGAGGTTCTCCAGCTTTTCCATTAAGACCTTTGATGATTTTTCGTGTTTTTTCTCTTGCATAAAAAAAAATATGAACGGCACAAAGAAAGCACAGTAAAATATTTAAAAGAAATTTATGGAGCTACTTTAGATTAATAGCGGATTACAAAACATTACATATACTGATTGTCAGCGGTTTAATATCTTGATAGAAACCCTGCAAGGCTGTCGTTCGATTGAAGCCCGAATTTGTTCCGCAATCTGTGGCGGGCAACTGCAATGCTGTTTGTTGATTGAAATGTAATTGCAGAGATGTCCTTGGTGTTCATGTTCAGCCTTAAAAAAGCACATAAGCGGAGTTCGTTGGTCGTAAGCCCGGGAAAGTCCTTGCTGAGGTTTTTATAAAATCCGGTATGTACTTCCTTGAATCTCATATCGAATTCCTCACCCAGGTCGGTAACAGGATCAGTGTCGAGGGACGAGATAATTTCCATTAATATTTTTGTGTTGGATTCGGAGGTTAGCTTCATGCGCTTGAGTTTTTTGGATGTTTCCAAGACAAGCTCGTTTTTCTTCATTAGGTATAAAACAAAAGTTGCCAGTTCCTTGTTTCTGTAATCCAAGTCCTTGTGAATGGCTTTTTCCGATTCAAGAGCCCTGAGGCGCTTGTTTTTCTCCAACCAATAGAGCAGAAAAAGAATTATGCTTATAAGCACGAACGAAAGCACACCTGTTGCCAGCAGCCAATAGTTTCGCACTTGTTCGTTCTTTTGTTCGAGCAACATTATCTGCTGCTTGCGTTTTTGTTTCTCTATGGCATAATCCAACTCTTTTTTAGCCAGTTTGTTCAGTTTTTCATCGTTTTGTGAAAGGTTGGAGTACTCGATTGATGTTTCAAGATATTTGAAAGCCGTTTGCCATTTGCCCAAGGTTTTGTAAAGCGATGACAAGCTCCGGGCCGCCAAGCTGCTGTTGTTGTAAAAATTGTTTTCTTTCGACAAATCAAAACATTTAAGAAGTGCTTTTTCTGATTGTTGAAGGCTGTCCATTTCAAGCAACACCTGCCCCAGGACTAACTGAATTGAACTATGAGCCAATGTTTTGGGCCCCATATATGAATCCCCTTCCTTGCCTATCACCTCAATTGCCATTTGAATGCTTTCGTAAGCCTTTTTCAGCTCCCCCTTTTTTAGATACAACTTTGAATAAGAGATATATGATTCCGAAAGGCGAAAATAGTTTTGTGTTCTCTCAAACAGCCGGGTCGCCATGTTCAACGATTCCAAAGCAAGGTCTTCCTGTTCCGAGTTGATATAAATATTCGAGATGTTGGCGTAGGCTATAGCCAAATTAAAAGTGTCGGCATTCAACTTGAAGAAACGGGCGGCCTTTAAATAATTATCATAAGCTTTTTTGTCGCTGCCTATATTGTAATAAATGCTGCCAATATTATTGTAAAAATGTGGTATTAAATCATTTAACGACAGGCTGTCGGCCAGTGTAAGTCCGCAATTGTAATCTGAAAGGGCATTGGGATAGTCTTCGCTCATCAAATAAATGTTTCCGGCAACAAGAAAAACTTTCGTTAAATACTTTAATTCCCCTTCCTTCAAAAAGTCGGTTTTTACAGAATTGTAAATATCCAGGGCCTTGCCTATGCTGTCTTGTAAGACAAGGATGTCAGCATAAGATCCCTGAATCCTGCTATTGTATTTTTTTAAGTTGAAGTTGTTGTTCAAGGAAATAGCCTGATGAATATAGTAGGCTGCAGTATCACTGTTGATGTATTGATATTCAGAACATAAGCTTAATAGTATTGGGAGCCGCTTTTCCAGGCTGGTTGATTTTGTAAGAAGATTTTTCAAGCTATCCGTTTTCTGGGAATAGGTGTTGCTCACCGTAAGGGCCAAAAGTATTATTTGTATGTAGCAAATGGCTTTAATCATCAATTCTATATCTATTGCCTTCTTTTTCAACTATTTTGTCAAGATATTCCTTGCTGTAAGACTTTGATTTAATGTTTTGGCCCGGGTCTTTCACATAGCCGTCGTTATACTTTGAGACCAGCAATTCCCCAAGTTCGACCCATGCTTTATGTACTTTTATCCCGGCATAAGCTGAATAAGCATTTAGGAAGTCAATTCTATCTTGCTTGTCCAGGCTGAGCGCTGCGGTCTCTATTCCTTTTTGCTGCTTTATAAAGCTGTTTTCAATCGTTTGCTGAACGCTTTTTATGTCTTCCACCATTAAGTTATATCTAAGCATCGCAAAATTTGCAACAAAATTAAATGCCCACCATGCCGATTCGGGCGAATAGTGTCTTATGTCGCCCTTGGCGAAGGCTTCCGGAATCTGAGTGTTGTTGCAATAGATTGGGAAATAGCAGTTCGTATAAGTGTCGTCAACCCCGAACCAGCAGATGCCCCCAATTTCGTCGGGGAGATAATTACGCATTTGGGCCACGAAGGAAAATGCTGTGTTATATGTAGATACCGGCCGTTCCCAGCTGTATTTTGCATTATTGGTTTCCCATTCCAGCGGCCGGGGTCGGTTGGGGTTTCCCGAGGGGTCGGCTGCCATGTCTTTCCTCATGTCGAAATCCGTCCCTTCATAATGGTCGCGCAGCAGCGAAAAAACGTCCTTCAACGAAAGTTTTTCGTCGGGTTTTATGAAAAGGGGGTAGGGCTCGGCCCCTTTTATGTTTCTGCAATAATCAGAAGAAAACTCCTGTAACGGCGCTGCCCTGCGGAAAATGCTCCATACCCTGGTCTCGGTATATTTTAAATGTGCCGTCGATGGCGGGTCGTAAACGTCGTTGAAGCGAAAACCGATTCCTTTGTCAGGGTCAAAAAGTCCGTTTTCAATGGCAAACGTTTTATAATTGTCCGAATACCAGCAGTTGTCTTCGTCATATTTTGGGACTTCGCCAATGCGGGAATGGTTGGCATGTACGGTAATATAGCCGTCCGGCACTTTTCGGGCCACCCAAATAGCACCACCCTGTCCGCCTGTCCCTATCATTTCCAAAAGCCAGGCTTCGTTGGGGTCGGCAATGGAGAAGCTCTCTCCCTCGCTGCCATAGCCATAGGTTTCGGCAAGGCTTGTCATTACTTTTATGGCCTCAGGTGCGGTCTTGGCCCTTAGCAAAGCCAATCGCATCAGCTCCCAATATTTTAATGGTTGGTTTTTGTCCCACAGCTCCTCACGGCCTAAAAAGGTGGTTTCGCCTATCGCCAGTTGATGTTCGTTCATCTGAAAACCGATAATGGCGTAAGTATGGGCCACTTGATGTATTTTAAATGATTTACCGCTCATGCTCCTATATGTCAGCGAATCGCGGATGTCGTGGTCCTGTGCGGGCGTTTGCTTGAGATGGTACAGCCATTCGCCGTCGTTTAAATAAACTAAAAACGAGGAGCCGTCTTTTGAGGCGCCGGGGCTTACCAAAAGGTTGGTGCAAGCAAGAACCGAATTGCTGATTATCAATATTCCTATAATTATTATAGCCGTACTAATCTTTTTCATGGAAAAATTTTCAACAAATTTAACTAAAATAAACTTGTTGATATAAAACCTTTTTGATGTAGTTGCCAATGTGATAAATATGGGCTGAGACCAAAAATCCCGACTTGCCTGGGGCGAGACGGGATTTAATCATTATGAAACCAATTATTACAATAAAAATTTTTTACTTTTTATCTTATGCATTTTATGTTGTGCACAACTTTTCTTGTGTTGAAAGGAATGTCGTCTATAAATTTTTCCTCGGGTAGCACAAACTCCTCGCTCATGGCAATTTTATATATGCTTTGCGATGCTATCGTTTGGGTATCAAACGGAATATCGTCGAAATAAGGCTCTTCTTCCATCTGAAATTCTTTATTGATCGCAATTTCAAATATATTGTTTACAGCAATTTCGTGAGTGTCCAACGGAATGTCGTTTATATAAGCTTCTTCCTCCATAACAAAACTTGTAGTATGTGCCATTAGCCCCGACAGCATAAAAATTGATGCCGCCAATACCAGTGTTGATCTTAAAGTTTTCATTGTTTTTAATTTTATTATTAAAGATTGAAATTTATGATAATTTTACTAATTATAAACTATGGCATTACAATATGCGTGCCAAAAATCAATTAGTACTGATAGACAGTATTATACGTTGTCATGACAATAATGATACAAAGCCAAGAAATAGCCGGGAAACGAACAAAGGTGTACGCTATCGAACGCTATGAAAAATGATCTGTTCAGCCGGGTTTCCCGGCGCAAACGATTACAATCTCGCCTTTGATGGTTTTTTGCTCGAAATAGCCGTAAACTTCCTGCAAGCTACCCCTATAATTCTCCTCGTGAATTTTTGTCAGTTCCCTTGAAACGGACGCTTTTCGCTCAGCGCCGAAAAATTCTATCAACTGCTTGAGCGTTCTCAATAAGCGGTGGGGCGATTCATAAAAAATGATAGTTTGTTTGTATTCCGCCAGTGCCTTTAATCTTGTTTGCCGGCCTTTTTTATGAGGCAAGAAGCCCTCGAAGAAAAATTTGTCGTTCGGCAAACCGGAATTTACGATGGCAGGCACGAAGGCTGTTGCACCGGGGAGGCATTCTACCTCAATATTTTCCTCGATGCATTTTCTTGTCAAAAGGAATCCTGGATCGGAAATTGCCGGTGTCCCGGCATCGGATATCAACGCCATAGTTTCGCCATTGGCGATGCGCCCAGATATGGATTCAAGCACACGATGCTCATTATGAAGGTGATACGACATCATGCGGTTTTCGACCCCGAAATGTTTCAATAGCTTGCCGCTGGTCCGCGTATCTTCAGCCAGTATTAAATCAACGGATTTTAAAACCTCCACGGCACGAAATGTCATATCGTCGAGGTTGCCAATGGGCGTGGGCACTATATAAAGTTTCGACATGTTTTTATTTGTTATCAACTAAATTGGTAAGCAGTTTAAACAGCCCGTCATAAGCGGTAAAAGGGAATTTATCCGCATTATCGTAAACGGTATGGTATTCTTTCAGCTCACCGCCCATGGTATAGATGAAAACCGATTTTACTCCCTTTTGGTAAAAAGGGCAATGGTCGCTATTGCACGATTCGCCTCTTTCCTTTATCCGTTTTAAGAATGAGTTTTTGTTGTTTAGTGTTCTCATCTTTTCAAGTAAGTCTTTATAGATACCGCTGTTTACCACAGTGATTCCGTCGCTGCCGCTGCCTACCATGTCGAGGTTTATCAGGAGCTTGATGTCCTGGAGTGGGAAAAGCGGGTTTTCGGCAAAATACCCCGAACCGTGAAGCCCCGATTCCTCACCGCTGAAAGTGATAAAAACAATGGAATAATCGGGCCGGTTTTCCGGAAGCGAATAATGGCGGGCCAGATCCAGCACCATCGACGTGCCGCTGCCGTTGTCGTTTGCCCCGGGGAAATATGCCTTGTTGCCCATCATCCCCAGATGGTCGTAATGAGCCGTGAAAACAAAATATTTCCCCGGATATTTCCTCCCCTTCACAAAACCTATTACATTTTGAGTCTTATAATTCCCGAAAAACTTGTTCTCGAACTTGATCCTTGCCTTTGCCGGCTTGTTCGCGAACTTCGATGATCTAGCCTTTATCGAAATAGTGTTGTTTAGGTTGGTTCCGTTTGAGACATGCCACCAGGGGCTTTTGTCGCTCAGCAACATAACTCCCGCAATTCCGTCGAAAGCCTTTCCGTAAAGGCCTCTCAGATTGGCCTTCACGACGAGAATATCATTTGGCCTGAAGTTGTTTGCCGAATAATAATCGGCAAATAAAGAATCGCTGTCAATGTTGTCGGGGAGATATACCAGATTAAACTCCCCGTCGGCCGATTTGTTTGAGCAGCTGATAACGAAATCATCTCCGGGAATTAGCTTTTCATCACCGATCTTGAACGTGATCTTTCCCGGGAAGCTGTTTATGGGAAAACTGTAACCCTGGAAATAGCCTTCGCCAAAACTGCTTAAATTATCCTTGCCAAATTCCTTGGCTATAAAACCCGCCGCCTTTAGATCTCCATTTTTTACGTATCCCCTGCCATGAAACGCCTTGGAAGTCAGCTTGTCGAGACAAATTCTGGCATATTCGACATCTTGTCCGTTAGCAAAGTAAACAAACAGCAGCAATGAAATAAAAAAACCTAAGCGTTTCATCCTCAACTGAATTTTCTGTCAACCAGTTCCTTAAACTTAATAAAAGCATCGTCATCGTCGCTCCATTGTTTTTCGATTTTGATCTCCATTAAATAAGTGTCGATACCGGTTTTGTTTTGCATGGAGTTTAATTCGTCGATTGCTTTGTTGTATCGGCCCATGTCGCCGTTGAACAGTTCGTTAATAAACAGGAATTTTTCGTTTATGCCGATAGCCGACCTTAAATCGTCCAACTTGCCCTGTTCAGCTTATCGGCTAGGCTTGCCTCTTCTTTGACGAATTTATCGCTCAAAGTAGCCGGTGAGGCTGAAAACAGATCGTAAGTGGACTCGGGCGCTGGACTCGGGGCTTCGGCCTTCTCAATATGCTCTTCCCCGGCTCGGACAACTTTTTCTTCAACAAGCCCTGGTTTTGATGTTTCTAACGTTGGCCGAGCACTTTCCTTAACTTCGGTAATCACTTCTTCCTTAAGTTCTAATGCCGGGGGGGCGGCACTTTCAACCTTTTTAACCTCCTGTTTAACAGTTGCTTCAACTTCTTTTTTTGCTTCAACATTAGTTTTGTCAACCTTTGGTGAAGGCAGGCCCGGAATTAATTCGGTGCAAAGCTCCAGTTGCGATATCTTATCGTAAAGGTTGCGTGTTTTTTGCAGAAGAAGGTCTTTATCAAGCGGGTGGACGCTATAGCCTGCTTTTGAGATTCTCTTTAAATGAGCCTTAAACGTATCAATATCAAGGCTTATACTTGTCAATAAATTACTTTTTACCATTTGCAAAAACTCCTTATTTTTGTGCTTTTCAAAATTAATATAATATTGTTTAATTAGGGGATGTTTCTCGAAAAAGACAGAAATAATTCTAATCGCGCAGGTTGGATAGAGGTAGTATGCGGCTCCATGTTCTCGGGCAAGACCGAAGAATTGATTCGCAGGCTCAAAAGGGCAAAGATTGCCGGGCAAAAGGTTGAGATCTTTAAACCTGCCGTTGACGTGCGGTACGACGAGGAGGATGTTGTGTCCCACGACAGCAGCAAAGTGTCGGCGACAGCAGTCCAGAATGCCTCGCAGATACTTTTTTATGCCGAGGATTTCGAGGTCGTTGGCATAGATGAAGCCCAGTTTTTCAGCAACGAGCTGGTTGACGTTTGCGACCAGTTGGCCAACAAGGGCAAGCGAGTGATTATTGCCGGCCTCGACATGGATTACCTCGGCAAGCCTTTCGGCCCGATTCCCTTACTGATGTCAACGGCGGAATATGTTACCAAGGTACACGCCATCTGCATGCGATGCGGCAATCTGGCCTCGTATTCGCATAGGACCATAAAAGATGATAAACTTGTTGTTCTTGGTGAAACGGATTCGTATGAGCCGCTTTGCAGGAAGTGCTTTGTTGAGGCGATGAAAGAATTGTGAGGGAAAAGTTAAAAGTTAAAAGTAAAAAGGTCTTTATGGGATCAACAACAAAACTTCAAAAATCTAAAATCGTTGATCGTTGATTGGTGTTCGGAAAGGGGGAAAGGATATCGAATCCCGAGGGGCCGGGAGAACGATGAAGTAGGGAAAGGAATGACAATCAATGAATATGGACTCAGTAAGAGGGCAAGACCCAAAAAATAAACATTAATCCTCCTTATTTCCCCAACTTACCGAATCCTTACCCATTTTTCTTAATTTTGCCGATTAATTATAATTTTATACGGAAATGAAAAGGATATTGCTGATATTTAGCGTTTTAATTAGTTTATACGTTTTGGCTCAAAATACCAAACCTGAGACATTGATTGTGATTCACACTTCTTATGGTGATATTACGGCCAAATTATATAACGATACCCCTTTGCATCGCGACAATTTTATAAAGCTAATAAAACAAGGTTGGTATGATAATTCGCCTTTTCACAGAGTTATCAATCATTTTATGATACAGGGAGGGGGCAATGCCGACGGCCGCCCGGATCCGGGATATACCATTCCCGCCGAGATACTCCCGAACCATTTTCATAAGAAAGGGGTTCTGGCAGCGGCAAGGATGCCAGATCAGATAAACCCAAGGAAAGAATCCTCGGGATCACAGTTTTATATAGTTCAAGGCAGGGCCATGCCTGCTCAACAAATTGCTCGAATGG
This sequence comes from Bacteroidota bacterium, assembly GCA_024279935.1. Taxonomy (GTDB): domain Bacteria; phylum Bacteroidota; class Bacteroidia; order Bacteroidales; family F082; genus BM524. The sequence goes on from JAJRQZ010000010.1 coordinate 42,809, forward strand.
GGGCTCAAACGGGTCATGAGTTTACCGAGGAGCAAAAACAGATATACTCCACTTTGGGAGGAACCCCGCATCTGGATGGCTGTTATACCGTTTTCGGTGAGGTCATCCTGGGTATTGAGGTAGTTGATGCAATAGCGGCCGTGCAAACAGGCAAAGGCGACAAGCCGCTCAAACCCATTACCATGACCATTGAAGTTGTTGAATAAAGAATCCGGAGATGAAGACCAAAATAGAGGAATACTTAAAGGAAGTTGACTGTTTCAAGGCCGACAGCATTGAGAAGCTCGAGGAGTTCAGGATAAAGTTCTTAAGTAAAAAGGGACTGATCCCGGGGCTTTTCGCCGACTTTAAGAATGTGGCGCCGGAAGAGAGGAAGGAAATGGGCCAGTTTATCAATAAGCTGAAGAATCAGGTACAGGAAAAAATCGTCAACATCAAGGAAAGCCTCGAAACATCCCCCGATACAGCATCGAAGCAATTGGATCTAAGCCTTCCCGCTCATGCACAATTAGGAAGCCGTCATCCGCTTTCTATTGTTAGAAACGACATAATCGATATTTTTTCCCGCATAGGATTTACGGTTTCCGAAGGCCCTGAAATAGAAGACGACTTTCATAATTTCACTGCTCTCAACTTCCCTCCCGACCCCCCGGCACGCGATATGCAGGACACTTTTTTCATAGAAAAAGATCCCGATATCGCCTTGCGCACCCACACTTCCTCGGTACAGGTTAGGGTTATGGAAACAACACTGCCACCAATTCGTACAATTTCCCCCGGCAGGGTTTTCCGTAACGAGGCCATCTCGGCAAGGGCACATTGCATTTTTCACCAAGTTGAGGGTTTGTATGTTGACACGAACGTAAGTTTTGCCGACCTGAAACAAACCTTGTTTTATTTTGCCAAGGAATTATTTGGCGAAGGAACTAAAATCCGTTTCCGCCCATCTTATTTTCCTTTCACCGAGCCTTCGGCCGAAATGGACGTTAGCTGTAATATCTGCGGTGGCAAAGGTTGTAACGTTTGTAAATATACCGGTTGGGTAGAAATTCTCGGCTGCGGCATGGTTGATCCCAATGTGCTGGAATCCTGTAAGATAGACAGCAAGAAATATACCGGTTTCGCGTTCGGTATGGGCATTGAACGAATCACTATGCTCAAATACCAGATTAACGATTTAAGGCTCTTCTTTGAAAACGACTTGAAGTTCCTTGAGCAGTTTAAGGCTTCGTATTAGTAGCATTGCTTTTGCCCTGCATGCCGTAATTCTATTTTTATTCTTTGGTTTTCTTTTGTTGTAATTGAGTTTTTTTGGCGCGGATTTTAAGGATTGATGCGGATTAATTATTAAGGTTGTTTTTTTGACGCTGATTTTTTGTGGATTCTTGCAGATTTCTTATTGAGTTTTCTTTTTTGACGAAGATTTATTGGATTTTGGCGGGTCTCTTTTTTTTGAGTGTAATCACGCTTATTAGCAAAAGCGAAAAGCCGAACTTTGGAGAACATCCATTAAATGCCAATTTTTTATACTATTCCATATTGAAGATTTAGAAAATGATCAACTCTAAATTAATTGTGGAGAGGTTTAGAAAAGAGAATTATTCAAATAATATTTTAGGAGATTTTATAATAAAAGTAAAAATCTTAAAATAGCATCGAAACATTATGGATATTGGTCTGGGAGACAAAAAGACAAGTCCGTTGATTTTCAGGATATATACATAATAGAAAAGTAAAAAGGAGCAATGACAGAATACTTTATTTTGATTTAGTATAAACTACTATTTTTAACTGCCTAAGTATCTGTCTTTTGAGAAATTAATTTGTGTTTTGTGTTTGCATGAATTATTTGTATAATTTTGACTTATTCAAAAATAAATAACAAAATTATAAACAATTTAAACTCATACAACATGAAAAAAAGTATCAAAATTAGTATTCCTTTTTAATGATGTCGTTATCTTCAATAGTTAACGGACAAGTTAAGCAAGAAATTAAAGCAAGCGGAAATTATGGAAATCGGATTTCTACTGTTAATGAAAAAGTTGGTATTGACATTTATCCTGGTGCAACGAAGGCAGCAATGCTAAATATTAAATCTGGGTGGGGCGATTGGCTTCAATGCTATAATACTTTAGGGTCTTTTTGGGCAATCCATAATAACGACAAACAAGATAGAGTCCAGGTTTATCTAAATGATGGACATGACAATATTATTTGGAATGTATTAAGTTTCAATAATCTTGGTCAAGTTGGAATTGGCACTGGGTTTTATCCTATTGACAGCAAATTAGCCGTTGATGGCAAAATTTATGCAAGGGAAATTGAAGTGAACCTAAATACATGGCCAGATGATGTTTTTAAGCCGGAGTACAAGTTAATGACATTAACAGACCTGGAAAAATTCATAAACCAGAACAGTCATCTTCCTGGTATTCCTGCCGAAACGGAAGTTTTAGAAAACGGGCTTAACCTTGGTGATATGAACGCAAAATTATTGCAAAAAGTTGAAGAACTAACACTTTATGTGATTGAACTTAAAAAAGAGGTTGAACAGATGAAGGATAGTAGTATTTCTAATAGAGTAAATCAATAATAGAAGATTGTATCATGAATAAATTAAAATTATTTAGTTTTTTGTTTTTATATTTAATCTTTAATGGTTCAATGTATTCTCAACCAGATGTGATGTGGGTCTTATACGAAGATGGAACAATACTTCGCTATGCTTATTCTGGTGGTGACGAGTTGAATAGTTCAGAATTAAATGATAATATTTGGATAAATAGTTATGGATATGGTCGAAATTATTCTGGAACATGCTCTCAAGAGTATATGACTGATGGACTAAATTATGAGTTTGGTTATAATCCAAGTGTGAACAGTGGTACAATAAAATTTATTGTTAAAAAAGAAGATATTTATGCGCGTGGTATTCCTTATGAGTCTGATGATTATTTACTTGATGATGGACTTCCAAATTTAAGGTGGTGGCATTATACATCTGGCATGGTAAAATCAAAGCAAAGATATAAATATGGGTTATTTGAAATTAAATGTAAACTTCCAGAAGGTAAAGGCTTGTGGCCCGCATTTTGGCTTTTTGGTGGGAATCCAAATGAGGAATTCGACATATTTGAATATAAAGGAGAAACACCAAATAAATTTCATATTGATGTTCATTGTCCAACTAATTGCAATAATTTTGGTGAATGGCTGACCGCAACAGGAAATTTTACTGATAGTTTTAATATCTTTAGGGGTGAATGGACACCTAATTGGTGTACTTGGTCTTTGAATGACGATTTAATAAAGTATTGGTTTGGAAATCTTGATTATCAGGCTAATTTAATTGCAAGCGTAGGGGTTGCAAACGATGAGCCATGTCCTTTTTCTCCTGGACCAGATGAATCAACGGTTTTTCCTGCCTCATATGAGATAGATTTCATAAGAGTATGGACAAGGTTAGAATGTAATAATGTAGTTACAATATGTGATTATAATCAATCACTTACCGATCCAACTGTTATAACTGGGAGTAATATTGTTATAGGGGGCGATAATTGCTTTTCGAATTTGACAGAAGGAGATTACCTTAGATTAACTGCGACAGAAGATGTAACTTTGTTGCCGAGTTTTAAGGCTTTAGCTGGTAGTAATTTATCCATAAATATAGTTGAGTGTCCAGGGCCGTCATCTAGCCAACCTTATTCAAATAACAGAAATAATGGTGGTAATATAAATGTCTTGGATGATGATTTAGATAGTCTTAATAATTTAAGTAGTACTGAACAAGCTGACGGTGTCAACAAAATTACACCACAAATGTATTTTTATATATACCCAAACCCTTCTAGTGGTAAACTAAAAATTGAAATCATTGGAACAATCAGTGATAAGATTGATATTGATATTGAAATTTTAAATCTATTTGGGCGTTCCATATATAAAATAGATAATATTAAAAGTAATTTTGTAAATGTTGACCTTTCAGGCGTACCTAATGGAATATATATACTTCGTGGAAGAATAAATAAAAAAATCGTAAATGAAACTTTTAAGATTCACAAATAACATCCCAATAAATATATTTTTATTCATATTGATATTTTTATTGCAAATTGGGTATAAATCACAAGCTCAAAACCAGGAGAAGCGTGGATTCAAGTATGGATTAAAATATAGTTATTGTCAAAATACAATTCATTATTCGGTTGATATAATGTATGTTATTGAAAAAAGTTCATTCTCAATTGGCGGAAATTATACAAGATTACTAAATAATGTGTATGGTGATCCCGCTGATAGATTTATTAATAACCAACCGGGATTCAATGCAGCTTACGGATACAGCTTTTTAAATACAGATAATTTTAATTTATCTTTCAATACAGGATTTTTTGTTTACCCTTATTCTTTTTACGAAAGTCAACTGGGGCAAGTAAATGGAAAAAAGTACAATAAATTAATAGTTGAAAACTATGTAAATGTTGGGTTCAATTACAAATTATATAGGAAATTGAACATCTATTCTCAATTGGGGTTTGGTTCTTATAAAGGATTTTTTTTAATTTTAGATGGTTTTATGCCAGTTATTTCGATAGGGGTACATTTATAATGACCATGATTAGTTGGGCAATAATTTTTCATTTTTTCATTAATTTTACCAAAAGTCAAATTCAAAAAAACATTACTCAATGAACACAAAAACTATTATTTTATTTTGCAAATAATAGTTTTATCTTTTCATTTTTTCTTCTTGCAATAAAAAAACCTGCTTGGGGTTTAGTACCCTCGAATCATTCGATTAAAAGTTCGGTTTGTTAAGTTGAAATCAGGCAGCATTTTGAAAGATGTTTTTTGGTTTTTTCCTTTCGATGCCCTGATGACCCCTGTTATGATCTTTTTCAATCCGTTTTTTAATTCCGTCCTACAAACCCAGTCCGTTGTCATTGTTGTAGCCCCCTAGAAAGTCGGACAGGATTATAGTTATAAATCTATAGCTTTGTACGTTCATGACAGAAGAAAGAAAGTTCACCAAAGAAGAAAATGTAATATTAGTTTACCCAAATCCAACAAATGGAATTATTGAAGTAAATAATATTTGTAATTTTGACTCATTTATTGTTTTAAATAGCACTGGGAAGATTATTTTTATGCAGGATTGGCTATTTCGGTCTAACCATGCCACTGATTTCGGAGTATGGGTGCCACTCCAAAAGCTCATGCAATATTACATAAAAATTATCATTATTAGTTTTTCAAAATTGATTTTCTTAGAGATTCACCCTTCAGGTCTATTC
>JAJRQZ010000119.1 GCA_024279935.1 Bacteroidota bacterium
CTGAACTATCCCATGAGCAGGCTTTATTATGACAGGGCTGTTGACATTTATCTCGAGAGCAACCAAACCGGATCCGGTTTCATCAAGGCCCTGAACAATTTAAGCGTCGTCAGCCGTGAACTGGGCCGATACAGCGAGTCCATCGCTTATGCCGAAAAGGCTTTCGACTACTCGCCGTCAACAGATATGAGAATTGTTTTATACCAGACCATCAGTAAATCATACGAATTATTGAATGATAAGGGGAAACAGGAGGAGGTTATTAAAAAGGCTTTGAATCTAGTTGAAATCCCGGAGGTAAACCCTAAAAGAGCTGTTGATGTATATTTGTTGTATGCCGATTTCCTTAAATTGTATTCGTCAGGTAATGAAGAGTTTGCCTATTATAAAAAAGCACTCAACATCGAGGGGGAGTTAAATGGGTTTAAAACCGCAAAGTATGCAACGATACTTTCCAAGATAGGCGACTATTACTTAAAGAAGAATGATGAAATAGAAATGTCATTGATATATTTTGATAGGGCAATAAAAATATGGCAGAACTATTTGGGGATAAGTAAGTCGGGAAATCTAAATAATGGCTTTCATGATGTTAGGTTTGTTGCTGCCTATCACGGGAAATCCTTGGCCTTGATAAAAAAATATGAGTTGGGGGGAGATATCGACAATTTATATTCAAGCTTGGACAACTACGAGTGGATGCTCAAGCAGTTGGAACATATCAGCAGAAGCTTACAGAAAGATAACCAGAAAATCATCAGGGAGCAAATATTCCCGATCTATAACGAGGTAATAAAGCTTTCGTATAAATTATTCAATATTACATCGAACAATTATTTTCAGGAAAAGGCCTTCGAGTTTTCCGAAAAAAGCAAATCTGCCATATTGTTGGCATCAATAAGGAACTCAGCGGCTTTGAGGACCTCCGATATTAGCCAGGGGACGTTAAAGCTGGACCAAGATTTGAACGAAGAGATAAACGGGGTCAAAAAACTATTATTCGACGAAAAACAGAAAAGTAAACCGAAGAAGAAGAAGCTTGACTTTTTTGCCAGCAGATTGATGATGCTGCTCAAAAAACATGATTCGCTCATTTCCCAATTGGAGAAGAACAATCCAAAGTATTACTCACTGAAATATGATATTTCGGTTATTAAAATTAGTGATCTGTACAAGAGGCTGTCGGGTAAGGAAGTCCTGCTCGAATATCAAATGATGGATTCAAAATTGTATGTTTTCGTGCTTGGGAACAATAAGCTCTATATGAAAGAGGTCTTGCTGGATTCTTCGTTTTATGAATCTGCCAGATATATAACAAACCTGAAGAACATGGATCTCACAAAAGAAGACCGATACGATTTCGCTAATTTCGTAAAGCATTCCAAGAATATGTATTCGTATCTGATTCAGTCAGTTGAAGACCAGATTAGGGACAAGAGGTTGCTTATAATCCCCTCGGGGATACTGGGTTATCTACCGTTTGAAATTCTTGTGAAACCACAATCAATTGCTGAGGGCCTGGATTATAGGGATTTGGATTATCTAATTAAAGATCATCCTGTCTCATATTCATATTCCTCAACTTTAAGGTTTGGTTCCTTGTTTAATAGTACATCGTTTAAGAGCAATATAGATATTTTATATATGGCGCCTCATTATCATCCGGACAAAGATTCTAAAGCCGCTATGAAGTTGCCGGGCTTGAAGGAGCTTCCGTTTGCACAATCGGAGGTTGAGGGGCTTCAGCATAAGTTTGGGGGTAAAGTTTATTCAGGGTCCTCGGCTTTAAAGTCGAAGTTCCTTGAAACTGCTGCCGGGTACGATGTCCTGCACCTCGCTATGCACACTCTTATTAACGATACGATGCCTTTGTATTCGAAATTGGTTTTTGCGCCAGAGGGCGGGGAAGATGACAAGGTGTTTTTAAACACTTCCGAGATATACGAAATGAACCTCAAGGCATCAATGGTTACCTTAAGTGCCTGTAACACCGGGAAGGGGGTGCTTCAAAAAGGAGAGGGCATAATGAGCCTGGCCAGGGGTTTCGTTTTTGCAGGCGTCCCCTCGGTAGTGATGACGCTTTGGGAAGTCCAGGACGAAAGTGGCCAGCAAATCATGGAAGGTTTCTATGAATATCTTTCACTGGGATATGAAAAAGATATAGCCATGCAAATGGCCAAGGTGAAAGTTTTGAGAAATTCTAATATGATAAAATCACACCCTAATTATTGGTCCGCATATATAATTACGGGGGACACATCGGCTCTTAAAGTAGGGAACAAAAAGAATAGTCTTTGGTTGATGCTCATATTTATTATCCCGGCATTCCTTGGCTTCTTTGTTTATAAGCGTATTGTTTCCAAAGTTAAGTATTAGAATGATTTACACAAAGAAAAAAGCATCTTGTCGTTCGGCAAGATGCTTTAATTTCTGCTTGGTATTCAAGGAACTTGCTTGTTTGTTTTCAATTGTATAACCAATACAGACCTCCTTGAAAATGCTTGTTTTTCTCAAATTAAACCGCTGATCTATTGCTCTTCAATATTTTTAATTAACTCTTTTGCTTTTTTGGCATAAACGGTTTGTTTGTCAATTATGCCATTTAATATATCGATAGTCTTTTCTGACTTGTTTGTTGCAAGATAACAGAGTGCCAGATTGTATTCTGCCTGGTCAATGAATAAGTTGTTGTTGTCGTCGATAACTTCGCTCAGATTGATTATGGCATTGTCAAAATCAGACAGCTTCATATATGCAAACCCGGTATAAAGCCTGGCGCCCATATTATCGTTGTTCATGCCAAACAACTTTATCGCTTCGGTATAATTCCCGTTATTGTACTCCTGCATAGCATTGTCCAGTGAGGCATTAAGTTTTGTGACGCCTGCCCTGAGGGTGAACAATGAGTTGTCAGGAGCAAAGTTTTGCTGATAAAGAGTTGAGTTATTGGTGCTGGACGATTTGAAATAGTTTGTTGTTAAACCTCCTCCAACAAGTAAAAAGATGGCAACGGCTGCTGCAATTTGGTATTTCCATTGTGAAACAGCACTTGCTTGTTGTGTTTGATAATATGTATTGCTTAACTGTTTGCGCAATTTTAATTTAGCGTTATCTGCAAGAGTTTCATTGATTTCTCTTTGTAATTTCAATTGACGTGCTAGTTCAGGGTCTTTTTCAAGTTTAACCTTGAATTCCCAAAGTTCACCTTCTTTAAGTTGGCCTTCCAAATATCGCTCGATGTAATCTGTTCTGCTATAAGTTTTCATGTTTTCTTAAATTTTCATCTTTATTTATTAATTTCACTAATCTTCCTTTACAAATGCTTCTTTTCTTGTATGTGAACCCTTCTGATTTGTATCCGAACCTCAAGGTTATTTCCTGTACGCTTAATCCATCTGCGGTTAATTTCAGCAGTTTTCGGCATTCCTCACTCAATTTCTCAAAATTTGATTGGTAGATCCTGGCCCTTGACTCCTTGAAGCTAATCTCCTCCGACTTTTTTATTAAGTCGTTCCAGCCTTTTTTTTCGAGCTCCGATGTCAGGGAGCTATATTCCTTGAGAACCATTTTCGATTCGGCCCTTTTCTGATTGAGCCAAATGTTTCTGCATATTGCGAAAAGGTAGGTCCCAAATTCGTTTTTAAGCTTACGCTGTTGGTTTTTATGTTGTTCGTAAATCACCATTATCCCGTCCTGAAACACGTCTTTGGCATCTGCTTCCCTGCCCCCATGGCTTTGGATATACTTGCGCACAATTACAAAGAACTTTTTATATACTTTTTGTATAATAAAACTGTTGTTGTTTACTATACCGTTTAAAATTTGTTCAACAGAAATATCTTTCACTGTTCTATCTATTAGTACCCAAAGTTTTTATTTTTATACCCCCCAAACGTAATTTTTTATCTTTTTTTTTAAAAAAAATATCAAAATGACCAAACTTGTCGGTATTTAAGTCATAAAAATACAAAAATTTCGATGTTCTTGTTTATAATTTATTTTGCCGCTAAAATGCAAAATTATTTATTTCAAAGGACAGGTTCGGTAAATATTTATTCTCAAAAAAAGAGCGGCATTGCAATTTAACCGGATAGCGGCTGGGCTGACGGTTCATAATCATCGTCCATTTCCTCTTCGGAGAAAAAATTATCTCATTAGAAAAAAACCGGCCAATATTGAACAGCCAATATGGTGTAAGCGTAAAATGTGTATTTTTATGTTCAAAATTCTATTGTGAAGGCTAAGGTGATTGTTTTCGTGAAAGTTTTGGAAACCTTATATGTGTTGCTTGTTTTATGGTGTTTTCAATTGTTTGCCCAGAATAATAGCGGGGGGGGATATTATAGGGTAATGTTTTATAATCTGGAGAATTATTTCGATTGTTTTCCTGATTCGCTTCTTTCGTACAATGAATTTACGCCATACGGCGATTATCATTGGACAATGAGGAAATATGAATCGAAAACAATACACCTTTATAAGGTATTTCAAAACATAGCGGGTTGGGACGGCATCTGCCTTGCCGGTATCTGTGAGATTGAAAACGAGAATGTTTTAAAACACCTTTTATACTCTACTCCTTTAAAAAGCCAAAACTATAAATATATACATTTCGATTCCCCTGACATGAGAGGCATTGATGTAGCCCTGATGTATTCGCCCAAATTTATACCGGTTGATGCCAAACCGTTTTACCTTGTGGATGATTCAATTAAGATCAGGACCAGAAATATACTATATGTTAAGGGTATTATTGCTTCCGACACAGTACATATTTTTGTAAATCATTGGACTTCAAGGTATAGGGGTGTGGCTGAGTCAGCACCTTTACGGCTGATGTTCTCTAACTTGCTTAAAAGTAAAACCGACTCGATATTAAGCGAAATACCATCGGCCAACATTATTATTATGGGCGATTTCAACGATCAGCCTTCTGACCGGAGCTTGAGGAATTTATGTGCAGGCTCCCGCTTGCACAACCTGTCTTCAGCATCCCGATATGATAATTCGGCAGGAACCGTTAAGTTTAAGGAAGATTGGTTTACTTTTGACCAAATGTTAGTCTCCGAGGAATTGATGACTGACAATGGTGGGCTAAAAATCGCCAAGAGTGGTTTAAAGGTATTTGATGCGGATTGGTTGATGGAGGTGGATGAAAAATATCTCGGGAAAAAACCGTTTCGAACCAATATCGGTTTTAGATATCATGGTGGTTTTAGCGACCATTTGCCGGTGTATTTAGATATTATAAAAACTAATTAATTGAAGAAAAGCAGTAAAATAATTATCATGTCAGCAACTTTTTTGATTGTTGCCTTAGCTGCAATATGGTTAAATCATTCAGCTATCTTAAAATATCTCCTTATAGAAAGTGTTGATTCTATCTCACAAGGACAAATGAGCCTTGCAATAAAAAGTGTTGATTACCATCCTTTTAAAAAAAGCTTCAAGGTTTTTGATTTTGCCCTTAAAGTTAATGATTCCCTTGACGACAGCAAAAATACGTCCGGCCTTCAAAGTTTGTCTCTCGATAGTGTTGTGATAAATGAGTTTAGTATATGGGAATTGCTGAGCGCCCGTTCTATTAAGGCAGATAAGGTTCTGACAGCACAGCCCAAATTTGTTTTTAACCATTTAACTGTTAAGGATACTGCCTTAAGCATCAAGAAACAACTGGAGATATTATCAACTTTGAACCTGAGCTCGCTGATCAAGGTTGATCTGGATGTCCTGGAAGTTGAACTGGGGCGTATAGAGCTGAAGTCGGATACCTTGGGTTTTATCGAGGCCTCGGCCGATTTTTGGCTTAGGCTTCATGATTTCAATACTGTGTCCAACACTTTGCATTTCGATACTAACTCATTCCTGTACTCCAAACGAATTGTTATCGACGCATCTAACGTGTTCAGGAAACTGAAGAACAATAGGGTTTTGAAAGTTGGTAATATCGAATTCGACTCAGAAGCCGAAAACTTAATTATATCCAAGCTTTCAATATCTTCAAATACAAATGGTCTGCTTGATAAGTTCTATGTTGATAAGCTGTCGCTCGACGGCATCAGTTTATATGAATTAGGCAATCTTGGCAGCCTTGGTTTGAACTCTGTAAGCCTGGATTCAGCATATTTCGGAATCTATCCGTTTAGAGGTTCGGAAAACCCAAAGCCCCCCCGCTTTCAAATAAGTACGGAATTTATTGCATTGTTGAAGACTTTCAAGGTCGATAAGTTAATGCTTGGCAACATCAATGTTGATGGTTTTGATAATGCAGGGAATAAGGTATTGGGATTTAGCGGGATATCAGTTAATGTGGATAAGCTCAGTATTGATTCCTCGAATTTTGAGACCGTGTGTTTTCCCGATTTCAAGAACTTTATCCTTAAAATAAAGAATATCGCCATCGATACGGTAGTGAAATTATCATCAAGAGATATTAATTATTCATTTATTAATTCGAGATTGACTTTGAAGAATATTCAATTGCATGATAAAAAACATGACAACACAATGACTTGTAATAGTTTGGATATTAATGGTTTAAATCTTGAACGACTTGTTAAAGCCCAAAAATCCGATGTTTCGATCAAATTGTATGAACCCGGATTTAACCTAAGGCCCACAGATTTGAACCGGGAAAAAAGAACAAATATAAACAGTGGCAAAATATTGAACAGCTTAGTGATCAGGGATATTGAATTTATTAATGCCGATTTGAATATGGTTGATGAAAATGGCCTTGCATTAAAAAGCGAAGGAATAAATGCCGGAATTGTTTTTAGCAGGGACATAACGATTGATAGTGAGATTAAGCTCGGGAAATCCGATTCTCTTTATTGGAGTTCGCCTATGCTGAACATACGAAATGATAACAAAGGATTCTATTTTTCAGCTAAATCAACATCCTTCAGCAATAATGATCTAATTGTGGAAGATGGAATCCTCAAATCAGTTAATGGCGCCGATGCAGAGGAATATGCGATAGTGGGCTGGCACGATATGGTTTTAAGGCATACCAGTATCTCGAAATTACTGGACGATGAGCTTATATCTGCCAGAAAACTGGAAATCCGGAACATTAACATAGATTATAGCTTGAAAAACAATTCCGGTGTGGCCGGCAATGAAGCGCATAAAAAATTATTGCCATTCTCAATTGACATAAACGAGCTTGATTTTTCAGACGGGAACATAAACATTGCTTTGCGTGACGAAACCACTATTAAAAAAGTTTATGCTGATTTTAACCTTGGAATTTATGGCCTTCAACAAGCCAAGAATTTTGATTTGTATGATATTGCCCGCTTGAATTTTGTGAGCAATATAAAAAAGTTCGCTTATAGCGATGAAAATTATGAAATCGATGTGGCTGATATAAATTACAATAGTTCCGACTCCAGTCTGAAATTGGGAAAAATCAACTTTAATATTGATAATTTCGCTAATGAAAGTGTTGAATATTTAAATGGGCTAATAGAAATCGAGAACCTGGGAATAGAGCAGATTGCCGTTCTTGATTTTCTGCAAGATAATGAATTGTATTTCAACAGATTGGTTTTGGACAGGCCTCATCTTAAAATTAGCTTTATAGAAAAAACCGAAAATAATAATTCTCAGAAACTTAATTTTGATAAATCTAAGGTAATTAAATTCAATATGTTAGATATTAATGACCTTAGTGCGGAAATTCTTGGGCAGGACAATAGCATGCCCGTTTCGTATAGTATTGAGAATGCCGATATTAGCTGGAAGCCGCTGCCGGATAATTCAAGATTGGATGAGCTCGATATCGATCTAAGGAATTTTATACTGATTAACGAGCATGAAAACCTTCGGTTAAAGATAAATCATATCAACACAAGAATGAGGAATGACGACATTGCAGCCTCAGGTATCAGCTTTACCAAAGCCCTCTCGGACAGTACCGACGGATTTAGCTTGCAAGTCCCAAAATTGAATATTTACGATGCATTGCTCATAAGCTTTAATGAGCCCAGGCTCAAAATGCGAAAGCTTATTACCGATTCGTTAAAGTTTGAGCAGTATTCTTCTGGTGGAAAAAGAAAGCGGCTAACTAAACCACTTGATGTTGTGGGTGTTATTGAACAAATCGATGATGATTTTTTCGTTGAGTATGCCGAATTCAATAATTCCGCCCTGCGACTGACGAGACCCCTGGATACTGTTCCGGATGATTTTGGGATAAATGATTTTGACTTGAAGATACGGAATGCCGTTTTTAGCTTAAAAGATACTGTGCACAAATTACCCAATCTGATCACGCTTGACCTAAAAGACAATAAGATATTGATAGATAATGGATTATATACGCTGAAAAGTGGGTTGATAAACTTTGATTTCGTCAATAACTCTATTGTCATCGATACGTTTAGCATACTTCCTAATCTAAATATGCAAGAATTCTTTAAACGTGCTTCATATCAAACGGATATGTTCATAATACGTGGGGGAAAAGTCGTCATGAGCGATTTGAACCTGTTTTCTTTTATAAATGACCGAAAATACTTACTTGGCAAAATAGACCTTAATAAGCTCAATGCTACAATCCACAGGGACAAGAAGTATGAAATCAGGCATGATGTTAGAAAACCGATGCCTGCCGAGCTGATCAAGCTCATCAAGCCCGGGTTTTATATTGATACGATAAATGTGCATGATGCTAAAATACTATATGGCGAATATGTAAATAAGTCAAGCATTCCCGGCGAAGTTTACTTTGACAAACTTAATCTGATCGCCACCAGGCTCACCAACCTTGATTCGATGATGCTTCCAAAGCACAAAATAGAAATTAACCTCAATGCTATGTTGATGGGAAAAGCAAGATTAAATGCCCGGATATTAGTTCCGCTGGATGCTTCGAACACTTTTAGTTTTTCGGGAAAGACTGAGCCCATGGACTTTAAGATATTTAACTCGATGACGGAAAATTTGTTTGGGGTTTCAATAATTAAAGGGCGCGGGTCATTTGATATTAGCGGAATTTATGCTAACGACAGTATTTCCAAAGGCAAAATCAAGTTTAAATACAAAAAGTTGAGGATCGGTTTGTACGACAGGGAAAAAGCAACGATGACAAAGGGTATTGCCTCACCGTTTTTCAAGTTCCTTGTAAACGACCTGCTGATTAAATCGAATAATCCCCGCTTGTTTGGGAATACCAGGGAAGGTCTGGTGTATTATGGCCGCGACAGCGAAAGATCCTTCCTGAATTATATGTGGAAGAGTTTGCTCAGCGGAATTTTGTCCACTATGTGGCATAACTCAAAGGAGCAAAGGAAGGAGAAAAGACGCATGAAAAAACTTAATAAAACCAAAAGTTGAGCAAATGAGAAAAATTATACGAATTCTGGGCCCCGGTTTATTGTATGCAGGTGCTGCAATCGGTGTGTCGCACCTGGTGCAATTAACAAAAGCGGGCGCATTATTTAATTACGACCTGATATGGGTGTTGGTTTTGGCAAATGTATTAAAATACCCGTTTTTTGAATATGGCGCGCGCTATGCAAACGCCACCGGCCACAGCCTTGTTGATGGGTATGCTAGAGTGGGGAAGTGGGCAGTGGTACTTTTCTCCATACTTACAATTGGCTCCATGTTTATTATCCAGGCTGCGGTCACCGTTGTAACTGTCGGGCTCCTGGCAAATATCCTGAATATAGATATTAGCATTAACCTACTGAGCATCATCATATTAATTATATCGGCAATAATATTGTTGTATGGCAAATATTCACTTCTCGACAAGTTTATAAAGTTTATAATTGTATTGCTCTCGGTTTCGACGATAGTGGCTGTTTTTGCTGCCTTGGGTATTGACAAGGTAGTGAAACCTGATACGATGATGCACTTTACATGGACGCGGTCGGCTGATATCTTCTTTCTTATAGCGTTTGTTGGCTGGATGCCTGCCCCGATTGATGTTTCTGTGTGGTCATCAGTATGGGGAGTCGCAAAAAATAAGCAATTGGGGTATAGGCCTGGCCTAAGGAATGCCCTTGTAGAGTTCAGGATAGGTTATATCAGCACTGCTGTGCTTGCCGTTGGTTTTGTGTTGCTTGGGGCTATGGTTATGTGGGGGACCGGTGAACAGTTCTCGCCAAAAGGTACAGTTTTCGCCTCGCAGCTTATTAATATGTACACCGGCAGTATAGGTGGCTGGTCGTATTGGATAATATCGCTGGCTGCGTTTACCACTATGTTCAGCACTACTATAACGGTCCTGGATGCCTATCCGCGGGTATTGACCCCAGTTTTTAAGAACCTCTTCAATTCAGGCAGGGAACTTAAAAGGGACCCCGCTCTTGTATGGGTTTTAATTATGATAACAGGCACTTCCCTGATAATAGTTTTTATGGCCAGGTCTATGGCCTTCATGGTTAATTTTGCAACTACTTTGTCTTTTATAACCGCACCGGTTTTGGCATGGTTGAATTATAAAGTCGTAACCGACAGCCACATGCCCGCAGAGGCAAGGCCTCCTGTTTGGCTTAAGGCATTATCGTGGGTCGGGATAATATTTTTTTTGGTATTTACCTTGGTTTATTTTTACTATAAGCTGTTTTTGTCCTGATTTTGGTTTGCGAGCTGCAAAAGCATCTTGCTTATTTGCCGAATCTCAAGGACGTGGTCGGGGTTTGCCTCTAAAATTGCTGCTGTTGGCATTTGCGGCGATTCGGCTTCAGAGGGGTTTTGTACAATCCCCAATCCGCCTTTCTTTTTAATATAAAAAAGGCCTCTTGCACCATCATCGTTGGCCCCTGTCAGCACAATGCCTATCAAGCTTTCCTGGAATGCATCGGCTGCCGAATAAAACAAGACATCTATCGAGGGTCGCGAATAATTCACTTTTTCATCAGCTGACAGGGAGATGCTCATGTTTTCCTCTACCAATATATGATAATTCGGTGGGCAAACATATACAAATCCACCTTTCACGACTTCCTTTTCATCTGCTTCCTTTACTGTTAAGCCGGTGTTTTTATCTAAAAACTCAACAAGGTAGTTGTCGGAATCGGGTGCAAGGTGTTGAACGATGATGATAGGGATCCTGAAATTACCGGGCAGGGAGGCCAATAATGTTTTTATTGCATACATTCCTCCTGCCGAGGCTCCTATAACTACTGCCTTATACACTTTATATAATCGATTTTTTGTATATTTTATTTTCCTTGCTCACTGTTGAATATTTATTTGCTATTGAAGAGAACTGTATTGTTTCCTTGGTGCCCAAGGCAAGAAAGCCGCCGGTAATCAGCGAGTCGTTGAACAAGCTTAGGACCTTGTCTTGCAATTCGCGATTGAAATAGATTAGGACGTTGCGGCATACTATTAGGTTGGCCTCGGTAAAAACCCCGTCGGTAACCAGGTTGTGCTCGGCAAAAACCACATTCACCTTAAGCGATTTGTCAATAATAACAGAATTGTAGTTGGCCATATAATAATCGGAGAATGAGGATTTGCCACCTGCTTTCTGATAGTTTGCGGTATAGCTTTTAATAGTGTCGATGCTGTAAATGGCTTTCCCGGCCTTTTGCAGCGCCTCGCTATTGAAGTCGGTGGCATATATTGTGGACCGGCTCAGTAAGCCTTCTTCCTTGAGCATGATCGCGAATGAATAAACCTCTTCGCCCGTAGCACATCCAGCTATCCATATTTTTAGATAGGGATAGGTTTTTAAAGTAGGGATTATATGTTTCCGGAATTCACTATAAAACCCGGGGTCCCGAAACATTTCAGTAACATTAATGGAGAAATTGTTTAAGAAGTCCTCAAAGACTTGCGGGTTGTGGAGCACATGATGCTGCATCTCGGAAATGCTCTCAAACCTGTGTTTTGCGAGAAACACCATCATTCGTCTTTTGATGTGGGCCTTGCTGTAATCGCTGAAATCGTAGCCGTAAAACCTGTTGACCGCCTCTATCAGCAAATCAATTTCTATTTTCTCCCTCAACGTATTATCACTATCGGACTTCATATATGCTCAGATGCTTTAACAACTAACAACCTTAAAATGTGCTAACTTTATTTGTATAACCATACTCTTAACAGCGAAATCAGCTTATCTTTCTCAACTGGCTTTGATAAATATTCGTTGGCTCCTGCGTCAAGGCATTTTTGTCTATCTTCCTTCATTGCTTTGGCCGTGAGCGCAATTATGGGTAATTTTTTCCATTTCTTTACTTTCCTGATCTTTCTCATGGCTTCGTAGCCATCCATTTCGGGCATCATAATATCCATCAAAACAAGGTCGATGTCGCTGTTGTTCTCTAGCTGCTCAATTCCTTCTTTGCCGTTTTTACCAACAATGACACTGGCGTTGTTGCTTTCCAGCAGGCTTGTGAGGGCGAACACATTTCGCATGTCGTCGTCAACAACAAGTATTTTCTTTCCTTCCAGCACATTCTCTTTCCCATGTATGCTTTCCAGCATTTTGCGCTGTTCGCCAGGCAAGCTGGATTCCACCTGGTGCAAAAACAAAGTTGTCTCGGCCAGTAAACGTTCAAATGAATGTGCTCCTTTCAGGATGATGCTCTGTGAGTATTTCTGGAGAGTGTCGTTTTCTTTTTTGGATAATTCCTTTCCCGTATAAATAACGATGGGCAGTTCGGCGGCAATACCGTCCTTGTTTAAGTTTTCAAGCAAGTCGAAACCGGTAATGTCCTCTAAGCCAAGATCGAGTATCATGCAGTCGAAGGACTCTTTTTTCAAAAGCTCCAGGGCATCCCTTCCCTTTTCAATCTCGGTAATGTTTATGTTCTCGCCCCTCATAAGCTCAACTATGCTTTTTCGCATGATTGCCTCGTCCTCGACGATGAGCAGCTTTTTGACCGGTTTCGAGATAATTCCTTCTATTTTCCCGAAAACTTCTTCGATCTCATTTTTGTTTGCCGGTTTTGTCAGGTAGCCAATTGCTCCCATTTTTAAAGCATCAATGTTCCTGTCGGCGGCAGAGATAAAATGAACCGGGATATGGCGCGTCCTCGAATTGATTTTTAGTTTTTCCATAACCTGATAGCCATCGATGCCCGGTAATCCAATGTCAAGTATTATCGCCTTCGGGCTGTAATAATCGGCATAATAGATGCCTGTTTCACCATCAATGGCAATCAAGCCCTTAAAGCCATGGTCGTGGCCTAAGCTTAACAATACACTCGCAAAATTATAGTCATCCTCAATTATCAAAACAACTTTGTCGCCATCTTCTATTGTCTCCCTGTCATCTTTGACCGTTACGGTCTTTTTCTTTTGTTTTGGATGCTCAGGCTTTATTTTGGAAATATCGTGCAAAGTGTGCTCGTCAGTGGTGTCGGGCAGCACTAAAATATCTTGTTTGTTATTTGCTTCAGGCAATGTGCCTTCTTCGGATTTGTATTTAACGGGTAGGACGATAGAGAACGTAGAGCCTTTGCCTTCCTTGCTGCTAAGTATCATTTCGCCCCCAAGCAGGGTGGCAAAGTTTCTTGAAATGCTTAAGCCAAGGCCGGTTCCGCCATATTTCCTGCTGGTTGTGCCGTCGGCCTGTTTGAACGCCTCGAAGATAATTTTCTGTTTCTCCTTGGGAATTCCTATGCCTGAATCGGTTACGGATATTATAACCGACTTTGCCTTGTCTATCTTGCTGTTTGAAAGCTCAATTCCCTTTGCTGGATATGTGATGTTGAGGCTGATGCTTCCGCTTTCCGTAAATTTGATGGCATTCGAGTATAGGTTCTTGATTATTTGCTGAACCCTTTGAACGTCGGTTTCGATGAACTCTAATTTGCCGACATTGATGTTGAATTCAAGATTAAGTCCTTTTTTGTCCATCAATGGCTGAAAAGCAATGCTGACATATTGCTTTAGATCATCCAGATAAAGCCTTTCGATATTCAAGTCAAGCTTGCCCGATTCTACTTTCGATAAGTCCAATATGTCGTTAATTAGATCCAATAAATCGTTGCCCGATGAATTTATGGTTTCTGCATATTGCATCTCTTTATTGTCGAGATGTGTTTTTTTGTTCTCTGCCAGCAACTGCGATAAAACTATGATGCTGTTGAGGGGTGTTCTTAGCTCGTGCGACATATTTGCCAAGAACTCTGATTTATACTGGCTTGCTTGGGCAATGTCTTTTGCTTTTCTCTCTATCTCTATCCTTGCAAGCTCAAGTTCCTTGTTCTTTCTTCTTATGGCATCGCGTTGAATCTCAAGTGCTTTCGAGCGTTCCTCCAATTCTTCGTTTGTTACTTTTAATTCTTCCTTTTGTGCCTGAAGATTTTCTTCCGATACTTTAAGGGCATTTGTTTGCTCTTGCAGCTCCTCGTTTGTCTGGCGCAGCTCCTCTTGCTGAACTTCCAGTTCGTTGGCCTGTTCCTGGGTACGGTTCAACAACTCCCTTACTTTAAGGTGCGATTGCAGGGTGATTATGGTTATCGCAACGTCCTTTATCGATTTTTCTATGAATTCGATATGCATCTCGTTGGCTTTCTCAGCCATGCCGATGGAGATTACCGCAACAGTCTCGTTTTCATGAGTTAACGGGAAATTCAAATATGATAATGGTGTTTTTTGATTTGAGCCGTAATCAATTTTCGGCAAAGTTGGTTCGGAGGTGTCATCGATGATAATGGGCTTGCCGCTTTTAAAAACTTGTCCGATGATGCCATCGCCGGACTTTATCTTTTTCTTGACCAGTTTATTGTCTTTGGAGATGCCATAAGAACTGCTATAAATCAAGCTGTCGTTGTTTGATATATAAAATAAGCCTATATGGGCATTTAAATATTTGCAGTAAAATTCCAGGATCTTGTCGGAAAGCTCGTTGATCGACATTTCGCCTTTCATTGAGTCGGCAAGCTGGTTATAACCCGATTTCAACCAATCCTGCCTCTTGATCTCCGCGGCGTTTTCCCTGAGGGTATTGGTCATTTTAAATAATGCCTTTCCAAGCGAATCATTCTCGCTGCGCGGCTTTATCTCGGTGCTATAATCACCGGTTGCTATTTTATTTGCTTGATTTACGACTGACACCAAGCTCTCGACCATCTGGTTCATCGAGATTCCAAGAACATCTTCATCGCTTCTGATCTCAACTTTTTCGCTAAAATCACCCTTGGCCATCGACTTGGCGACCTCGGCATAGGATTTTAATGAGTTTACCAACTTGTTGAAAGTGGAGCTCATGTCGCCGATTTCATTGTCGGGAGCCTTGATGCTAACTGAGTTCAGCTTGCCTATTGCTACTTGTTTTCCCCAGGACGAGAGTTGTTTAATGGGATTTACAAACCATCGAGTAACCAAGACGGAGATCAACAAAACAATAAGTATTGTTATTATAAATGAAATCTTTACTATGTCCGACAGTTCCCTGGCATTGGCAAAGGCCTCGTCATGCTCAATTTCTTCGACAAGGGCCCAGTTTACCCCGAATTGCTCAAGATAATCGATGTTCCTATATATTCCCAGAACGAATTTACCCGTGCCGTCGGTGTCATAGTTGGTTCCGCCTTCATCTTTTAGTTCATGTTCAATGAGATAGGCGGGATCGTTTTCATGGATAAGAAAATCCTTCCATAGCTTGGTCTTTGCGTTGACGACCCTGGTGGAAAGCACTTCCTTTTCGGTTCCGTATTTCATTGTGGAGCGCAAGTATAAATCCTTGCCTACAATATATGCCTGACCGGTTTCCCCATATCCGGCATCCAGCTGGAGCATCTTGTTTATTTCATTTTCGGTAATTTGAACGACTATCAAACCTGTTATTATGTTGTTGTCATCGGTGATCGGGCTTACAAAGAATCCTGAAATAATTCCTGAGCTTGGTTCAAATACCTCTAAATCAGTAAAATATGGTTTTTTGTTTTCAATTGCTTTTACTGTGGTTCTTGATAGCTTGGTTTTTTGGTATGATTCGTCGGTGAGGATGTTGGATCCGAGGATAGTTTCGTTTTTAACAGAGAAAATCACATCTCCTTCTATGCCAGCGAACAAAAAATTATAAAAATCCTTTCTTTTCAGGGTGTTTTGGAAGTCGTTCCTTTCCTTTATGGTAAACTCTTGCCAAGCGTTGCTCTTCACGAATTCTTTTGCGTCAAGTCCCGATGTTTTGTATAGCTTGAGCAGTTTTTTGAAATATGATTTCTGGGATTCGGAATTGGCCGTTATGTCCAGCAGGTCGCTTACTTCTTCAAAATAGGTTGTTAAATATCTTAACCTTAATTGCGATGATGACTTCAGGGATTTGTCGGCAACTATCGTTAGTCCTTGATAAGCTTTAAGGTAGTTGATGTAGCCTACCGTTGCCAACGGAATAAATGAAATTGACAGGAACCAAATCAGCAAGGATTTCCCAACTCCTATATATTTCCACGATTTTAAAGTGTGCTTAAGCCGTTCCCATGAGTTTGATTCATTATAATCAAGATATTTTTTTTCCATTTACTGAATTTAGAGATTATTTTAAATATTTCTCAATGGTCGAATAAAGGGCTTCGGGATTGACAGGTTTTGATAAATAATCATCCATGCCTGCGCCAATGAATTTCTCTTTGTCGCCTACCATGGCATGGGCCGTCATTGCAATTATCGGGATATGTTTGTCCAAGGGCGCTTCGAACTTCCTTATTTGCTTGGTTGCTTCGATACCGTCCATTTCGGGCATCTGCACGTCCATTAAAACCATGTCGAAATTATTATCGTTGTTTTTATATTCGTTAACCGCAAGCAAGCCGTTTGAGGCCTGTTTGAACTTAATGCCTTTCCTGCTGAGCAGCTGGGTGATTATTTTCATGTTGATAATCTGATCTTCGGCAATTAGCACATTAATATCCTCATAATCGATTATCGGTTTCTTTCTTCTTTCATTTTCGGATTCGTCATTTTTGTTCTTCCGCAGGCTGCCGTCGCCCAATGCCAGTTCCAGTTTTTCCTTGAGTTTATGTTTCATGACGGGTTTCGTCATAAAAGTGTACATCTTTGTTTTCTTGAGTTTCTCGACCTCTATCTTCGACTTGAGGGGGGTTAAAAAGATGATGTTGAATTTCTTGTCGGGGAATTCTTTAGTTAGTTTGTCAATGGTTTTGTCGCCCGAGATCCTGCCAAGCTCGAAATTCACGAAGATTAAATCGAAATCGTGTTTTTTAAGTATTTGAATTGCCATGTCCACATCGCTTACCGAGCTGTTCTCAAGTCCCCAATTATCAAGTTGCCTCTTAATGGAATCGGAGGTTCCTTTATGATCCTCCAGAATAAGTATTTTGTAATCTTCTGCTTTCTTGGGCAGGTTAAGTATATTGTCCTCCTCGTAATTGCTCCCGGTTATGAGGTTAAGGGTAAAGAAGAAGCTGCTTCCTTTGTTTTCCTCGCTTTCGATTTCTATTTTACCGCCCATTTTATTGACAAGTTTCTGGGAGATATTAAGCCCAAGTCCTGTGCCGCCATGTTTGCGGGTAGTGTCGGAGGATGCCTGTTTGTATGAGTCGAACAAAGTTTCGGCTACCTCTTTAGGTATGCCGATCCCGGAATCCACTACTTCGAATTTGAGCCTTAACTGTTCCTCGATCAAGTCTAATTTAGTTATATTTAAGGTTATAGACCCTTTTTTCGTGAATTTAATAGCATTGTTCAATAGGTTAAGAAGTATTTGGCGAAGCCGTAACGGATCGCCGATTATATTGTCCGGGATATCCGGGTCGATATTGCAAACCAGTTCGTTGCCGCTTTCATAAGCGCTAATGCAGAGTGTGTTGAATATTTTCTCGATCAGCGTCCTCAAGCTTAACTCTATTTCTTCAAGTTCCAGTTTGTCGGCCTCTATTTTCGATAAATCAAGAATGTCGTTTATTATTTCAAGCAATGTTTGCCCTGAATTTTTAATGTCGCCGAATCGCTCCGATTGTAATTCGGTCAAATCCTTGTCCATCAGGCCAAGGTCGGCCATTCCGATAATTCCGTTCAGGGGCGTCCTTATCTCGTGGCTCATGGATGCCAGGAAATTGCTTTTTGCCTTTGTTGCCTCTTCGGCCTCGATCTTGGCTTTTTTTAATTCATCGATTGTCTTGGAAAGTTTCTCGGTCGTTTCCTCAAGTGCCTGGCGGTGCTTGAAAAACTCGACAAAGGCTTTGATCTTGCTCTGTAGTATTTCCAGGTCCAGGGGCTTATATAAATAATCGACGGCGCCTGTTTCGTAGCCTTTGAAGATGTGGCGCCGTTGCTTGCTGATAGCCGTAACGAATATGATCGGGATGTTTTTGGTTCGCTCGTTGCTGCGCATTATCTCTGCTGTTTCAAAACCGTCCATGCCGGGCATTTGAACATCCATTAAAACAAGTGCAAACCTGTGTTCCAACAGTAAGCCCAAGGCCTCATTGCCTGAAGTTGCCTTTATTATCGTCAATTCAGGGCTTTCCAGTATGCCTTCAAGAGTTAATAGGTTCTCGGGCCTGTCGTCAACTATCAGAATTTTATAACTTTCGCTGTTGCTCATGCTTAAAAAAATTAAATTGCAATTTCACTCAAAGCAAAGATAAGATTTTTTGCAATAAATAATACATTTTCTCTAGCTTTGTATGATGTGGTTTTTTTGAATTGCCTTACAAGGGCATAAAAAACAGGATGTTTAATTCATTGTCGGGTCAAGGGGGAATTTTGACCAAAAACTATACATGCGGCCCATACCGTTTAAAAGGTTTTTCCACATTTGTTCAATGGGCATTTGCAATATGGACTTATCAACGTTGGGGTTTACAATCCATGAGTTGCGTTTTAATTCTTCCTTCAATTGGTTGGCGCCCCATCCGCTATAACCGATAAAAAAACGAAAGTTACTGGTATTTAGTTGGTTAAGAATAATCAGCTCTTTTACGGTCTCGATATCCCCACCCCAATAAAGACCGTTGCCAATAGTCATAGAACCTTCTATTTTATCACCTAAGGTGTGAATGTAAAAAGTGGAACTTGTGTCAACAGGGCCTCCGACATAAATCTTCGAGTCAAAGGGTGGGAGCCCTTTTAGAACTGCATTGAGCGGTTCATCAATAATCTTGTTTATAACCACCCCAAATGAGCCTTCTTCATTATGCTCGGCAAGCAATACAACAGATCTTCCAAAATAATAATCCCCCATAAACGGCTCCGAAATCAAAAGCCTTCCGCGCTTGGGTTCTAAATTATTACTTTTTATTTGTACTAATCTGTCTATTTCTTTCATTTTTTAAATTATTTTTACAGAAAATTTCCTCAAAAAACGTACCATAAGTTGAAAAGAAATAATAACTATCAGAAATATCTGAATCTCCGGCAGGAATTTGATTTCTTTGAATATCAAAGTTACAAAATTAATTTAATAGATGGTGTTTTAAAAATCGAGTTTTCTTTTAACCTGTCGGACAAGTACTTTTTTAAACCTAAGATGGAGCTTAAGCTCCCGGGTGGGATTAAACCGGAAAGCACTAAAATATTAAATTCCGCTGTATTCAACATTGGTATGGTGGAATTGATAAGTTATTGGAAGACAGCCTGTCCGCCCAATATTATTGTCAAGCCTCACAAACTTGACGATGAGCAGGTCGGGTGGTGGAAAAAACTGTATTTCAACGGTTTGGGCGAGTTTTTTTACTTAAACTCCATAGACGTCCCCATTGACGGGTTCGTAGATATTGAAAGTTACGGACAGGCAGCCGAGGCTGTTCAAGCCGACATGGATTTTAAAAAAGTAATAGTTCCTGTCGGCGGGGGTAAAGATTCGGTCGTTAGCCTTGAAATACTGAAAAGAGCGTCTGTTGATGTAATCCCAATGATGTTGAACCCCAATCCGGCAAGAATAAGAACCATTGAAAATGCAGGTCTTAAAATCGGTGATTCATTGGTCGTTAACAGGTTTCTGGATAAAACCTTGCTTGAGCTCAACGACAAAGGGTTTTTAAACGGCCATACTCCTTTTTCTGCATTGCTTGGCTTTACCAATGTCTTGCTTTCCTTGTTGACAGGCGTTGGAAATATTGCTCTCTCAAACGAAAACAGTGCAAACGAGAGCACAGTGCCCGGAACCGATATTAATCACCAATATTCGAAATCGTATGAATTCGAGAGTGATTTCAGCTTTTATGTGAAAAAACATATTAACAAGGGTGTCAGCTATTTTAGTTTCCTCCGACCCCTGAACGAGATACAGATAGGCTTTTTATTTTCACGGTTTACCCGGCATTTTATGAGTTTCAGAAGTTGCAATGTTGGTAGCAAGGAAGATAAATGGTGTGCGGGCTGCCCCAAATGTTTGTTTACATATTTAATACTGTCGCCATTTATTTCAACTGACAGGCTGACGGCAATTTTCGGGAAGAATATGTTGGACGATGCGGAATTGGAGAGCGTTTTGATGGAGCTGAGCGGGAATGCCGAGCTCAAGCCTTTTGAGTGCGTTGGCACTGTTGATGAGGTTAGATCAGTGATTGACTATATTTTGAGGTCGGAGGTGGGAAATTACAACGGGCTGAAGCTATTGAATAATCCGGGTTTGTTAAAGCCGGGGAATGTTACTAAGCTTTCCTCCCTGCTTTCTGCCTATAACGGGGAGAATAATCTTCCGCCCGAGTTTGAGGAAATCTTAAAGAAGGCAATAAATGAATAATTTTTTAAAGGAAAAGCTTAAAGGCAGAAAAGTTGTTATTCTAGGGTTCGGGAGGGAAGGCAGGTCAACTTTTAAACTTATAAAAAATATTCTCCCTGAACTGGTTTTCGGCATTGCCGACCTCGATGAAGGGGTTGCTGAGGACGAATTGTTGAGGACTTTCCCCGAAAACATGCTGTTCCTTGGCCGGGATTATCTTGCCGCCATTAAAAATTTCGATTTTATAATTAAGTCGCCGGGAGTCTCACTCGAGGGAATCGCCATTGACGAAGGCGTTGAGCTAAGTTCGCAAACATCTTTGTTTATCGGCTTTTACCGAGATCAAATTATCGGGGTCAGCGGAACAAAAGGAAAAAGCACGACTTCGAGCTTGATGCATTTTCTCCTCAGGAAAAATAATATAAAAAGTGTTTTGATAGGAAATATCGGAAAACCGGCCTTTGATAGCTTGCATATCATTGATAATGAAACCATAATTGTTTATGAGCTGTCGGCTCATCAATTGGAGCACATAAGCGCATCGCCCAAAGTTGCTGTATTACTAAACATTTTTCCCGAGCACCTTGATTATTTCCCTAGCTTCGAAGCCTATAAACAAGCAAAATACAACATCTTTAAATTTCAAGATGATTCTGATACGCTTATTTGTGCCGATTGGTTGAATAATGACCTGGAAGTGATCTCGGGAATTATGTGTTTCGGTATTGAGAAAGGTGATAATCAAGCATATTTGGATAACGAAATGCTGCTGATTGAATCAAGAGGGGAAAAATCATCCTATAATGGGAACTTGTTGAAGATATTGGGTGATCACAACCGCCTGAACGCACTGGCAGCAGTTTTGGCCGTAAATAAGTTCGGGCTGGCTGTTGAGGATGCCTTTGAATTCCTAGGCGATTTTAAAGGGCTGCCACATCGTTTGGAGCTTGTAGGGGAGCATTTGGGAGTGAAGTTTTATAACGACAGTATTTCTACTGTGCCCCAATCTTCCATCGAAGCAGTCAAAACATTAAAAGATGTTGATATCCTGATACTTGGTGGCTACCATAGAGGTTTGGATTACAATGATCTGGCCGACTTCATTTCGGCTTCGGACATAAACACCATCATTTTTCAGGGCAAGGCAGGGGATATTATTTATGAGTTGTTGCTGGAGCGGCGTTTTGATAAAAGCAAATTGTTCAAGGCCTCGAACCTGAGAGATGCTTTTGGGATAATAAGGGAAAGAAGTGCCCAAGGTGATGTTTGCTTGCTGTCGCCGGCGGCTGCCAGCTATGATCAGTATCGGAATTTTGAACATCGGGGCGACATTTTTAGTGAGTTGGCTAATGCATTGGGATAAGGACGGGAATTATACTGCTATAAGCCCAATCGTACTCCTTGTCCAGGATGGCCATAAAAAAGCGGACTAAAGCCCGCTAAAATAATTATTGTTTAAAATTATTCCTTTTTGTCCTCGGGAGTTTCTTCCTTTTTGTCCTCAGGGGTCTCTTCCTTTTTGGTTGTTGCCTTTTTTGCCGCAGGCTTCTTGGTGGTTTTTGTAACTTTCTTTTTTTCGCTTACCGCTTTGGTGCTTGCTGCTGTTGCCTTTGTCTCAGCAGTTTTTGCGACTTTCTTTTTTGCCGTTGTTTTTTTGGTTTTTCAACTTTTTCGGCTTTAGCTGCTTTTTTTTCTTCAGCTATCTCTTTTTCCGCAGCCTTTTCTTCTTTGTTAACACTCTTTGCGGGCGGGGCGATGTATTTGCGATCCTTTTTTTTCTTGCGTAATTTACCGTATGATCCTATGTTTATTTTGCCTCGCTTGGTTTTCTTATCTCCTTTACCCATATCTTGAAATTTTTACGTGTTAATATTTCTTCAAAAATATTAAAAATTCCTTAATATTCAAGCTTATATCAAGAGTATTATTTTGAGGATTTTATTTTTGCTTTAAAAATTGTTCCTCTATTAAGCCTGAACGTTTTATAGTACGTCTTGCCCACTCGAGTTTTGTGTCGATAATCTCTTCGGCATTAAGCCGCCAACAGGTTCCCGATTGATGAAGGCGGTTTGTGAGGGTGAACAACACTAAGGCTGCTGAAACGGAAATATTATAACTTTCGGTGAACCCAAACTGTGGAATTCTTAAAAACTCATCCGAATTTGCAATGGCCAAATCGCTTAATCCGCTTAGTTCTGTCCCGAAAAGCAATGCGCACTTGTTGTCCAACGGCATGTTAAAAGGCGTGAAACTTTCTTTATGAGGGGTGGTCGCTATTATTTTATAGCCTTGAGACCTTAAATGTTTAATGGCTGATCAGGTATTGTTGCCGGATTCGTTATACCTATAAATATTCAACCATTTGGTGGAGCCCATGGCCACCTCGGGGTTTACCGTATATTCGTTGTTGTTCTCGATAACATGAATGTCCTGTATCCCGTTAAGGTCGCACGAGCGCATAACTGCACTAGCATTATGGGGCTGGAAAATGTTTTCCAATACAACCGTTAAATGCCTCGTCCGGTACTTTATTACCCTGTCGAACAAGGACTTCCTTTCTTCCGTTAGCAAATCGGAAAGGAAGGCATATAATTTTTGCTTAGCGATATTATCCAAAATAACTGTTTTTAGGTTTGTCAATCGTAAAGAGGATTCGATTTTGCCTTGTTGAAGTCTTCTTTGAGCTTGTTGATTTGTGAATTATCAGGTCGCATGTTGAAGAGCATGATCTCCATCAGCCCGGCCTTCCGGTATGTTGCAGGGGGCAAGAAAATATCAGGGTTTATCCTTGTTTCAATAACCCTGGTGACAATAGTGGTGGTGGTTCCCCCATAAGGGCTTGTTTTGCTCGACTTCATTGCTAAACCGTTTTTTATGAGGTTTAAGTATTCGGTGGAGCCCTCTATTGAATTGTTTGACCGGGAAGGATTCAATTGATTGGTAAATGAAATCATGCTTTCTATATCAATATCTTTATATGGGTTTATGCTATCTGTGATCCATATTGATTCCAACAATGAGTCTGAAGTCGATATCTCATACATTTTTGATTTGAAACCCGCTATGTATTCTTCTTTTTCTTGGTAGATAATGTTGATCTTAAATGTGTTAGTAGTTGTATCAGTGTTTCCTTCCTCATAATCCTTTTTGATTTTTGCTATCAGGTCCCGGGCAATTTCTTTCTGTTCGGGATCAGCCGTCGCAACAATGTTTTTTAGCTTTTGCTCGAAAACTTCAACAGTGCTTTTTTTAAATTCGCCGACTGTGCCTTGCCAATAAAGCTTATTGTAGCCGAAAACAAGCGTGATCTCGGCAGTCTTCAAATTAATTATGGCAACCGATGATTCTGTTTCAAAACGAATTAGGCTGTTTTGAATAAATGTTGTTTGATGCTGCTTATTTCCATAATTATCTTCGCTAACTTCCGAGATAACCCATCCGGCATATACTTTAATGCCCATAAAGCAAATAAAAACAAAAAAACCAATCCGTATAAAAAGCCTCATAAATATCTAATTGACAACCAAATGAATATAAAACAAGAAATTATCATCTCTTTTGTATTTTACAAAAGTAAAAAATATCGCACAGCCTTTTTTATTTGACAATAAAAATATATTTTTGCATGCTCAAAATTGCAGTATAATGGTTAAGAAAAAACAGGAAGATATTAAAGTTGATCAAAGGCTAGAGACAATTGAGGAATCCCTTAGCAAAACGGAGAGTTTTATTGTTGAAAACCAAAATACGATTAGCATCGTAGTGGGGATTATTGTTGTTGTTATCCTTGCTTATTTTGGGTTCCAGAAATATTACCTGGAACCACAAAATGCCGAGGCACAAGAACAAATGTATCCGGCTCAACAATTTTTTGAGGCCGATTCGCTCGACAAAGCGCTGAGCGGCGATGGAAACAGCATTGGGTTTGTGCAAATAGCAGAAGATTACAGCCTCACAAAAGCAGGAAATCTTGCTAATTATTATGCCGGTTTGTCATACCTTAAAAAAGGCCAGTTTGATCTAGCTATAGATTACCTCGAGAATTTTGAGAGCAATGATCATATTGTTGCTTCCATGGCATCCGGTGCAATTGGTGACGCATATATGGAAAAAGGGGATATTTCATCTGCTATTTCTTATTATCTGGAAGCTGCCCATCGCGACAAAAATGATTTTACAACGCCGCTGTTTCTCTTTAAGGCAGGCAATGTTTATGAAATTGACAAAAAATACTCGGATGCCGTTGAGGTTTATAACGAAATAAAAACCGAATTCCCCCTGTCGAACGAAGCCCGCGACATTGACAAATACATAGCCCGTTCAAAAGGCTTGATGAAATAAGATGAAATTGAAATTATTGAGACCCGTCTTGCCTCAGGCAAGACGGGTTTTTTTTATTTTCGCAAATGTTAATGATAAACTTTAATGATGGGCATGGCTAAAAATGAATTTAGAATAGTATTTATGGGGACGCCGGACTTTGCTGTTGCAAGCCTCAGAAAACTCGTGCTAAACAATTTTAATATTGTTGGCGTAATAACTTCTCCCGACAAACCGGCGGGGCGGGGAAAGAAAATGCGTGTTCCCGCCGTTAAGCAATATGCGATTGAAAACGGGCTGAACATTCTACAGCCTGTTAACTTGAAAGATCCTGCCTTTGTCTCGGAATTGAAGTCCTTGGGTGCCGACCTTCAGATCGTTGTGGCTTTTAGGATGTTGCCCCGGATAGTTTGGGACATGCCACCGAAAGGGACCTTTAATCTTCATGCCTCCCTACTGCCACAATATAGGGGTGCGGCACCTATAAACCATGCTATTATTAATGGGGAGACAAAAACAGGTTTGACAACCTTCTTGCTGGACAAAGAAATAGATACGGGAAGGATTATCAAACAAATTGAAATTGATATCCGCGAGGAGGACAACGCAGCCAGCTTGCACGACAGGATGATGGAAATAGGTGGCGAATTAGTTTTGGAGACCGTAAACGGGATAATCAAAGGCACGATTACAACAATTGCACAAGACAATAAAATCAGCGATATCGGGAAATTAAAGCCCGCCCCCAAAATATTTAAAAACGATTGCCGGATCAACTGGGATGATACTTGTGAAAACGTATTTAATTTTATCAGGGGCCTAAGCCCATACCCGGCAGCCTTTACGGTATTGGAGAATGATAATGGAAGTACATTAAACCTTAAAGTGTTCAAAACAACCAAAGAGGCCTGCGATGAAAAACTGGTTCCGGGCTCCGTGATTTATGAAAAGGATACTTTGAGAATAGCTTGTAACAATGGTTGTTTAAAAGTGGAAGAACTTCAGCTGACAGGTAAAAAGCGTATGGCGACAACTGATTTTTTAAGGGGAATACGCCTTGGCGGCAACTATAAAGCCGCTCTTGTTTAGCCCCTTGAATCCCTTTGTTGATGGTGATTTTATAAGAATAGCACATAAAAAAAACGATTGTTATCAACAAATGGGCGCACTTATCAACAATATTATGGCTTTTAGATGGAGCTAACTTGCTTTTCTTAATTAAAGGACTATATTTGTTGGAGTTAAACACTTATTACTAATTAAATTTTTTATTACAATGAACAAAGCTGAATTAATAGACGCTATGGCTGCCGGTGCCAATTTGAGCAAGGCAGACGCAAAAAAAGCACTAGATGCTTTTGTAGATGCAACTTCAGGTGCACTTAAAGGTGGCGATAGAGTAGCATTGGTAGGATTTGGTTCTTTTTCGGTTTCAACAAGGGCAGCGCGTATTGGCCGCAACCCTCAGACTGGAAAAGAAATTAGTATCCCGGCAAAGAAAGTTGTTAAGTTTAAGGCGGGTGCTGATTTATCGAAAATCATAAAATAAATGCCTTACACTAAAAAAAGCCCCGACGGTTTAGCGTCGGGGCTTTTTTTATCCCTTAGGCCTAAGTAGAAACCTGTATGGCAGCTTAGCATCCTCACCAGCATAGTCTATCCCGATACGCTTGCTTACGCTTATACTGTATTCCGCGGCATCAAATTTATTGTCCTCGATCCAAATGCGATCCGAATCCAACATCAGGTCGTTGTGGCTTATGTTTACGCCCAAAACTTTGCAAACTTTGGCAGGGCCGTCCGAAAGGCCTTCCGGCCTGTGCTTCTTGCTTCGAGCGTACATTGAACCGATTCCTGTCCTCGGTATAATCCCCCTTATCAAAACGGCATCGGCTTGACCTTTCCCGCCTGTAACTATGTTAAGCAAATAATGTATTCCGTAACATAAGTAAACATAAGTCCTGCCCCCGGGCTTATACATTGTCTCGGTTCTTTTTGTCCTGCGGCCACCGTAAGCATGTGATGCCTTGTCGGTTGCGCCTGCATAGGCTTCCGTTTCCGATATTATCCCAGAAGTAATAATGCCATTGATATTGGTGAATAGCTCTTTTCCGATCAAATCCTTTGCCAGGCCAACTACGTCATCGTTCTCATAGTAGGATAAGTGGAGTTTCATAATAAGCGGGCGATGGGTGTGTCATAAAAAATATGCTAGACCGATACTTATTGCAGCACTGCTTATTTTCCGGTCAAAAGCATAATTATATGGAGTGCCGCTGGGATTGTTTTCCGAAGTCCATCCCCAGCCGGTTACTTCTTTAAAATGTATATTGGAATAATAATAGTCGATGTCAAGGGTGAGGACATATTTGTTGAGCTTGTACATAAAGCTTGTCCCAGTACCGAAACCCAAACCAAAGGCTTTTGCAACTTCCCTGAAATATTCGGTTTTTTCAGAGCTTTCGGTATTTGTTCCCCTGATAATAAATTGTGGTGAATGGGCCGAAGAAAGACCGATGTTTCCCTTTATTTCCCAAGTAAATCTCTCAGAAATTGGTAGTCGCAAAAAGGGTGATAAATATATTCCCCCGGAATTCCACGGACGGTTGCTCTCTACGCTGAACGAATAATCATCCTTTTTGGCAGCTGCTTCATTTTTCAATGCGTCGTTGTCGATATTGTTCGCATTGAAAATGAAATGCACCTGCAGGCCAAAATTGTGGGAAAACTTATATGAGTATATTACCTTCAGGTTTATCCCCGTTTTTGCAAAGCCGGATGTGGTGTCAGATAAATCCGATTTGGAAAAATCGTCGAGAGGAAAAGACGGCCCGACCGAAATGCCCACATATTGCCGGCTTGTTTGGGCAATTATGCCAAAGTTGCTTAATACAAATATTATGATCAATATTTTTTTCATGAGATTTCGTTTTTGCAAACTTACTAAAAAATCAATCTCTTTTTTTTAAAACCCTATGTCTAGCTGATTGTTCCAATGGAGTTTTTCGTCGCTTGCCCTTACAATCCTGCCGTTGTCCAGGAGCCACTGAATAGTGGCTATAAGCTGATTTTCGTCAAACTTGGTGCATCTGGCGATCAGCTCATATAAATGCATGTCGGCTTGAATTAATTCTTCCGCGAGGAATGTGCTTATGCTGTCGAACTCTATGTCGTTTAGCTTGGATTTCGATTTGCCGCGGCAAACATCGCAAAGCCCGCAGCGCTGCGATTTTTCTTCCCCGAAGTATGCCAATAATTGCTGGCTCCTGCATTGTAATGAGTTCGACAGGAAGTTCAATAACGACTGCAGTCTTTTTTCTGCCGAGTTTTTAAGGTTTTTGTAGTTGTCCTGTTCGAACTCTATATTTTTCAAGCCAAGCCTTTCGCTAGTCAAAACTATTTGAGGCGAATATTTCACGGGTATGTATTTAAGGACTTTTAAGTTATGCAGATATGAAAGTTTTTTCACTACTTGTTCCCTGGTCATTTCGGTGCGCCTGGCAATTAAGTTCTCGTTGATATTTACGAATTCGGTAAAAACCCCCGAATAAGAGCGGAGCATCTCCTTTATTATCCTGTCGGAGCCCTTGTTCTCAACCTGGAATCTATATAAATCATTCTTGTTTAGCACGATCATAATTTTCGAGTATTGTCCCGAGGATTCGATATAATATATAAAACCTTCGCGCTCAAGTATTTTTATCGCCGAGTATGTCTCGATTATTTTAATGTTGTAGTTCTTGCAGAATTCGGCTATGTTAAAATCAAAACCTATATCCTTCCCGCTTCCTTCGGGGATCTGAAAATAATTCCCCAGGGCGTTATAAACTTTTTTGATATATGAAATTTCCGGGAATGAACTCTTTAGCCTGTTTATTGAATTGTGTATGTCCTCATTGTTGAACAGCACCAGGCCGCCGGCTGTTTTTCCGTCCCTTCCTGCCCTCCCTGCTTCCTGAAAATATGATTCAATGCTGTCAGGAAGGTCGTAATGGACCACTAACCTTACGTCGGATTTATCAATTCCCATTCCGAAAGCATTGGTGGCGACAATATTCGACAGGTGGTTTAAGGTCCATTCTTCCTGCCGCTTCGTCCTTTCCCTTGCGTTTAATCCCGCATGATAAAAGGTTGAGCTGATGTTGTTCTTATTGATGATTTCTGATAATTCCCTGCATTTTCTGCGGCTTCTAACGTAAACAATGCTGCTGCCTTTGGTTTTTTTCAATACTTCCAGCAATTTATAGGTCTTGTCTGCTTCTTTATAAATACTGTACGAAATGTTCCTGCGAAGAAATCCTGCTTTTAAAACATTCGGCATCTTGAATTTCAGCTTGTCCATGATATCCTCGACGACATCGGGTGTGGCAGTGGCAGTAAGGGCCAAGACCGGCACATCGGGGATAAGGTTTCTTATTTCGGCGATCCTAAGATATGGCGGCCTGAAATCGTAGCCCCATTGCGAGATGCAGTGGGCTTCGTCAATGGTAAGGATATTTACCTTCAGTATGCTGATTAAATGTCGGAACGGCTCTGATTCAAGCCTTTCCGGCGAAATATACAAAAATTTGAATTTTTCGTGAACGCAATTATTATAAACCGATTCTATCTCGTCGCGGCTCATGCCGGAATAAATGGCCCCTGCTTTAATTCCCCGGCGCCGCAGGTTCTGTACCTGGTCTTTCATAAGGGCAATAAGTGGGCTGACAACTATGCAGATACCATCTTTAATTAATGCAGGAACCTGGAAAGATATCGATTTGCCTCCTCCGGTCGGAAGTAGTGCGAGCGTATCCTTGCCTTTGAGGATGGATGATATTATATCTTCCTGCATGGGGCGAAATGACGAATGCCCCCAGTATTTAATTAGTATTTTTAAGGCTTCATTTACCAATTCCTATAATTTGACATGTTTGTTTATTAGCTTGAAAAGCTCTTGTATGTTTATCGGCTTGGCAATAAACTCATCAGCTCCGGCTTCAAAACTTTTCTCGGCTGCACTCCTCGAGAAGAAAGCAGTCTGCATTACTATCGGGAGCCCAGGCTTTAACTCTTTCAACCTCCTTGTAGTATCGTACCCGTCAAGGCTTGGCATCATTATATCCATTAAAACCAGTGAGATGTTATCGTCCTGCCTGCATTTAGAAATGGCATCCTCACCGGTGCTTGCTATAACTATTTGAGCATTGGTTGGCTTAAACATCGATTTGAAGAAAAAGATGTTCTGGTCAACATCGTCAACTATGAGGATTTTTATGTTTTTGTAATCAGGTATCTCAATCTTATTGAAATATCTGTGCCTCTCACCGGATTTGCGTTCGTCATCAATGGGAATAGTGAAATAAAAGGTAGTGCCATAACCCGAGTGTGTGTCGAGCCAGATCTCGCCGTTCAGCAAGTTGATTATCGATTTGCTTATTGCCAACCCTAATCCGCTGCCTTTTTCGTTTCTTTGAAGAGTTGTTTTGTCCTGCGAGAACCTGTCGAAGATAACTTTGCTGGCTTTTGTTTCTATGCCTGTCCCACTATCCTGGACAAAGAACTGAAGCTCCTCGTTGCCGCCGAAACGATATCCGAATTTTATATAGCCCGTATCGGTAAACTTCATGGAGTTGGTAAGCAGGTTGTTCAATACCTGCCTCAGCCTTACCTGATCGGTGTGTATGTACAAATCCCTGTCGGGGGATGCTTTGGATAGCTCTATGTTTATGTTGAACAATTCCCTTGCTTGCTTTTCTTGCTTGAAGCCCAACAGCACTTCGTCCATAAACGTGTTTAGCTCGAAACCGGCCTTCGTGATCTTTAATTGTCCGGATTCTATTTTCGATATGTCGATAATATCCTCTATCAACTGCATAAGCGACCTCCCTGAGGAACTTATCATTCTGCGATAAAGGATATCCTCTTCTTCCGTATTGTCGTCTTCAAGAAGGAGCTCCGAGAAGCCGATTATAGAGTTTAAGGGCGTCCTGATTTCATGCGACATATTGGCTACAAATGCCGTCTTAAGCATGTTCTGCCTCTTAAGCTCTTCATTCTCGATAGTTAGTTTGTCTATATCATTTTCTTTAAAGAAAAGAAAAAGCAAGAAATGGTTCCCGCCCTCGCTGAAGTTGACGATCTCGGCAGTTATGTTAGATTGCTCGCCCGAAACATTTGTGTAATCCAGTGATACTGATGTCGTTTCACTTGTTTTTGACCTTCCTTCAAGCAGCGTTTTGAACTGTTCGTCATTAATTCCGCTTTCGGTATTGTTGCTGAAAATATTGGAAAATGGAATTCCTTTTAAATTTCTTGTCCCCAAATCCAGGAAGTTGATGACATCTTTGCGGTATTCGATTATAACACCTCTGTAAATCAGTATCGACGGACGTTTCAAATTATCAAACAAACTTTTTAAACCATCGCTTATTTTAGGGAACTCAGTCATATCGATATTTATGTATTTTTACCAACAAAATCAATTAGGAATAAAATATTTCCAACTTGTACAAAAATACTATTTTTTTTATCAATAAATCCAGAAATATCTTGGTTCAGGCAACCACGCCTATTAACTGCTGTCAAAATAAACAAGAAAGGTCTTTATGATTCCAATCAACCGGATAATAGATGGGTGTAAGGCCGGTAGGCAAAAGGAGTTTAAGGAGTTGTATGATTTGTACGCCTCACCTATGCTTGCCGTATGTTTCCGATATAGTAAAAACATGGATGATGCCAAGGATATCTTACAGGAAGGTTTTATTAAAGTTTTTAGGAAAATCAAGGATTTTAAAGGTACCGGCTCTTTTGAGGGCTGGCTGCGGAGACTAATGGTGAACACAGCCTTGAATCATTATAAAGCCAATCTTAAATATTCGTTTCATGTTGAATATGACGACGGAAAGCACGATACGATAGACGCAAAAAATAGTACGGAAAACATTTTTGTCGAGAAGACCGTGTCGCATGAGGAAATTTTAAAATTGGTTCAAGAATTACCCGATGGATATAGAATGGTTTTTAATATGTATGTTCTTGATGGCTTGACACATAAGGAAATTGCGGAAGATCTGGGAATATCCGACAATACGTCCAAATCGCAGCTTATGAAGGCAAGGAGGATGTTAAAGGGTTTGTTGACGGAGAAATACGGTGCATTGCACGACATAATATAATATTATGAAAGAGTATAAAAATATTGATGAGGTTTTTGAGGAGGCAGCTGCAGGTTTTAAGCCCGATTTGCCCGACAGCATCTGGGAAGAAGTAAACAAAGGCCTTTTTGCCGAGGCCGCCAATAACTCTGCTTTTAAAGCTTATTACCGCTATGCCCTAGTATTATTGCTGTTATCGGTTTTAGGTGCTGCTACCTGGTATTTTATGCCAAACCCGTTTTCATCCGGAATTAATGACAAAGCCATTGACAGAGAAGAAGTTGTCGTCGGCAAG
Source organism: Bacteroidota bacterium (assembly GCA_024279935.1). Taxonomy (GTDB): domain Bacteria; phylum Bacteroidota; class Bacteroidia; order Bacteroidales; family F082; genus BM524. Next base: position 32,357 of record JAJRQZ010000119.1, read on the forward strand.
CCTATTGATGATCAGGCAAATGCGATAAATAGCCAAGATGAAAAGAAAAATCCCTTAATGGATGACCCGGAAGTTGATATAATTGGCGCGGGGAACAAAAACCCTGCTGTTAGTGTTGAAACTAATGCTCTGTCAAAAACAACGGGGCAGAATTCCATTCTTGAGACAGTTGAAAAAACTGCCGGTGAATCTGCTTTTGAAAATGAGGGTGCCGGATATGTTAAATCGCTGACAGTGCCGGGTGAACATGCTATGCAAGCAGAAGCAGATATCCTTAAATTAAGCTCAAGGAGCATATTCGATATCTCAAAGCTTGAGCTTGAGCCGATCGATAAACCCATTGAAATTACCGAATACTTGAGGCAAAGGAGAAAACTTCATCTGTTTTCCGGTTTGTCATCCAAAGCGGCTATGATGTACTATCCAAATACCCGTGATCAGTTTACCTTTTCGGTTAATGCTGATTTTGGTATTGTGTTAAATGATTTTTACGTTCAAAGCGGTATCGGATATCAAAAAACCAAAGAAAGAGGGGTTTATAATTATACATACAGGACCAATGACAGCATAGGCTATTATAATAAGGTCGAGTCCTTCGAGATTAACCCTCAAAACCCTGAGGAGATTATTTATAATACTACAAAAACCACGGTTTACGACAGCCTGGTGCACATAAACACTACGTCGCCGTTGTTTTATTACGATTATATAAACCTACCCGTTAAACTGGGATATAAAGTATGGGACAAAAACAAGCTGAGCCTGTCATTAGAGAGCGGGATAGTGTTCTCCAAGTTGATAAAGAGCAAGATCCCCGTTGCGGACTTCGACCTTCCTGAATCAACGCTGTTGCAAATCGAGGACGCAACCCCCACAAGGACCGACATGAACCTGCAATGGCAACTTGGCCTGCGCTTCAATTATAATATCGTCAATTCGTTGACGCTTTCGTTGCAGCCGGAGTTTAGTAAATATTTAAACTCTATTTATAAAAATGAGAATTCAAATCCTGTGATTAAACCTTATTCCATGGGTTTGAGGTTCGGTATTTATTATGATTTTTAGACTTTAGTAATGAAAAAATTGGTACCTAATATTTTAACGGCGGTTTTGTTTTTGCTTATACAGGCAACTATGGGCTCACAATCCTGGTTTTATTTTCAGGGACAGGTTGTCTCGGAAGATAATATGTTGCCTATTGCAAACTACCCTGTGTTCATAGAGTCGTCCGAGGAAATGCAAATTATGACAATGACCGATAACAACGGCTTTTACTATGATTCGGTTTATGTTGAGACTGAAGAGTTTGATCATGCCAGGGTAGGCGTTTTTAATTGCGAGGATGAGTTTGTTTTTGCGGAATTCGACCCTCCCCAAGAATTTAACAATGCCGATTTTAGCATTTGTTATTATAATCAGGAATGCCAGGCCTTTTTTTCCTATTATTTTGATGGTCAGGATGAAATGAAAGTCCACTTTCTCGATGCTTCCATGGGGAGCCACAGCAGTGCTTTCTGGGATTTTGGCGACGGCGAGACATCCAATGACGATAATCCTGCGCATGCTTATAGCGAGTTTGGGTATTACGAAGTGGGATTGATAATCGAGGATAGCGTAACTGGTTGTTGGTCAGAGCATAAGGATATGGTATATCTGGGGGATAGTTTAGGTTGCCAGGCCGGCTTCACTTATTCGGAAAATCCTGTAAATGCTAACGAAATACAGTTTGCCGATATGTCGATGGGAAATATAGATTATTGGTTTTGGGATTTCGGCGACGGCGATACCTCCGAGGAGCAAGATCCGTCCCATGTTTTCCCCCAAAATGGGATTTATGAAGTTTGCCTGTTTGTCTCAAGTCAAATGATGACCTGCTCCGATATGTATTGTATGGAAATAGAGATTAGCGATTCAGCTACATGCTTTGCTGATTTTACATACTCGCTTGACACACTTAATAATACGCCCTATACTTATGTGTTTACCGATGAGTCGTCGGATGAAACCGAAAACTGGTATTGGGACTTTGGCGACGGTAGTTTCTCAGAGGATCAAAACCCGGTGCACGTATTCGATTCCAGCGGCACTTATCAGGTTTGTTTGTTTAGCTCGGCGAATCCCCTTGGCGGCGATTGTTCCGGTTTTATCTGTAAGGAAATTTCGACGCCTGATTACTTCAACTTCGGGGGACATGCCTTTATCGATGGATTTCCAATCAATATAGAAGAAGATGACAGCTCGAATATCGCCACTGCCTATCTGTACCGCAGGATATCCAATCAGTGGCGATACATGGACAAAAGGGATTTTTGGAAGTTCGGATATTATTGGTTTGTCCAAAAACCGGTCGGAGAGTATTTGTTGCGCCTTGATTTGACGCCGCAATCGATAGATTATCAAAACTATGCGCCCTCCTATTATCAACATCAAACCGATTGGAGATATGCTACAACCTTCGTGTTGGAAAACAACGATCAGTTTGCTGTTGATGTTAACTTGAAAAAACTTGTTGATATGGATGCAGGTATTGGTGGCATAAGCGGCAAGTTGGTAAGTGGCCTGAGCTGCGACGGGGATTTGAATTTGTCGGGTCGGATAGTAAAGCTTTACCTCGAAGATGATTATGTCGCATATAGCAAAACAAACAACTTGCAGGAGTTCGGGTTTAGTTCGCTGCCGAATGGCCTATATCGCCTTCAGGCAGAGGTAAGTGGGAAATCGTCGAGCGTTGGCTTTGTGCAAATAGATGATAACCAGTTGTTTTCCGATGGCAATTTATTGGAAATCAACTGCGATGCCTACGTCGGGGTACAGGAAAACCTAGTAGGAAAGAGTTTAAGTATCAACAAGGTTTATCCCGTGCCGGCAGACGATTATATAAATATCAGTATGATTTCGTCAAAAAGACAAAATATACAAATCGAGCTTATAGATGCATTGGGCAGGAATTTTGAAACCTATAAAATGAATATCGAAAGCGGACTGACATCGGTTAAGTTGAATATCAGCAAAGCCGATCGGGGCTTGATGCTCTATCGTGTTCTTTCGGGCGAGGCTAAAGTTGTGGCAAGAGGCAAATTTATTCATGGCAGATAAGCAGACTGCTCCCAAAGAAAATATAATGCGTTGAACAGGGTAACTTTACCTTTAGAATTACTTTATCCTGCCCACTTATGTGCATTTCTTGTAAAATTTATTTTCAATTTCCATAAGAGCCTATCTAACAGAGTGTTGTTTTACGCAAATATTTTTCTAAATAATTTTTTATTTCAGGCAACCATTAATGTTTTTCTTGTCTAATTATTAAGAACGTCACGAATAAGGGCAGATAAATCAATGTTTAATTAAATTTCTAAATCATGAAAAATTTTATTTTTAGTATTTTACTGGGATTTATGAGCTTGGCTGTTATTGGTCAGGATTATAATCTCAACATTAGCGGTTATGTAACGGATGAGGACAGTGGTGAGCCATTGGTGCAACAGATGGTCAACATCAGTATTCCCGGCGATTCCCTGTCAAGGGATTTCTACTATTTCAATACTGTTTTTACCGATGCCGACGGTTTTTTTGAAGACAACATAGAAGTACCGGATGGCGAGACAGGAACGGTTTATGTCGAGACTTTTAGTTGTGACGGTTCTTTTGTTAGTGAGTCGGAGGAGTTCTCGGAGAATTCCAACGAGCTTGAGTTTGACTTCGAACTTTGTTCGGACCCTAGCGGCGGTGGAGACGACTGCATGGCAATGTATTTCTATTGTCCGGATTCAACTGATTTCATGACAATTAATTTTGTTGATATGAGCATGGGAATGATGGGGGATGAACCATCCTCATGGGATTGGGAGTTCGGGGACGGAACAGGGAGTACGGAACAAAACCCTGTCCATACCTTTGCCGACGAAGGCGAATATGAAGTTTGCCTGACAATAACGGCCATCGACAGCATTAGTGGGGATACATGCGAAAGTACTTATTGCTCAGATGTTTATGTTGAAAACTGGGATTTTAACTGCGAGGCATGGTTTTACTATTACCCTTTAGGTGATGATACCTGTATGATGGGCTGTGGAGATGGCCTGACACTTCAGTTCATGGATTATTCCTGGGGAAACCCAAGCGAATGGGAGTGGGATTTCGGCGACGGAACCACAAGTAATGAACAAAACCCGATTCATGAATATGCCACTGGCGGCGAATATCAGGTTTGCTTGAGTATTTCATCCGATTCGTGCGAGAGTTCTTATTGCGAAACTGTTTATGTATCAGACGACGGCAATAACGATTGCTATTCATGGTTTGAGTATGAGACAACGGATTTGAGCGTTGATTTTAGCGGATACCTTATGAGTGGCGACAGTACAGTTACTTACTCATGGGATTTTGGCGATGGGGAATATGGTACAGGGCAGAGCGTTACTCACGTATTTGCCGAGGCTGGGATGTATTTTGTCAACTTGACGGCCCAAACAGCCGATTCGTCATGCTTTGCGGATTATGCCGAAATTGTATGGGTTGGCGAAAGCTTTAGTTTTGCGGTCTTTGGCAATGTTTATCTTGAAGATAGCCTGATGGCCGATTTTGCCGATGTTTATCTTATGACTTTCGATACCCTCGGCGATAATCTCGTCAATGTTGCCACAACGCAAATTGATGCTGACGGATACTATGAATTTGATGGTGTGGGATTGGAGAATTGTATATATTTCGTACAGTCGGAACTTACGGATGCATCGGCATATTATGGCGATTATCTGCCTACTTATCACCTTAGCGCCCTTAACTGGGAAGATGCTTGGCCTGTTTTCCCAATGCCGATGGGTTTTGCTTATGATATTTATATGCTGGCTGACAGCAATGTCATGAACTCGGGCAGCGCAATTATAAATGGTTTGGTAAATTCCGATGAGAGCCGCGGCCTCATGAGCGATGTCGAAATCCTCCTTATGGATGAGAACAAGAATCCGATCACTTATTTGCGCACTGATGAAAATGGAAACTTCCAGTTCCGGGAACTGCAATATGGCACTTATATCGTTTATACTGAGATTGTCGGAATTAGGACTACGCCAGCCCTGGTAACCCTAAGCCCTGATTCTCCACAGGTAGATATCACTATCGTGGTTGCCAACGGAGAGGCAGTACTGGGTGTTGGCCAACAGTCGGATATTATCGAGGATTTAGGCGAAATCAGTCCTAACCCGGTTTCTGATAACGCATACTTTAATATCAGCCTTAAAGAAGGTTCAACTATAAAACTTGAGATTATGAATCAGTTTGGCCAGGTGCTTTCCTCAAAAGAACTTAATGTAAATCAGGGTGAAACGAAAATTAATCTTCAGACATCAACTCTTAAGCAAGGATTTTACTTTGTTAATATTACTCCGTCCGACGGGATAAAATCCGTTAGGAAATTTATTAAAATAAGATAACACCCTTTCCGGTTGTTCTTAACAAACCCCGTGCTGCTTTTGTGGCCGGGGTTTTGTTGTTGATAATACTTTTCACGCTTAATTATCACGTAATTATCTCTCGCAAAGGCGCAAAGTATTGTTTATGTTCATGTGTCCAATGTGGAATATTAACTGTAAACATAATGCCTTTGCGAGATTGTAAGGGGCATGTATTTCAAATTATGTTTCGACTATTGGAAGGTAAAATTTGGAGGAGAAGGCTTTTAAAATCAAATTTGGGATGTTACTCAACGGAATTATAATTTCCTAATTATCAAAAGGATAATATGAAATATTATTATTAATATAACTGAATAATTTAAAAATCCCTGATCTTAAAAGGCAGAATATTAGGGATTTCTAAATTTAAAATAAGTAGTGTCCTATCTTTAATTAAGTAAATTAATATGTAATCTTATTTTAGTTTTTTAATTTTTACGAATTGAAGAAAACGCCAAATGCCTACACTAAAAAAAAGTAGTATCAAGAATGATCGAGAGAAAGTCAAACCCTCGGCAGAACCAATTAAATAACCACTGTATCCTAAAGATAGAATTATTGTTAAAACTAATAAATATGGATTAGTGTGAAGTCGTTTCTCAAAGGAGAGTACATACAATGCTACAAATAGAAGAATGGGTATACCTAATGACTTTTTGCTTTAGGTGGGTTCTAAAAATTCGTTTTTTCACTTGTGATTCGAGAGAAATCACAGAACCCGTTAAACGATTTTCCTAAATCAGGACTAAAGTAATTTATTGTTACTACTCAGCAGGTTTATCAAGTTGATTATCAATAGCCCCATGCTTCAGCGTGGGGTTATATATTTAAAATCGCAGTAGTTTTGGCGGAAATTTTGTGTTTTTCAAACAAAAATTGTGACAAAACGGATAGGTAACCAATGATTGGTACTACCACGAATTTAATGGAAAATTTTAATTTAGCGAAAAAAAGCAGAAATGTTCACACACCAATTTTTCGATTTATTGCTAAATTTAAATGATGACTGGCAAGTAACAGATGTAGATGCTGATTATAGGCTGTC
>JAJRQZ010000120.1 GCA_024279935.1 Bacteroidota bacterium
ATTGAAATCGACACATCAAACCGTCAGTTTCATATTTTATAATGATAAGATTCGGGTTTTAAGCGTAAACCCCTGATTATAAAAATATTTACAAAAAGATATGCTTGCACTAATATAATTGCTACTTTTACAGCATGAAAAAAATTTAAATAATGGCAACTTATTTTAATTCACAATCATCAATTATTTTGTAAGAACAATACAACAAATTGTTTTACAGTTAGTTACCCCCCCCATATAGCATTCTACCAAAACCGCATAGTTTCTGTTTTTCATTATCTCAACAATAACTATTATGTTCTGCAACCACCAACCGCTGTTTTTGAGTTTGCCTACAAAATAAGCCAACAGAAAAAAAGAGTTTAAATTTCTGCCAATGCGCTAAGAAGAGGAAAATAAGATATCTACAGAAAACAAAAATCATATTTATAATTTGCAAGAACAAATTCATTAGTTTTGGGGAGTTTTACAGGATACTCCTTTGAAAAGAACAATCCTGAAGCAAACGAAATTTTTACAGAAAACAAAAAAACATATCAATATGAAAAAAATAATAAAATTTACAACCATACTTGCATTTCTGCTTTTTACAGCAATATCTGCCAAGGCTGATTTTGAAATAAGTACAAATCTTAAAGAACTTGGAGACATTGAACCCGGCCAACAAGTGCAGTTCACAATTGACATTACTAACTGGAAAGTCACAGGAGGCTCTGCTAATGCTGTTTCATGGACAATCCCTCAAGGTGCTGCTCCTTGGTTAGAGCCAATCAGTAGTCATTCAAATCCTGATCCAATGGTATTTGATATTTACAGTTTTCAAGGCGAAACTAAAACTGTAACATTTACCGGCATTTATGATCAGGTTTTCGGTTATCAGTCTTTTTACATGACCTTCACAGATGTTGAGGGTACACAAAGAGATTGCTTGATCACGCTGACAGGTGTTCCGCCCGGAGGTATTGAAGACAGAATAGTTGTAACAGATGCAGCCACTATGTTTTCAGAACTGGATAATATTTATTACGCAGCATATTTTCAAGACGAAGACCCTTATGGAGACTTTGTTAACGACTGGTTTCTTGATTTAAATGTATTTACTACCCAAGGGGAGATACCTTATATAAATTTAGAAAATACTGAGTACAACTACACAAGTTGGAGTTTTGAGGCTCCTTTACTGAGCAATACATCAAGTTATCTCTGGGATGACCAGGGAAGGATTAGAGGTTCTTATGCAATTAGCGGCACCGATAATGATGGTGCGACACACATAGAAAGTGAGGACATCTATATCAGCAAATTGCCCGACAAAAGCAATATGCGCATTACATACACAGGACTAAGTTCTATTAAAATTCAGTTTATGAACTCAGGTGGTTCGGAGAACCTAATTTATTATGGTGATCAGGCAGGTGGGCCATATAACGGAACAGGGTTGGATCAAGGTGATTCCCCAATAAATATTGGCAATAACACATCAATCGAACTAACCGGGCTTTCACAATGCAGCGATTACTTTTTTTCGGGAATTGCGAATAACAGTAAAGGATCCAGTCCATACTGGGATGAAGTAGCGGTTACAATATTTGATACCGAAAACCAAGCACCGTTGGAGTTTTATGCTACTGACGTATTAATGAACAATGATTATACTTATTACGGAAACCACTTTTTTACAGGCAATCTTGTAATCCAATCAGGAGCAACTGTTACTTTCGATGGAGGCACTCAATATTTTGAAGAAAACTCACACATCATCATTGAATCAGGCGGTCAACTTATTTTAGACGGTGCAACATGTACAGCACCATGTGGTCAAACATGGCAAGGAATCGAGGTTTGGGGCAATGCAACTGAACATCAGTTTGAATATGAAGGGCATCCTTTGGCACAAGGCAAACTCGTTTTGCAAAACTTTGCCAGTATCCAAAATGCCTGGAATGCTGTAAGCACATGGAAGTATGACGACTGGAATACCGTTGGAGGAATAGTCATTGCAAGTAACTCATCATTTGTAAACAATAAACGTTCGGTTGAGTTTATGCCATATCAAAACTATCATCCTTTCTCAGGAGAACCTATGGGTTATGTAAGCCGTTTTACAAACTGCCAGTTTATAGTTGATGACAATTATGTGATACCAAGTTTTAATTCGCATATAACGATGTGCAGTGTAAACGGAATAAATATTTCCGGGTGTGAGTTTACGAATAACATAACTGATGCACAACATACCGGACAAGGTATTTTTACAATAGATGCCGGGTATAGGATAACTGATTATTGTGACGCAACTGTTCAACCTTGTCCTGACACAAGTATTACGCATTCTACTTTTAATAACTTTTATGCAGGCATTATAGCACTAAACTCAGGCAGCCCAAATACACTTTATGTGAATGATGCATTATTTGTAAATAACGGAATTGGAATACAATTGAACACAGTTGATAATGCAACAATAATCTTTAACGACTTTTTCATTGGTCCGAATACACGTGCTGAAAGTTCTTGCACTGATGGGTTTGGTGTGGGTATTGACCTTATCAACTGCAATGGCTACGCAATCGAGGAAAACGAGTTTTACCCTGCACAAGGCATGACTAGCGATGCAATAGGGGTTAATATTAATTATGAAACTGAATTTGTTGTTCATCATCCGGTTATGTATAACGAAATATACAACAATATTTTTGATAGTGTCCACGTTGCCAACAATACTCAGGGTAAAAACTTTAATGCTGATGACCGAATTGGTCTCGTACACCTATGCAATGATAATAGTAATAATGTTTATGACTTTTACATTACAGACCAAGGAATTCAATATTTGCAGGGATTGTTAGATGAGCCGGCCGGTAATGAGTTTTCATTAAATGCGAACAACCCTTATAGCGATTACAATAACCAATCTGAATGGGGTATTACCTATTTTTATGAAGAAGGTAATGCTGCTGAGACCCCCGTTAATTATTCAGATAATTATTTTCCAGTTGATGTGGAAAACACAAATCCATGCCTTTCAAATTATGGCGATATTACCAAACAGGATAAAGGGCTTGGGCTGACAACATCGCAATTGCAACATTTCATTAATATTTACAATACCAATAAGGTTGATTATCTAGGAACAAAGGCACTTTTCGAATCCTTGAAAGATGGTGGCGACACCCCCGGTACGATTACCGACGTGGAAGGCGCATGGCCGGATGAGATGTGGGAGACAAGAAATGACCTTTTGGCAAAATCACCACATTTATCACGTGAGGTTCTTGTTGAAACTGCCGGCCGTACCGACTTGTTCCCCGATGCTGTTATCTTTGAAATCTTTTCAGCCAACCCCGATGCCATGAAAGATAAAACTTTATTGGAATATCTTGAAACAAAAGAGAACCCTTTACCACAGTATATGATTGACATCCTGGCAGGGTCCCCTGGTACTATATCCTATAAAACCATACTTGAAAGTGATTTGGCTGAGTATGGTGGAAAAAAAAGCAGGGCAGCAAATGTTATTATCAGAAACATACTTAATGATAGTTTAATAAATACTGATTCATTAGTAAACTGGATTAGTAACTTGGGTACTATGGCAACAGATTACCAGATAATTGATGTTTACCTTCAGCGAGGTGATACTTCAAAAGCCATTGCACTTATCGATGCTTTGCCAACTGATTATAGTTTTGAAACTGATAATGCTGAATACATAAGGTATAAAACCCTTAAGCAGTTTCAGGTACAGTTACTGGCAGAAGGCCGTAACATATACATGCTTACTACCACTGAAAAAACCATGCTTGAAAATATGGTTGCAAATAGTAGTGGAAGGTCGGGCATGCAGGCACGAAATATATTACAGTTTGTTTACGGAAACGAGTATAACGACTGCCCCAATATGCCCGATCCCAACACGCACAAAAGTGCTAACTCATCAATATATGATTTAACATCAATTATGCTGCAAATTAATGCTTCTCCCAACCCTGCTAAAAATTGGGTGGCATTTAACTACTCATTTCCTGAAATTTCAACAAATTCTATTATTGAAATCCATAATGTTAAGGGTGAATTGGTTCATGCAATCAATTTAACAAACTACCATGGGCAGAAAATATGGGACACACGAAAAGTATTGCCCGGTGTTTATCTGTTTACACTTAAATCATCAGGCATGATTAAAAGTGGTAAACTAATTATTACCAAATAACTATTTTTTCACTTCTTACAAGTTGTCCGTGGCCGATAGTCCCGGGCAACTTGTTATTAAAAATTTCAACAATGAAAAAACACATAAGTTTAATAATGTTATTGTTTGTCGGTTTTTTTGCGGTTTCACAATCAGTTTATATCGATTGGCAACAATGTTTTGGTGGTACAGACATAGATGGTGGTCTAAGCATTAAAGCACTTGATAATGGACACCTAATAATTTTATCATTCACCAGTTCAGATGACATTGATGTTTCCTATAACCATGGTGAGAGTGATTTTTGGTTATTCGAAACAGATGAATTCGGCAATTTGCTATGGGAAAAATCCTTTGGTGGCAGTGATGACGATCTTCCTGTTGAAATAATGTTATCCACAGACGGCGGATTTATTCTTTTTGGTGAGACATGGTCAAACGATGGCGATGTGAGCGGCAACCACGGGGGGCTAGATTATTGGCTGGTTAAAACCGACAGTTTGGGCAATTTGCTCTGGCAACACTGCCTTGGCAGCAGTATGAACAATATACCTTCAGACATGGATATGGATGACGATGGCAATATTTATGTTATTGGTCTTTCGCTAGGTGTTGGTGGGGATGTAACAGCAAACAACGGATCTTATGACTATTGGTTTCTAAAAATTAATTCTTTGGGTGAAATTGTTTGGGACAATAACCTTGGTGGTGCATTTGGTGACTTTGGAATGTGCATTGCAACTACACCCGACGGCGGAGTTATTGTTGGAGGTTTAACTGACAATGGCGATGTTTTCTGCAATACAGAACCGTTTAATGCGACAGCATGGCTTATAAAACTTGATTCAGCAAACAGTATTGAATGGCAACAATGTTATGGAGGAAGTTATACGGAAAATATTATTGATTTAAAAACAACGAATGATGGGGGTTATATACTGCTCGGCCTTACCAATTCTAATGATGGTGACGTGTCCGGTTTTCATGGCCAACCGGGCGGTCCACCTTATAATTTTGATATTTGGGTTCTTAAAGTGGACAGCATTGGAGGAATTGAATGGCAACGATGTTTGGGAGGTACTGGTAACGACAACCCTGATTTTATTAAACTAACACCTGAAGGCAATTATATTGTTGGGGGTAGAACGAATTCCAATAACGGAGATGTGTCAGGTAATCATTCCATTGGAGAATATTTTGACCAATGGATTGTGAAACTCAATCCTCAGGGTACGATATTATGGCAACAATGTATTGGTAGTAGTTGGGATAATGCGCTTCATGATGCTTCTGTTCTCTCAGAATCTGAAATAATAATCATTGGCAGCACACCGGAAAATAACGATGGAGATGTTTCATGTGATTTCAAAGGCGATGGCGATGCTTGGGTGTACAAATTAATAGATACAACTGTTAGTATTACAGAATCAGAATTATTTAATACCGAAATAAAAGTTTATCCCAATCCGGCAAACACGTTATTAAACATAGACTTTCCGTATGATTATAAAATTCAAAATACTACTATTGAAATCTTAGATATTAATGGAAAAATTGTATTGAGTACACAACCTTTATCAGTTGCAATACAACTAAGCATTAAAAAATTAAACAAGGGCATTTATCTTGTTAAAATACAAAATGACAGGGCATTTATTACAAGAAAAATTATTATACAATAGCAGACTTATAGAAAACACCCGTTTTTTTGAAAAGCATTCATTAGATCCTTGAGTAATTCGTAAGAATCGTTTATTTGCTGAGAATGTCAACACGTTGTACACCATTTGGTCTTTTTGCTGGTTTTACTACTGGAAATATCAGTGATAAGACAAACATTGAACAAGAAAGAAATATTGTAATACCATTAGGAATCTGCAAAAAACAAGAAATA
>JAJRQZ010000121.1 GCA_024279935.1 Bacteroidota bacterium
GGAATTGTGAATTGTGAGTTATGAGTTGTGAATTGTGAGTAAGGAGTAAGGAGTAAGGAGGTTTATATTGGACAAAGAAACCCCTTCAAAAACCTCAAATCGTTGATCGGCGTTCTATGGAATTGTGAATTTAAATATGGCTATTACCAGTTTTTAAAGGGGTTTTTTATCAACATCGAGTTATAATATTTAGCCATGCCGGTTACTTCTTCGCCAAGCCATTCGGGTTTTTCAAAGTGATGGCCTTCCGTCGGCAATTCGATCTCGGCTATTGTTAAGCCTTGGTTGTTACCATAAAACTCATCAACCTCAAACTGAAGTCCTCCTGTTTCCTTAACGATATAACGTGTTTTGTCAATCATACCTGGTTCACACAGTTCAAGCAGGTTTTTTGCATCTGTTAATGAGATTTCATTTTCCCATTCGAACCGACTGGTCCCGGATTTGCTGACAATGCCTTTGATCGTTATAAAACCTTTATCCCCATTTATGCGGATCCTTACCGATCGTTCCGGCGCAGTGGATAAATATGCTTGCCTGATTCTTGTTTTTTTTGTCGCAAACGATTTGAAATCCCCCACGACTAAAAATTTTCTTTCTATTTCCTGTGCCATTTTAATTTATGACCTATTTGTTTATTATCATTTTGATAAACCCGCTTTTTCCTCCTGCAGTCAACTTGCAATAATAAATACCTGGCGTTAAATCCGATGAATCAAAAACAATATTGTGTATTCCTGAACTTTCTTCCCCATTTTTGATTTCATCTACTAATTTGCCGTAAACATCATAAACTGAAATGTTTACCTTCTCGTTATCCATTAATTCGTAACGTATGCTAGTAGCATCTTTAAAAGGGTTGGGGTAATTGAACATAAGGAAGCTGTTTTGCTTTGTGATTTGCTCCTCAACACCGACATACCATGGGTTTATATGGCCGTAATAAACATCTTCCTCATTGTTTAGGGTATTTGCCCATGCAATGTGCACGCCGTCCAAATCGGAAACCATATCGAAATAATCGCCCATTTTGTTCTGGTTGGGATAACCAATATGGGGATTGAACAATTCGGAAAGCTTTTCGTTTTCCGACCACGTAACTCCTTGATCTGTTGAGTATGAGTAATATAATGAGGATAGATAGGGATATCCAACTGCATCCCGCGTATCAAGCCAAATTATATCGATTCTCCCGTCCGGTGCAACCGACATTGTTCCGAACCATTGATAATTATCGGTGCTAATATCGGTATTTATCCTTATCGGGCTTCCCCAATTTTGTCCTCCGTCGGTGCTTTTTGCGAACATCACGTCCCCCGGATCCCCGATCATGTCGCGTTTTACCGATGCGGCAACATAAACGTTGCCGCTCCCGACACCGTTGGACCTGTCAACATCTATCCATACCTGACCTAATAAGCCCTCAGGATTAATTTCGGTAAATCCGGTTATGCTCCCATCCAAATCGATGCTTGTGCTCATCATATCCCAAATCACAAAAGCATCCGGATCCCGGGCATTGTCGGACCTGGCCACCACTATGCCCCCACTTCCGTTGTTTCCTGCAACAAATAATTCGCCCTCATAGCCAATTGCCATTGTTCCCCAATAAGGGTTCCCGGGAATGCTGAGGCAAGTTTCATAACTGTTGCCCAAATCGGTTGATCTGGTAAAAAAATTCGGGTAACACCATGAATATGATGCCGACCAGCTTGAATAAATATTGTTGTTTCCCAAACCGCCGCTATGGTCAATTGTAATCCATTGTTTATCACCGCCTTGAGCGAATACTCCCCCGTCCCATGTTTCGCCGCTGTCGTGGCTGCGAAAAACAGTGCAAAAGAAATTCCCAGCATTGTCTAGCGTTAAGCTGTTATAAAAGAAATCCCCATCCGTATTGCTTCCCAGAACTGGGTCGGACCGGAATATGCCAGCTTCCAGCGGTGGTTGATTATACCATGTTTCACCACCGTCGTCGGTATATGCCAGACCTGCCTGCCGGAAATTGCTGGAAACGTTGTCGAACTGCCGCCAGCCGATGACTATAAAATCCGGATTGTTGGGGTCAACGGCTATACTCGGTTCGTTGGCAGCATCACCGATAAGATTATCACCATAAACGTCAACATTAACTTGAGACGTGAAAAAAACGCTCGAACTCGAACTATACGCAGGTGATTTTTTCGGATTAATCAAAGGGAGATATGCATCGTCTTGAACCTCATTATGTTGTAATATTTGTTCATTGTTGTTTTGTGCCTTTATGGGCGAAATAAGAAAATCCAAATGGAACAATAATGCTAAAATGAACCCGCTAAACAAAAGGTTTTGTGTTTGTTTGATATATTTATGTTTCATTGTGCTAAGGATTAAATTGTTGGATGAACGCACAAAGTTAAAATAAAATGCATAGCATTTTTATTAAAATCCCATTATTAAAGTTGAAGGAAACCGCCTTTTTGACCTTTATTAATTTTTGTTGTTAAAAAATCACTAAAACACTTGACATGCATAGTGTTTTTGTCATACATTTGCAATGCATGCATTGCAAATGTATGGTTGTGTGCATTAATAATCACTTAATCAATCTATTAAAACAATTATTAATAGAATAAAGAATTATTATTTTGATATTAAATAACAAGACTTTTTCATGAATATAGAAGAAACAGTAGATTTTCATCTCAGGTCGGCACTTTTTGCCATGCGCAGGATGTATAATGTATTAGCTGCCGAGAACGGGATTACACAGGGAATCGGTTATACATTGATCAATATAGGAAAGGATGGTGTTCCAGCAACCAAAATCGCACCTTTAATGGGCATGACAAGTTCGAGTTTGAGCCGCCTTCTCAAGAATATGGAAGACGATGGATATGTTTTCCGCAGACCCGACAAAAACGACAAAAGAGTGGTTAAGATATTTGTAACCGAAAAAGGCTTAAAGCTACGGGAACAAATTAAGGAGGCTGTTGTTGGATTTAACGAGAGGCTCATGGCCAGGATAAGTTCAGAAGAGCTAAAAGCTTTCGAAAAGGTTAATTCCCTTATCAAGGAACAAGTTCAAAATGATCTGGATGAGTTTCAGGACAGATAAAATAAAACATTAAAACATAAATAAATGAACCGTAAAATAAAAAAAATCGCAGTATTGGGCTCAGGAGTAATGGGTTCTGGAATTGCATGTCATTTCGCGAACATTGGCACAGAGGTTTTGCTCATAGATATCGTGCCTCGCGAACTAAATAACAAGGAAACAGCAAAGGGCTTGACCCTTGAAAGCAAGCTGGTAAGAAACAGGATAGTAAACGATTCGCTTGCTGCCGCGTTAAAATCTAAACCGTCGCCTATTTATAAAAAGGAGTTTGCCGGGCGCATACAAACGGGCAATTTCGATGATGACCTTCAAAAAATCAAAGATTGCGACTGGGTAATTGAAGTAGTAATAGAAAGGCTCGACATTAAAAAGTCGGTTTTTGAAAAAGTTGATAAATTCCGCTCGAAAGGAACGCTTGTAACCTCCAATACATCGGGTATTTCCGTTGAGGCAATGATAGAAGGCAGGAGCGATGATTTCAAGAAGCATTTCTGCGGCACTCATTTCTTTAACCCTCCTCGTTATCTCCAGCTTTTCGAGATAATCCCAAGTTCGCAAACCGATGCCGAGGTTCTTAGGTTCCTGTCGGGTTATTCTTCCAAATTTTTAGGGAAGACGCCTGTTTTGGCCAAAGACCCTCCCGCATTTATCGCAAACAGGATAGGCACCTTCAGTATTATGGAGTTGTTCAACAATGTAAGATCGTATGGGCTTATAGTCCCTGAAATCGATAAATTGACCGGGCCTGTTATCGGACGGGCAAATCGGCGACATTCCGTACTGCCGACATCGTAGGACTCGACACCTTGGTTCATGTCGCCAATAATATAAGGGAAACCACCAAAGATGAAGCAAACGAATTGTTTGCAATTCCGGATTATCTTCAAAAGATGCTGGATAATAAATGGTTAGGCTCTAAAACAAAACAAGGGTTCTTTAAAAAAGTTGTAGAGGACGGAAAGAAAAAGTTCCTTTCAATAAATTTCGAGACTCTTGAATATGAGGAATCACCAAGACCGAAATTCAGTGTTTTCGAAAAAACAAAAACAATTGATGATTTGAGGGAGCGCATGCCTGTCTTGCTGAGCGACAAGGGTAAGGCCGGAGAGTTCTACAGATCCGCGTTTTATTCCTTATTCCAGTTTTCATCCAATCGCATACCGGAAATCTCCGATGAGATTTATAAAGTTGACGATGCTATGAATGCCGGTTTCGGTTGGAAGCTTGGACCTTTTCAATCCTGGGATGCCGTTGGTGTTCGAGGAACAGCAAAAGCCATGGAAGAAGCAGGCAAAAAAGCCTCCCAATGGGTTTACGATATGCTGGAAGCAGGTATCGAATCATTTTATAAAGTTGAAAATAATTTGAAGTATTGCTATGATATCAGTTCAAGATCCTATAAAGTCATACCCGGTCAGGAAGGGCGATTGTCGCTGGAAGTTCTGCGTCATACAAATGTGCTTTGGGATAATAACGACCTAAGTGTCATTGATTTAGGCGATGGTGTCATCAATGCTGAAATCCATACCAAAATGAACACCATAGGTTCCGGGGTGCTGGAAGGCTTGAACAAGGCAGTTGATATGGCCGAGGCAGATTATAAAGCCCTTGTGATTTCCAACGAGGGGGATCATTTTTCCGCCGGAGCCAATGTGGGCATGATTTATATGCTGGCAATAGAGCAAGAATGGGAGGAACTGGACCTTGCTGTTCAATGGTTCCAGAAAACAACAATGAGAATGCGCTATTCATCAATCCCTGTTATCGCTGCTCCGCACGGAATGGCCTTGGGTGGAGGATGCGAGCTTTGCATGCATAGCGACAGAGTGGTTGCTCATGCTGAAACTTATATGGGCTTGGTTGAGTTTGGTGTAGGTCTTATCCCCGGCGGGGGTGGAACCAAAGAGTTTGCTGTACGGCTTTCCGATGAGCTGAATGATGGAGATATACGCACTAACGCATTCCTGAACAGATATTTGAGTATTGGACAAGCCAAGGTGTCAACTTCTGCTTACGAAGCATTCGACCTGGGTTATTTGCGCAAGGGTATCGATGAGGTTATCGTAAGTCGTGCCCATCATCTGGCTTATGCCAAAAACATTGCCTTGCAAATGGCCGACAAGGGTTATACACAACCGGCTCCACGAAACGACATTAAAATACTCGGCAAGGAAGCCATGGGAATGGTTTATGTTGGAGCCGACGGTTTTGCTACAGGAAATTATATGTCGGAACATGATAAAATCATAGCTGAAAAACTAGGTAGTGTTATGGCAGGCGGAGATATCTCGCTGGCTTTAACAGAGGTCTCGGAGCAGTATCTGCTCAACCTCGAAAGAAAGGCCTTCATGGAATTATGTTCTACGAGAAAAACCCTGGAAAGGATACAAAGCCTTATCACCAAAGGAAAAATTTTAAGAAATTAATAAAAAAATATAATCATGGATGCATATATAGTAGGAGGATATCGCTCAGCAATAGGTAAGGCGCCAAGAGGAAGCTTTCGCTTTACACGCCCCGATGACATTGCTTCGGCAGTCATCAAACATTTGATGAGCGATTTTCCGCAAATAGAAAAGACCAGAATAGATGATGTTGCGGTCGGCAACGCCTTTCCCGAGGCTGAATCGGGATTTAATATGGGACGGCTCTTGTCGCTAATGTCGCTCGACACCGTTGAAGTACCTGGCTCAACCGTGAACAGGTACTGTGCTTCAGGACTGGAAACCATAGCAATAGCATCATCGAAAATTACTGCAGGCATAGCCGATATAATTATTGCAGGCGGTGCCGAGAGCATGTCGATGATAAATATGGGCGGCTGGCGAATGGTACCGAACCCGGATGTTGCCAAAGTAAACCCTAAGTGGTTCTTAAGCATGGGATTAACTTCGGAAATGGTATCGAAAGAGTATAATGTTTCACGAGAAGAGCAAGATGCCTTTGCCGTTAAATCTGTTGAAAAGGCCATCGCTGCAATCGATGCGGGTTATTTCAAAGATCAAATAGTTCCTATTACCATTAAGGAAAATTATTATAAAAACGGCAAAATGGAAAGCCGGGAAACGGTTTTTGATACTGATGAAGGCCCAAGAAGAGGAACCACCATTGAAGCGCTGGCACGATTAAAACCTGCCTTTGCCGCCAACGGAAGCTCAACAGCGGGAAACTCCTCACAAATGTCGGATGGTGCAGGCTTTGTTTTGGTAGTTTCCGAAAAAATCCTGCAAGAGTATGATTTGACTCCGATAGCACGCCTCGTTGATTACCAGGTTGCCGGCGTTGAACCCTATAAAATGGGAATAGGCCCCGTGGCTGCCATTCCTAAGGTGCTGAAGCACTCAGGGCTTAAAAAGGAAGATATCGACCTCGTTGAATTGAACGAAGCCTTTGCGTCACAGTCTATTGCGGTTATCAAAGAACTTGGCTTAGATCCTGAAAAAGTAAATGTTAATGGCGGTGCTATAGCCCTTGGTCATCCGCTTGGCGCAACAGGAGGAAAACTCACGGTGCAGATTCTTAGTGAGCTAAGGCGCCGTGGTGGTAAATACGGCATGGTAACGATGTGTATCGGGACCGGGCAAGGTGGTGCAGGAATATTTGAACTGCTATAGAAAGTCATGATTCGAAACCGGGGAAAAAACATTTTACATAAAATAGCATATAAAAACTTAAAATGATGAATGATAAAAAAGTATTGAAAGGTGGTGAGTTCCTTATTCGCGAAACAGATGCACAGGACGTGTTCATCCCTGAAGAATTTAACGAGGAACAGCGCATGATGGCGCAAACATGCAAGGAATTTACCGACACACAGGTAAATCCTAATATGGACCAGTTGGAAACTCATGATCGTGAGCTGCTGAAAAAATTGTTGAAAGATGCCGGGGAACTGGGATTGCTAGGCATTTCGATCCCTGAGGAATACGAGGGATTCGGACAAAATTTTGTCACAAGCATGCTCACCACTGAAGAAATGGGCAAGGGTTATAGCTTTGCCGTGGCATTTTCTGCACACGTCGGTATAGGAACGCTGCCTATTCTTTATTATGGCAACCAAGAGCAAAAACAAAAATACATCCCCCGTTTGGCGAGCGGTGAGCTAATTGGCGCATACTGCCTCACGGAAGCCGAGGCCGGCTCCGACCCCAACTCGGGAAAAGCCGAGGCCGTATTGAGCGATGACGGAAAACATTATGTCCTCAACGGTGTAAAAATCTGGATCACAAATGGTGGCGTTGCCGATCTTTTCATAGTGTTCGCAAAGATTAAAGGAGACAAAAACCTGAGCGCCTTTATAGTTGAAAAAGAATGGGAAGGCGTTGGAATAGGTGCCGACGAGGAAAAAATGGGCATAAAAGGCTCAACGACCATACAATTATACCTGGACGATGTAAAGGTTCCGGCAGAAAACCTTTTGGGCGAACAAAACTCTGGATTTAAAATAGCCCTTAATATTCTTAACCTGGGAAGAATAAAACTTTCAGGAGCAACTATCGGTGCTTCAAAAGCAACTATCGATGTTGCTGTTAACTATGCCAACGAAAGAAAACAATTCGGCACTCTTATTTCTGCTTTTGGCGCGATAAAACACAAATTATCGGAAATGGCAATTCGCACTTTCGCATCTGAATCATTAACATACAGGGCAAGCCAAAATATCGACGATGCCATTGAAGGGTTTATTGCCGAAGGCATGGATAAGGGAAAGGCCAGTTTGGAAGGTATCCGACAGTATGCCATAGAAGCATCTATCGCAAAGGTCTTTGGCTCCGAAGTGTTGGATTACATAGTTGATGAGGGAGTTCAGATATATGGCGGAATGGGATATTCGGCCGAAACACCTGTTGAGCGGGCTTATCGCGACAGCAGGATTAACAGGATTTTTGAAGGTACCAACGAAATAAACAGAATGGTTACCGTTGGCGAACTCGTCAAAAGAGGAATGAAAGGCGAATTGGATCTGTTAAGCCCGGCTAAAGCAGTTGCCGGCGAATTAATGGGAATACCTGATTTCGGTGCTGCCAGCCCATCTTATTGGGAAGCAAAGCATAAGCTGATAGTGAATTTCAAGAAATCGATATTGATGGTTGCGGGTGCAGCACTGCAAAAATTTATGGATAAGTTTGCCGATGAACAGGAAATAATCATGAATCTTGCCGATATGCTTATGATGACCTATGCGGCCGAGTCGATGTTGCTGAGGATTGAAAAACTCAATTCTATGTACGACGAGGCTAAAATGGGGATATATAAGGATATGCTGGATGTTTATTTTTACGATACTGCCCCAAGGATTCATAAATTCGGTTTGGATGCGATAAACTCTTTTGCGCAAGGCGACGAGTTGATGGGAATGACAATGGGCATGAAGAGGTTTACTAAAGTTTCTGCCGTAAATGTTGTTGCCGCAAGGCGCAGGATTGCTGACCGCCTGATCGAGGCCAATAAATATAATTTATAAAAACTATCGAACCCTTTGGGTATATTTAGGAGTGTTGGAGCACAATATGGAATTCCCATATCGCTCCAACACTTAAAAGAACATCTGTTTTATGCCGAATAATAAAATACAGTCCCTCGCTCAAAGCCCGTTTAAAATGAAGCTTTTCATGCTAATGCATTTGCCGATGGGCTTTATCGCAGGCTTGAAAATCATCAAGCTTGATAGTGAAGGCTCCGAAATATCGGTGCCTTTCAAGTTCGTAAACAAAAATCCTTTTAAGTCGATGTATTTCGCCGTTCAGGCAATGGCTGCCGAATTGTCGTCGGGAATTATAGCTTTGGCTGAGGTTAAGCGGGCAAGTGTCCCCGTTTCGATGTTGGTTCTTGACATGAATGCGTCTTTCCAAAAAAAAGCCCGGTCCAAGGTTCGTGTTCAATGTTCTGACGCTCCCAAAATTAAGGCGGCTATCGAAAAAAGCATAATTAGCGGTGAGGGGCAAATTGTGGACGTCAGCACTAAAGGTGTTGATGAAGATGGCGATATCGTGGCGGAGTTTGGTTTTACCTGGACTTTTAAACCAAAGGGCAAATAATGCGATAATTGTATTTTCGGGCTTTTTGTATCTTAGTAACCGAAATTTTTCATTTTTTCCCTTAAACAAGGAATTTATTTATACACTAATAATTTAGATATGGTACTTAAACGCACATTCGACATTGTTGACCTGAACTTTGCCAACCGACAAAGAGAAGATGCTCTTGCCGTAAAACGCGGGGGCGTTTGGGAGAAATTTTCCACTGCCCGATATAAAGAGTATGTTGATGCTTTTAGCTATGGTTTATTGGCAATGGGCTTTCAAAAAGGCGATAAGATCGTTACGGTTTCAAATAATCGACCTGAATGGAATTTCATCGACAACGGAATGGCCCAGATAGGGGTAGTTCATGTACCGATATATGCGAACCAGGGTTTTGAGGAATATGTTCATATATTAAATCATTCCGATGCGCGCATGCTCATCGTTTCGTCAAAGGATTTTTACGATAAGCTTAGCGAGCCTTCTAAAAGTGCACCTAAAATCGAGTCTGTTTATAGTTTCGATGAAGTCCCGTCGGTAAAAAACTGGATGGAAATCGTTGATATGGGCAAGAAAGAAAAAGCAAATTATGAAAGCAAGCTTGAAGAGATAAAATCCTCCATAGACGAAAACGATTTGATGTCGATAATCTACACTTCCGGGACAACGGGCCTCTCAAAAGGGGTTATGCTTTCCCACAAAAACTTTGTGCAGAACGTAATTGCGACCATCGATTTACTGCCCGTTAAGCCTGAGGACAGGTTCTTGAGCTTCCTTCCATTGTGCCATGTGTTCGAGCGAATGGTAAATTATCTTGTTCAGCACAGGGGTTGTGGTGTGTATTATGCTGAAAGCGTGGACACTATCGGTGAAAACCTCAGGGAGGTGAACCCTAACGGCTTTGCCGCCGTACCAAGAGTAATAGAAAAACTATATGATAAACTGATATTAAAGGGCAAGGAACTTAAAGGAATTAAAAAAGGCTTGTTTTTCTGGGCTGTTGAGCTCGGGCTCAGATATGAGCTCGACAATGCAAATGGAAAATGGTATGAAATGCAGCGCAAAATTGCCGACAAGCTTATTTTTAGCAAATGGCGTGAGGCACTTGGCGGGGAAATTGATGTGATAGTATCAGGTGGCGCCGCGCTGCAGCCACGTTTGGCCAGGGGTTTCAATGCTGCTGGAATACCAATCCTGGAAGGTTACGGACTAACCGAGACATCGCCGGTCATCGCAGTGAACCATAGGTATTTTCCTCACATGAAATTTGGCACCGTCGGCCCTCTCCTGGATAATGTAGAGGTTAAGATTGCCGATGACGGCGAAATATTGATGAGGGGCCCGAGCTTGATGATCGGTTATTATAAAGATGAAGAAAAAACCAAGGAGGTCATAGATGAGGAAGGTTGGTTTCATACAGGTGATATCGGCGAGCTGCACGAACATAAAATATTAAAAATCACCGACAGGAAAAAGGAAATATTCAAGCTTTCAACCGGAAAATATATAGCCCCGCAAGTTGTGGAAAACCGTTTTAAGGAATCCTCCTTTATTGAGCAAATAATGGTGGTTGGCGCAGGCGAGAAATATGCAGCAGCGATTATCTGCCCGGCCTTTCATTTTCTTCATGGCTGGTGTGCCCGCCATGGCGTGAAGTTTAGGGATAATGTTGATTTGATACAACATCCGAAGGTCATCGACAGATATCAAAAGGAAGTTGATAAAATAAACAAAGAGTTCGGCAACTACCGTCAGTTGAAAAAATTTGAACTGACTTGTTCCGAATGGACACCTGAAACCGGTGAGTTGTCGCCAACCTTAAAGGTAAAACGTAAATTCCTGAAGGAAAAATATAAAGTTAAACTCGACAAGCTATATGGCTATACCGATGAAGACGACTTGCTCGGTTTACCGGAAAATGATGCTGGATAAACAACCCGCTTTGTGTTTTGCTATTAGTTTATATAGTTTAACTAAGTGATTGTGAGGATATAATAATGTTGAAATATAGAATCGTTCCAAACTTGTAAATTATTATTCTTGTAAACAGGAACCAACAACAAATGTCATGATAAAGCAGATAATATTTTTAATCACTTTGCTGATTACGATTGGAGTTTTTGCATGGACAATGCAACGTGTTTTTAAGTACTTCAAGCTTACAAAAAGTAAACCATTAGGCGACTGGGGGAAGCGGGTTTCGATGACCATCAAAATCGCATTTCTACAGGAAAAAATACTTCGTCGCCCGCTGGTCGGTCTAATGCATGCCCTTGTTTGGTGGGGCTTTGTGCTCATCTTATTTGGCAGTATCGAAATGGTGATCGATGGTTTGTCCGGCTCAGAAAGAGTATTCCGTTTTCTTGGGCCGGTTTATGATTTCCTGATAGCCTCCGGCGACGTGTTCGCATTGGTAATTGCTTTAGCGGTTCTTGCATTTCTGTTCCGAAGGTTGTTCATGCACATAAAGCGTTTTTACGGCCCCGAGATGAAGTCTGTTTCAAAAGCGGATGCAAATCTCGCGCTTACGATAATCTTAATTCTTATGCTGTCCCTTTTGGGGATGAATACCGGATATGTTTTGTGGTCGAATGCAGCAAATGAGCATATTGCAGGAGTCTTTCCTGTTAGCAACTGGCTGGCTTCAATTATTGATGCAGACAAGGATAGCTCATCGATTATCTTCCAAGCAAATTGGTGGATTCACATTGTGGGGATTTTTGTGTTCGCGAACATCTTGCCATACTCTAAGCATTTCCACGTCTTTATGTCTGTTCCCAACGTTTTTGTAAGTAGGGTTGAACCCTTGGGCTATGTAGAAAATATGCCAAGCATAACAAAGGAGGTCAAATTGATGATGGATCCCGATGCCGCCTTTACAGAGACTGCTGAGGAAGAACCTGAACGCTTTGGCGTGAAGGATGTGGAAGATATAAACTGGGTTAACTATATAAACTCACTTGCTTGTACCGAATGCGGCAGATGCACCTCTGTTTGCCCTGCTAATATTACCGGAAAATTACTGTCGCCCAGAAAGATAATGATGGACACACGAGCGCGCATGAAAGAAAAAGGACCCGGTTTGCTAAAGGAGGGTTCTTCTTTCGACGACGGAAACTCCTTGATTGGAACAACTTTTATTTCTGAGGAAGAACTCTGGGCTTGTACGCAATGCAACGCTTGTGCCCAGGAATGCCCGGTGAACATAAATCAGCCTTCGCTTATTTTGGATATGCGCCGTTATTTGGTTATGGAAGAGTCGAAAGCCCCATCAGGCTTAAATACCGTATTCGCTAATATTGAGAACAACGGTGCTCCATGGCAGTTCTCACCGGAGGACAGGATGCTCTGGGCCGAAGGACTTGAGGTTCCGCTGATGGCTGATAAATTTAAGGCCGGCGAAAAACCTGAATATTTGTTTTGGGTAGGCTCAGCAGGTGCCTTCGATGACAGATATAAGAAAGTTACGCGCGAATTTGTGAAAATCCTAAATCACTCCGGGATAAACTATGCCGTTTTGGGAACCGAGGAAACCGATAGCGGTGATGTTGCCCGCAGGGCAGGAAACGAGATGCTCTTTCAAATGCAGGCAATGATGAACATTGAAGTCATGAATACCTACGAAGTGAAGAATATCATTACTTGCGACCCCCATGACTTCAATACCCTAAAGAATGAATATCCTGATTTTGAGGGTAATTATAACGTAAAACATCATTCGCAATTCTTGCAGGAATTAATCTCATCGGGTAAAATAAAAATTGAAAGCGATGAGTTTGCCGCTAAGAAAATCACCTTCCACGACCCATGTTATCTTGGAAGGGCGAACAACGAATACGATGCCCCGCGTTCGGTGCTTGAATCTATTTCTTCAACTAAGGTTGAGATGGAAAGAAATAAAAGTTTTGCCCTGTGCTGCGGTGCCGGTGGCGGACAAATGTTCAAAGAGGCCGAAAAAGGCGATAAGGAAGTGTTTATGGAACGTACCGAGGAAGCCCTGAAAACCGGTTGCGACATTATAGCCACGGCATGCCCGTTCTGCATGGTAATGATGACCGACGGGCTTAAATATGCAAACAAGGAAGAAGAGATAAAAAACTACGATATTGCTGAGCTGGCGAGCAAGGCATTGGGTTTGTAGCTTATATGGTTTATTGGTGGATTGCAAATCCCGCTCAGCCTAAGTTTATAAGCGTTTTATTTAAATATATATCTTTAAATATATTTAATTATACATATACATATAATTTTATTTGGATATTTAAATATATATGTTTATTTTTGGCGCAAAAACAAAAATCCATCATGCATAATCAAAGAAAATTATTAATCGAACAGTTAGATCGTAAACTCAAGCCGTTTTGGGAAACAAAAAGTATTCAAGTTCCTGAAAGAGGGTGGGTTCATAGTATTAGAAAAGCACTAAATATGACCTTGCAGCAATTGGGCAATAGGTTAAATATCAGCACGCAGGGCGCAAAAAATATTGAGGAAAGAGAAGCTTGCGGTGCGATATCCTTAAAATCCCTAAAAGAAGTCGGGAAGGCACTAGATATGCAATTTGTATATGGATTTGTGCCAAACAAAGGCTCTTTTGAAAATCTTATTGAATCAAAATCACATGAGCTGGCAAAGAAAATTGTTAATAGAACCAGCCACACTATGAAGTTGGAAGATCAGGGAAACAGTCAGGAAAGAATAAACCAATCAATTGAAGATTTAACAAGTGATATAAAAAGAGAAATGCGCAAATCTATATGGGACTAAAATTTGATTATAAATATGGACAAACACCGATTGATGAAAACGAAAAAGGGGGTCTTCTTATTGAATCTATCACCACACAGGGGGAATTAAATGAATTTGAGCAGTTGAACATTGAGAGAGCAATCGAATGGATTCTCAGAACATCATTCAGCTCAGCACAAATATTATCGGAAGATTTCATAAAACTGGTTCATAAGAAAATGTTTGATAAAGTATGGAAATGGGCTGGAAAGTACAGGAAATCCAATAAAAATATCGGAGTTGACTGGACAGTTATCGGGATTGAACTAAGAAGTTTACTTGATGACACAAAGTTTTGGATTGAGAATAAGATTTATGGCCCAGACGAAATTGCTATCAGGTTTAAATTCAGACTAGTGAAAATTCATTGTTTCCCAAATGGGAATGGTCGTCACTCGCGAATTATGGCTGACATTATTATTGAGTCCATTTTTAAAAAAGAGGTGTTTTCATGGAATCATTCGAGCATGGGAAAAGCAGATGAGCTCAGGTATAAATATATTTCAGCACTACACCATGGAGAAAATGGTGATATTGAACATTTGTTAAAATTCGCAAGAGGCTAGGAAATAAAAAAACTACGATATTGCTGATTTGGCGAGCAAGGCCCTTGGCTTGTAGCTTGTGTGTTATATTGTTGGATTGCGGACCCCGTCCGGTATTGCTTATATTGCCTTCTGAATCTGCACAATAAAAAAGTTGGAAATTATTAGGGGGGTTTTTCTTTTCTTTGACAAGAACTTAAAAAACTATTTAAATATGAAAACTTTGTTACTACTCAGCAGGTTTATCAAGTTGATTATCAATAGCCCCATGCTTCAGCGTGGGGTTATATATTTGAAATCTCAGTAGTTTTGGCGGAAATTTTGTGTTTTTCAAACAAAAATTGTGACAAAACGGATAGGTA
>JAJRQZ010000011.1 GCA_024279935.1 Bacteroidota bacterium
AACAGTTTTTATCAAAATCGCAATATTAATGAAGTCGAAAAAAATGATACTTTTGCCGCTCAAAATCAGGAAAGAAGAAATTAACAAGGATTTTATGTCAAATAAGGTTTTTACAACATTAATAACATTGGCGGTTTTTGCGGCATTGCCGTTCAACCTTAATGCACAGCGGACTCTTGAGCTGGGGGTTTTCGGTGGCGGATCTTATTATTTGGGCGACATAAACCCCGCATTGCATTTCAACCAAACCCAATTGGCCTATGGAGGCCTGGCGCGCTACAACTTAAATAACCGTTGGGCCATAAAAGCCTCTTTTTACCGCGGAAAACTCAAGGGCGACGATACCAAGACAAAAGCCATTGCCAACAGGGATCTGAACTTCCTCACAAAGATCAACGATATTTCGCTTATTGCCGAATTCAGCTGGTTTGAATACTTTACCGGTAGCAAAAGAAGTTTTTTTACGCCTTACATATTCGCGGGCATATCATATTTCACCTATAAACCGCAAACATTGAGCGGCGTCGATTTGCGGTCTGCCGGAACCGAGGGCCAGAACACCGGCTTCGACGGAAGGTCGCCATACAAAACTTATAGCCTTGCGCTGCCTTTCGGCTTTGGACTGAAGTATAGCCTTAACAAACGTATCGGCCTGGCCTTTGAATGGGGTATGCGCAAAACCATCACCGACTATATCGACGACGTGAGCACGACTTATGCCGACAATCCCGACATTATCGCTGATCCCACTCAAACACACTCGGGAGGAATGCAAAGGGGCGACAGCAAAAAAAACGACTGGTACAATTTTACCGGGATTACAATAACATATAAATTCAACTTATTTGATAAGAGAAAGTGCAATACCGCTAGTTTCTAACAAAACATGACGATGAGCCTTAAAGAAAAGATAAATATCGACAAACTTCCTGCACACGTGGCCATTATCATGGACGGCAACGGGCGATGGGCAATGAAGCAAGGCGAGGACAGGGTTTTTGGCCATCACAAAGGAGTTGACGCTGTTAGGGAAATTGCCGAAACCGCTGCCGAACTGGGCATTAAATATCTGACACTCTATACCTTCTCCACCGAGAACTGGAACCGGCCTCAAAATGAAGTTGACGCCTTAATGTCCCTGTTTGTTGAAACAATTGAAAAAGAAATACCAACACTAAACAAGAACAATATCCGCCTAAATGCCATCGGCAACCTAAAAGGCCTCCCTGACGAAAACTACTCAAGGCTTGTCAACACTATGGAACAGACCTCGGCCAACGACAGGATGACCCTCACGCTTGCGCTTAACTATAGCTCGAGATGGGAAATCGTCAATGCCGTTAAAAGCATTATCCCCGATCTTGAATCAAATAAAATAGGAAATGATGACATAAACGAGGAAACCTTTGTGAAATACTTGAACACCAGTAATATGCCGGATCCCGAACTATTAATACGCACAAGCGGTGAAATGAGGATAAGCAACTATTTATTATGGCAGATCGCATACGCCGAATTATATTTTACTTCCATATTATGGCCTGATTTCGGTGAGGAAGATTTTTATGAAGCCATCGTTGATTACCAATCGAGGGAAAGAAGGTTCGGGATGACGAGTGAGCAATTAAAACACTAAGATTAGGGATGATTAAAATGCTTGGCAAAAAATTAACGATTCTGTTTATAGCTACAACATTAGCTGTAATGCCCTTCGTCGGCATGGGCCAGATTAGCATTGGCGATGACTTGTCGAAAATAAACTACGAAAAGCCATCGGATTATGTTATTGGCGGAATTACGGTTTCAGGAATTGAATTTCTTGACAAAAATGTAATCATAATGCTTTCGGAACTCGACCTTGGGGCAAAAATAAAAGTTCCGGGAGACGATATTACCGGAGCCATAAGGAAACTGTGGAATCAGGGGATGTTTGAAAACATCAGCATTAGCGCAACTAAAATACAGGGAAATAAAATCTTTCTCGACATCAACCTAAAGGAACGACCGCGTTTAAGCAAGTTTTCGTTCAACGGTATCCGTAAAGCCGAGGCCGACGACCTGCGCGAAAAAATCAACCTGTCGCGGGGCGATGTAGTTACCGACCACCTTATAATAAGAACAAAAAACATTATAAAAAAACACTATGCCAGCAAGGGTTATTTAAACAGCGATGTTGAAATTACCCATAAACCGAACTCAAAGGTCGAGAATTTCGAGGACCTTGCAATTACGATAAAAAAGAACAAAAAAGTTAAGATTGATGTTATAAACATAATCGGCAATAAGGAGATTAGCGATGGCAGCCTTCATTCGGCGATGAAAGAAACAAAGCAAAAAGGGTATTTCAACCCGCTTAACTCCCTTGGGCCGCTGGTAATTGATATGGCAACCGATATTGCAAGCTTGAAATTCAAAAAACTTCAGGACGATATCGCAATCTACATTTCCGACAACTATAAAGTTAATATAATGAAAGGCTCAAAGTATATTGAGCCGGAATACAAAAATGATTTGAACCTGATAGTTCAAAAATACAATAAGCTGGGATATCGCGATGCGCATATCGTCAAGGACTCCATCTATAAAATAAACAACACCAATCTCGGTATCGATATATATCTGGAAGAAGGCCACAAATACTATTTCCGGAATATCGACTGGGTTGGGAACACGATTTACACCTCCGAGTTTTTGACGACTATCCTGGGCATCAGGAGCGGCGACGTATATAACAAGGAGCTGCTTGAAACCAACCTGAGCTATAACCCAATGGGTTTCGACATATCCTCCCTCTATATGGACAACGGTTATCTTTTCTTCAATGCACAACCTGTGGAAGTATATGTTGACAACGATTCCATAGATCTGGAGATACGCATCTTCGAGGGCAAGCAGGCTAGGATAAACAAGGTTACCGTTCAAGGTAATGAGAAAACCAACGACCATGTTGTAATAAGGGAGCTGAGAACTATTCCGGGACAGCTGTTCAGTCGCTCCGATATTATCAGGAGCACCAGGGAACTTGCTAACCTTCAGTATTTTAATGCCGAAACAATACAACCCGACGTAAAGCCAAACCCTGCCGACGGCACTGTTGACATAATTTACAAGGTAGAAGAAACATCTGCCGACCAGATCGAGCTTTCAGGCGGCTGGGGCTATGGAAGGGTAATTGGCACGATTGGCCTTAAATTCAACAATTTCTCAATAAACAATTTCTTTAAAAAAGATTCGTGGCGACCTGTCCCGACGGGCGACGGGCAAAAACTATCGCTTCGTTTTCAAACTTACGGAAAAGACTATATGAGCTGGAGTGTCTCGTTTACTGAACCTTGGCTTGGAGGGAAAAAACCGAATGCGTTAACAGTGTCATACTTCTATTCACTTTATACCAACAGGCTCCCAAAATCGGACACTAATTATGCATCCTTTATCATCAACGGGATAACCGTGGGCATTGGAAAACGACTTACCTGGCCCGACGACTTTTTTACACTTTACCAGGGAGTGAACATCCAGAGCTATAAACTAAACAACTATGCTACGATATTCCCGATAGGCTCCGGGACCGGATTGTACCATAATATTAATTACGAGATAAATCTCGGCAGGAATTCAATCTCGCAACCTATTTATCCCCGATCGGGCTCCGATATCTCACTGGGATTGGAACTGACTCCGCCATATTCGCTTTTCAGCAACAGGGATTATTCTACACTTGGCGAAAACGATAAATACAAATGGATTGAATATCATAAATGGAAGGCCAAAGCATATTGGTATTTCGAGTTGATGGACAAACTGGTGTTGGCTACTAAGCTGCGTTTTGGATATCTTGGCTATTACAATAGGGATGTAGGAACTACTCCTTTCGAGCGCTTTTACCTTGGTGGCGACGGGCTTTCGGGCTATAACAACTTCGACGGCAGGGAAATAATCGGCATGAGGGGCTATTCGAACGAATCCGTTACCCCATTATATTATAAAGAAAAAAACATTGGGGGAACAGTATTTACGCGATATTCGCTTGAGCTGAGATACCCGATCTCGCTTAATCCAAGCTCCACTATTTATGCACAAGCATTTTTCGAGGCAGGAAATTCGTGGTTAGGCTCATATAATTTCGATCCATTCAACATAAAACGCGCAGCCGGATTCGGGATAAGGGTGTTCCTGCCAATGTTCGGCATGCTCGGCCTCGACTGGGCTTATGGCTTCGATCCCATACCGGGCATCCCAAGTGCCAGCGGCAGCCACTTCCATTTCTCGCTTAACCAATCATTGGATTAATATGGCAAGATTTTTGGTTTTTTCATTAAAAAAAGGAAAAATATGAATAATTCACTTATCAAATCAGTCTCAGTTAGCAGTTTTCTGTTGATTTTGTTCTTTGCACTGCCCTTTTCCGTCAAAGCACAAAAAAACGCTTATGTCGATACCCAGTATATCTTGGACAACATCCCTGAATATAAAGATGCCCAGGATGAAATAGATGAGATATCGAAAAAATGGCAAAAAGAAATCGAGGCAAAATATAAGGAAGTCGAGGATATGTACAAATCATATCAGGCCGAAGCCGTTCTTTTGCCAGCCGACATAAAAAAACAGAAAGAAGATGCCATCATCAAGAAGGAGAAAGAAGTAAAAGACCTTCAGAAAAGGTATTTCTCACCTGAGGGGAAACTGTTTAAAAAAAGGCAGGAACTTGTCCAGCCAATCCAGGAAAAGGTTTATAACGCAATAGAAACCATTGCGCAAACAAGGAACCTTGGTTTTGTTTTTGACAAATCAGGCGGAATGACCCTGCTTTACGGCGACCCCAAATACGACATCAGCGACGACGTCCTCGACGAGGTTGGAACGGTAATGCAAACCGTTAAGAGGGAGCAGCGAAAGAAATAAAGCTTTTGCTGCAAACATCAATGGCCACTAAAGCAAATTGCAGTCATCAAGATTCAGCCCGAATTCCGAAGTATTTGGCGCTTGAAATCGCAACAAGGCCTGCCCTAAGGCCGACAGCTCAGACAATCAGATAATTAAAGATCCCGACAAGGACAAAACCTTAATATTTCTTAATAAAATTCAGCTAAACAATAAATATTGAAAAGGGGAATGTTTTTTTCATACATTTGCCCCTCTATTTTGACAGATATAATTTATATTCAACATAATAATTAAAGATGAAAGCAATTAAAAAAGGAATTCTACTATTATCGTTAGTATTTCTAATCTCTGGTTATTCCTTCAGCCAATCAGTAAAAATCGGTCATATCGACTCCAACGAGATCTTGAGCCTAATGCCTCAAACAGATTCGCTAACCCAAGCTCTCAAGGCTTATAACGATTATTTGGGCCAGCAGCTAAACACTATGGCTCAGGAGTATCAATCGAAACTGACCGAATACCAAAACAATCAGGCTACGATGTCTGATTTGATACGTCAGACAAAAGAGAAAGAGATTACTGACCTTCAGGCTCGTATCCAGGCTTTCCAATCTTCGGCCGATCAGGATTTGGCATCGAAGCAAGCCGAACTCTTTAATCCATTGATCGAGAAAGTTAAAAATGCCATCACGGAGGTTGCCAAGGAAAACAACTACACATATATTTTTGATGTAGGGACAGGAGCACTATTGTTTTACGAAAACGGCGATGATGTTCTTCCTTTGGTAAAGAAGAAATTAGGTATCCTGTAATAAAAATGATATTTAGAAAAAAGTCCCGTTCTCACGGGACTTTTTTTTGTCACTGATTTCCTAGTCGTCATACCAGCCGGCATACATATTATAATTATTCGATATTCGGTTTACTTCGCCCTCAAGCAGGTCTTTGTCCATTTCCTTTATCATCCTTGCCGGAACGCCTGCATAAACGCTGCCCGATTTAACAACAGTGTTTTTTGAGACTACGGCACCAGCGGCCACCACCGAATTGCTCTCAACAACAACCCCATCCATTAAAATGGCGCCCATTCCTACTAAAACATTGTTGCGGATGGTACAGCCATGAATAATTGCCGAATGGGCAATGGAGACATTGTCCCCGATCTCAACTGCCGCTTTCTGATAGGTGCAGTGAACAACAACGCCATCCTGTATATTTACGTTATTCCCTATTTTTATTGAATGGACATCGCCCCTGATTACGGCGTTAAACCATATACTGCAATCATCACCAATTATAACATCGCCGGTTATGGTTGCATTTTCGGCAATAAAACAATTCTTGCCAATAATGGGTTTTATACCTTTAACTGATTTTATCAATGCCATTTCTTTATCGTTTTTTATTTGTTACAGTATTTAACTTCTTCCGCACACAAATCCCTTTATCCTATTTACAAAATGCTCAATAATCGATACTATAATGCAAGCCTATGCTTTGTTTTCTTTTTTTAGCAAGTTTAATTACAAGATAAGCAACATTTATCAGGTTCCTAAGCTCGCAGATATCTTTTGAGATTATCGATTTATCATAAAGATCTTCCGTTTCGTTATAAATAATCGTCAATCGGTCGTGGGCTCTTTTCAGCCTCATATTCGAGCGCACTATACCTACATAGTTCGTCATTATCGACTGCAGCTCTTTTTTCGATTGTGTGATCAATATCATTTCTTCGTTCAGAACAGTTCCTTCGGAATCCCAATCGGGTATGTCATATTGAATATCCACAGTTTTAAAACTAGCTGCTGCATCTGCCGCTGCTCTGTGAGAGAACACTGCCGCTTCGAGCAATGAGTTGGAGGCCAGCCTATTGGCTCCATGAAGCCCGGTGCTGGCAACCTCACCTGATGCATATAGGTTTTTAATGCTCGTGCGTCCGAACTCGTCGGTCTTGATACCTCCGCAGGAATAATGCGCAGCCGGCACAACAGGTATCATATCCTTGGTAATATCTATTCCGATTTTTAAGCATTTTGCATAAATTGTGGGGAAATGGTTTAGAAGCTCCATCTCGCTAATTCCCGACGGGTCCAGATATACAAAATCGTCACCGGATATCTTCAGCTCGTTATCTATGGCACGGGCAACTATATCACGAGGCGCCAATGAGCCCAGCTCATGATATTTGTGCATAAATTCTTTGCCGCTCCTTGTTTTTAATATTGCACCAGCCCCTCGCATTGCCTCCGTTATTAAAAACGATGGTTTTTCCCCTGGATTATACAATGATGTCGGGTGAAACTGCACAAATTCAAGATTCTCAACTTCGGCT
Source organism: Bacteroidota bacterium (assembly GCA_024279935.1). Taxonomy (GTDB): domain Bacteria; phylum Bacteroidota; class Bacteroidia; order Bacteroidales; family F082; genus BM524. The sequence goes on from JAJRQZ010000011.1 coordinate 7,217, forward strand.
TTTGCCCTATAAGCCATGGCAATGCCGTCGCCGCTGGCGATAACCGGGTTTGTCGTCGTTTGATAAATATTTCCCATGCCCCCTGTGGCGATCATTGTCTTACGTGCTAATACGGTAACAATCTTATGATTCCCGTCAAGTATGTAGGCTCCGTAGCATTCAACGTTTTTGGTAGATCTGTTAACTCGCTGTCCCTTATGATGTTGTGTTATAAGGTCGATGGTAAAGACATTTTCCCATACACTGATGTTGGGATGGGACATCACCGTTTTGGTAAGGGCCCTTTGAATCTCAAAGCCGGTATTGTCTTTATGGTGAAGTATCCTGAACTCCGAATGACCACCTTCGCGGGCCAAATTATATTTCCCTGAGCTCTCCTTGTCAAAATGCGTTCCCCATTCAATCAATTCTTTTACTCTTTCCGTTGATTCGGTAATTGTAATCCTGACGATCTTTTCATTATTTATCAACGAACCGGCTTTTAGTGTATCGGCTATATGCTTCCCATAGGTGTCGGGGGAATACATCACAGCCGCTATTCCCCCCTGGGCATAACTAGTTGACGTTTCCTCGAGATTTGTTTTCGACACTAAGATAACCTTGCCATGCTCGGCTACTTTAAGGGCATAGACCATACCTGCGATACCAGAGCCAATTACTAAAAAATCAGTCTTTTTTGACATGATAACCAAATTTAGGGCAAAATTACGAAATATGCAGATACAACTTTTGTCATTTTCATTCGTATCAGAATAAAAGCCAGCTCGAATTACTACCGGAGCAAAAACAAAACCCTAAAACTCCGAAGTAAAATAAAATTTTACGTCCTTATATTTTTGTTGAGCCATTTCGAGGGCGAACTTGGAGTCGGCCAGAAAAACTTCCCTCCCCTCTTTGTCTATTGCTATCTGCAGGGCTTTCCTTGCCCTGAAATCATTTAGTTGCTCGATATTGTCGCTAACAAACCAGGCTGTTTTGTAAAGATTTATGTTTTCGTATCGGCATTTTGCACCATATTCATGCTCCAGGCGGTACTGTATAACCTCAAACTGCAAGGCGCCAACGGTCCCGATTATCTTACGGCCGTTATGCTTTCCTGTAAATAATTGTGCAACGCCCTCGTCCATAAGCTGATCTATGCCCTTTGCCAGTTGTTTGCTTTTTAAGGGATCGGCATTTTCAACATATTTGAAAAGCTCGGGCGAAAAACTGGGCATTCCCTTAAAGTTAATGTTTTCGCCTTCGGTCAAGGTATCGCCTATCTTAAAGTTTCCCGTATCGTGCAATCCAACTATATCACCAGGGAAGACCTCATCTATAACAGACTTCTTTTGGGCCATAAATGCCGTCGGGCTGGGAAATTTCAATTGCCTGTTAAGCCTGATGTGCTTATAATTCGTGTTTCTTTTAAAAGTTCCCGACACCACTCTCACAAACGCGATCCGGTCGCGGTGGTTGGGATCCATATTTGCATGTATCTTGAAAACAAAGCCGCTAAAACTATCTTCCTCAGGATCTACGAACCGTTCATCGGCCTCACGTCCAATTGGGTTCGGCGCAATTTCAATAAATACGTCAAGCAGCTCCTTTACGCCAAAATTATTTAGCGCACTACCGAAAAACACCGGGGAAATCTTTCCTGAAAGATAATCATCGGGGTTGAACTGAGGATAAACACCATTTATAAGCTCCTGATCATCGCGCAGCTCAGTAGCCTTCTCACCTATATAACTTTCAAGCTTTGGATTGTCGAGGCTGCTAAAGGCCACGCCCTCCTCCACAACCTGCGAACCGGGATTAAAAAGCATAAGGTTATTGAAATACATATTATAAACCCCGTGAAAATCGGATCCCATACCAATCGGCCAGCTCAAAGGGGTAACGGCAAGCCCTAGTTTTTGCTCAAGCTCGTCGAGCAGCTCAAAGGCATCCTTGCCCGGGCGGTCGAGCTTGTTTATAAAAACCATGATCGGGATATTCCGCATCCTGCAGACTTTAACAAGCTTTTCCGTTTGCGGTTCAACGCCCTTGGCCACGTCAACAACAACTATTACGCTATCGGCAGCGGTAAGCGTCCTGAAGGTGTCCTCCTGGAAATCCTGGTGGCCGGGAGTATCGAGGATATTTATCTTTTTGCCTCTATACTCAAAGCCCATTACCGAGGTAGCAACGGAAATTCCCCTTTGCCTCTCGATCTCCATCCAGTCGGAAGTGGCGGTTTTCTTTATCTTGTTGGATTTCACCGCCCCGGCAATCTGTATCGCACCACCGTATAGAAGCAACTTTTCCGTCAAGGTTGTTTTACCGGCATCCGGATGACTGATTATGGCAAAAGTCCTCCTGCGTTTTATCTCACTTAAATTTCCCATGCTAAAAAAATAGGCTGCAAAAATAGAAAATGATGCGGATCTGTGAAATTTGTTTTTCTGATGTGCCAGTATTCCTGAACGACGAATTCGATTGGGAATTTGTTTATTTGGGAAATTTTTTCTAGTTTTGGGAAATGAATATTGAACAAATACAAAACTAATTGCGCTATGACTCCTTTTAGGATATTTGTGATCGAGGACGATGTTTTTTACGGCCAGTTATTAAAACGTCATTTATCATTAAACCCCGACAATGAGGTTTTTCACTTTGAAACCGGAAACGCATGCCTGCAAAACATGCATTTAAAACCTTCGATGATTTCGCTTGATTATAGGTTGCCCGATATTTCAGGAATGGAAGTTATGAAAAAGCTTAATGCCGAATATGACGACTTACCGGTTATAATAGTCTCCGGGCAAGAAGACATAAGCACTGCCGTTGATCTGCTCAAAGAGGGCGCCTACGATTATTTTATCAAAGACGACAACACCAAGGACAGGCTTTGGAACACATCGAATAAAATAAGGGAAAACCTTCAATTAAAGAATCAGATCGACGAGCTTAAAACCGAGATAGTAAAAAAATATGCGTTCGGGAAGATCATAAAAGGTAACAGCCCGGCAATAAAACGAGTCTTTTCGCTGATGGAAAAAGCCGTGAAGTCTAAGATCACGGTATCGATAAGCGGGGAAACCGGTACGGGAAAAGAACTGGTAGCAAAGGCCATTCATTATAACTCAGCTCAAAGCGAGCACCGCTTTGTTGCGGTCAATGTTTCGGCAGTCCCGAAAGAACTTATCGAAAGCGAGATGTTTGGGCACGAAAAAGGTGCCTTTACCGGAGCCAGTTCGCGGCGTATCGGAAAGTTCGAGCTTGCGAGCAAAGGAACATTGTTCCTGGACGAGATAGCCGAAATGGACTTGAATATGCAAACCAAGTTGTTGAGGGTCCTGCAAGAAAAAGAAATAAGCCGTGTGGGAGGGAATTCCGTTATTAAGATCGATACCCGCATAATTGTTGCCACCAACAAAAAACTTGTGGATGAAGTAAAAAAAGGAAATTTCCGCGAGGATTTATATTATAGGCTTTTGGGCCTCCCCATCGAACTGCCGCCACTAAGGCAGCGCGACAACGACGTCCTCGTACTTACCAAGTATTTTGCTGATAATTTCTGTAAGGAAAACGGTTTCGACAAGAAAGAATTCACTGACAGGGCAAAGCAAAAACTCATCAATTATCCATATCCCGGCAATGTGAGGGAACTGAGGGCAATTATCGAACTAGCGGTAGTGCTGACCGATGAGGATGACATCGACGAATCGCACATCAACTTCAATTCAACCGATTCCTTGTCGGATTTCATCATGGAAGACATGACCCTTGCCGAATATGAAAGAAAAATAATCAAATATTTTCTTGAGAAAAACAACAATAATGTTGTTGAGACAGCAAAACGGCTCGGTATTGGTAAGTCAACAATTTATCGTTTGTTAAAGGAAAAAGGATTGTAAGTTTATGGGCAAAAAATATTCAACGGACAAAATATTGGTTTATGTCGGGAACGAAGAAAACCAAGTTGCTGAAATGATGGAACTGTTTTTAAGGACAATTCCCGCAGAACTGGAGAAACTGGAAAACGAAATCATTTGCGGGAACTGGAAAAAAGCCAGTGAAATATCTCACCGAATAAAACCGTCGATGGAAATCCTGCAGATTGAAAATGCGAGCGAAGAGTTTATGGAATTACACGCAAAACTTCATCAGGAAATTGATATAGAGACTATTGAGCCCTTATTTAAAAAAATAAAGCTGCATGCTTTTAAAGCAATCGCCCAGATAAAAGAAGATTTTCACAAATAAAAACCATCAAGCTTTCAATTATCCCATCCACCGAGACGACCCTCTTGGCGGATAGTGTATTTTTCATATTCGTGTTTTTTAAACGATTGTTAAAAAAACACTTCTATTCATAAGAAAATAGTAATTTTGCAGCCCTATTTAAAATTATTCTTAATAAGGACGTGATGGATAATGAAAAAAATATGAACAAAGTTCTCGACGAGTTCACTTCCGGGGATTACAAATATGGGTTTTATACCGATATTGAAACGGAAATGGCTCCCAAAGGGCTTAACGAAGACACTGTCAGGTTTATTTCGGCCAAGAAAAACGAACCCGGCTGGATGCTTGAGTACAGGTTAAAGGCTTATAGGCACTGGCTTAAATTAAGCGAGCCTGATTGGGCCCACGTACATTATCCCAAAATTGATTTTCAGGACATAATTTATTATGCTGCGCCAAAAAAGAAAAAACAGCTGGGAAGCCTTGACGAGGTTGACCCGGAACTCCTCGACGCTTTCAGCAAGCTCGGCATTTCCCTCGACGAACAAAAGATGTTGGCAGGCGTTGCCGTTGACGCGGTCATCGATAGCGTTTCGGTAAAAACAACTTTTCAGGACACGCTGGCAAAGCACGGCATAATTTTTTGCTCCATCAGCGAGGCCATACAGGAGCATCCCGACTTGGTTAAAAAACACCTTGGCTCGGTAGTGCCGCATACCGACAACTATTATGCAGCATTAAACGCCGCCGTCTTCAGCGATGGCTCATTCTGTTATATCCCCAAAGGAGTCAGATGCCCAATTGAGCTATCAACTTATTTCAGGATCAACGCCGCCAATACCGGTCAGTTCGAGAGAACCCTGCTCGTGGCCGACGACAACAGCTATGTAAGCTATCTGGAGGGCTGCACCGCCCCGCAGCGCGACGAAAACCAATTGCACGCCGCCGTTGTTGAAATTATTGCCATGGAAAATGCCGAGGTCAAGTATTCGACGGTACAAAACTGGTATCCCGGCAATAAAGAGGGCAAGGGCGGTATATATAACTTCGTTACCAAACGTGGTGCTTGCCGCGGAAACTTTTCGAAGATATCGTGGACACAGGTTGAAACAGGTTCGGCAATAACCTGGAAATATCCATCTTGCATTTTGATGGGAGACAATTCGGTTGGCGAGTTTTATTCCGTTGCCGTAACAAACAACCATCAGCAGGCCGACACAGGGACAAAAATGATCCATCTTGGCAAAAACACCAAAAGCACCATCATCTCAAAAGGTATTTCGGCAGGAAAAAGCAACAATAGCTACAGGGGCCTGGTAAGGGTTTCAAAGAGAGCCGATAATGCGCGCAATTTCTCCCAATGCGATTCGCTCTTGCTCGGCGACAAATGCGGGGCCCATACTTTTCCCTACATCAAGACGGCAAACAAATCAGCAATCGTGGAGCACGAGGCCACAACGTCCAAGATCTCCGAGGATCAATTGTTCTACTGCCAGCAAAGAGGGATCGACATGGAAAAGGCAATCGGTTTGATCGTCAACGGATATGCCAAGGAAGTTTTAAACAAACTGCCGATGGAGTTTGCCGTGGAGGCACAAAAACTTCTTGCGATCACACTTGAGGGGAGCGTGGGATAAACTGAGTACAAAACTGTCTGTTTACAAATAAATTGCAAAACCGGACCGGGAAAATAAAACGAATATCAATTTTTTCTTTTAACGAAGAATACAGAATAAAAATAAAAAAATGCTATTAAACATAAAGGACTTACATGTTTCCATTAAAGGGAAAGAAATTTTAAAAGGGTTCAACCTTGGGGTCAACAAGGGTGAGGTACATGCAATCATGGGACCGAACGGAACCGGCAAAAGCACTCTTGCAGCAGCCATTACCGGAAGGGAAGGCTACGATATCACCAGTGGCGGGATTGAGTATAAGGGGAAAATCATAAACGACCTGGAGGCTGATGAGAGAGCCAATATGGGTATTTTCCTTAGTTTCCAGTACCCGGTCGAAATCCCGGGCGTCAGCATGACCAACTTCATCAGGACTGCCGTTAACGCACAAAGAGAGTACAAAGGGCTAAAACCCATGCCGGCCTCCGAGTTCCTTAAAAAAATGGAAGAAAAAAAGAATCTCGTCGAAATCCACTCCAAGCTCACCAAACGTTCGGTGAACGAAGGTTTCTCGGGAGGTGAGAAAAAGAAAAACGAGATCTTCCAAATGGCCATGCTCGAACCTTCGCTCGCCATACTCGACGAAACCGACTCAGGTTTGGATATCGACGCCCTTAAAGTTGTCGCCAAAGGCGTAAATTCACTGCGGTCGGAAGAAAACGGCTTTGTGGTCATAACACACTACCAGAGACTGCTTGATTATATAGTGCCTGATTTTGTACATGTCATGTATGACGGACGTATCGTTAAATCGGGAGGCAAAGGGCTTGCTCTGGAACTGGAAGAAAAAGGTTACGACTGGATCAAGGAGCAATTCGACAATTAATTTTTTTCAAGATGCCAAAAAAAACTGAAAATATATTACAAGAGAACCTTCTTGAATATTATCGGGATAACAAATCCGTTTTAAGCAGCGGCCTGCTCGATTCGGTCAAGAACATCAAAGAAAAGGCTTTTTCCTTTTTGACAAACAGCAAACTTCCCGGCAACAAAGACGAAAAATGGCGAAATACTGATTTGGGCAGTATTTACTCCCAAAAATTCACGCTCGGTTGTCAAGCGGAAAAATACGACAAAAGTATTGACGAGATTTTTGTTTGTGAGGTTCACGGTTTTGAATCCCTGAAATTTTCGATGCTGAACGGTTGGTTCTATAGCCCAGGCAACAAAAAGATAAAAATCTTTGAAAACGGGCTGGTCGTTGGAAGCATGATGGAGGCACAAAAACAATTCCCGGAAATTTTCGAGAAGTATTTTAATAGCGTGATTGAGGAAAACCAGCATGGGTTAATTGCGGCCAACACTCTTTTGGCAAACGACGGGCTTTTTGTTTACGTGCCCGACAACCTCATAGTGGACGACAGTATCCAATTGATTAAGATGCTCAACCGCGAAGAGAATTTATTCGTGAACTCGCGCAATTTGATAATTCTTGGTAAAAACAGCAAGCTTTCGTTTTTACATTGCGACGACTCCATTAACCACAGTCCCGGCTTTTTAAACACGGTAACGGAGATAGTTGTTTGCGAAAACGCCCACCTGCACCTTAACAAGCTTCAAAACCTAAACGACTCGACCTCGATGGTGAACAGCACTTTTATCAATCAATACGGGAGCAGCAACATTACGGTCAACGTAATCACTTATAATGGCGGCCTCATCAGGAACGAGCTAAACGTAAACATGCTTGGCCAGGGCAGCCATGCGGATTTGAACGGTATTTACCTGATGGACAAGAGCCAACATATCGACAATCAGGTCTTTGTAAACCACGCCGTGCCCAACTGCAGCAGCAGCGAACTCTTCAAAGGAGTTCTCGACAACCGGTCGAGCGGGGTTTTCAACGGCTATATCTTCGTTGGGCGCGATGCCCAGAACACATCCGCTTTTCAGCAAAACAATAACATCTTAATGAGCTCGGATGCCAAAATCGATACGCAACCGTTTTTGGAAATCTATGCCGATGACGTAAAATGCAGCCATGGGGCCACGGTGGGCCAGCTTGATACCGAAGCCCTCTTTTATATGAAACAAAGAGGTATCGGCGACAGCGATGCACGCCTTTTGCTTATGTTCGCATTTACTGCCGAAGTTACTTCAAAAATCAATATCGAAGCCCTTAGGCTGAGCATAGAGGATATGATCAAGAAGAGATTGAGGGGCGAGCTTTCTATTTGTGATAAATGCGTCCTGCATTGCAGCGTTCCCGATATGCCTTTGGAGTTTGACATCGATTTAAGCAAAATATAGGTCATGAGCATTAATATTGAAAAGATACGTTCCGATTTCCCAATACTTTCGCATAAGATAAACGGTAAACAATTGGTGTACTTCGATAATGGCGCCACCAACCAGAAACCTATACAGGTAATTAACTGCATCTCGGATTATTACTCAAATATGAACAGCAATGTCCACAGGGGCGTCCACCAGCTTAGCCAAAACGCTACAACGGCATTCGAGGAATCGAGGAAATATATCGCTGATTTTATCAACGCCTACAGCGAAAAGTAGATTATCTTTACTCACGGCACTACCGAATCCATAAATTTGCTTGCCAGTTCTTTTGAAAATATCATCGACAAAGGCGACGAGATATTGATCACGGCCATGGAACACCATTCAAACCTTGTTCCCTGGCAACAGCTATGCTTTAAAAAGGATGCCAAACTGAAAGTTGTGCCAATAACCGACGAAGGCGATTTGGATATGGAGTTCCTTGATTCCATGCTAAGCGAAAAAGTGAAGTTATTGGCTTTTGCGCATATCTCAAATGTAATGGGAACCATTAACCCGGTTAAAGAAATCACTGCCAAAGCACATAAGTTCGGCATACCCGTTGTTATTGACGGCGCACAGGCGGTAGCTCACGCCAAGGTTGACGTAATGGATTTGGATTGCGAGTTTTACTGCTTTTCGGCTCATAAGGCCTATGGCCCGATGGGAATGGGGGTTTTATATGGCAAGCAACAATGGCTCAATAATTTACAGCCTTATCAATATGGCGGGGAAATGATTTCCACAGTAAGTTTTGAAAAGACTACCTTTAATGAATTACCCTATAAATTCGAAGCCGGGACGCCAAATGTGGAAGGCGCGCTGGCAATGGCGGAAGCATTTAGATATATCGACAATATCGGAATTGGCAATATTGTTGAACATGAGGACGCCTTGCTTAAATATGCCACTGAGAAGTTAACTGAAATCGACGGGATGCGCATAATCGGAAGGTCGAAAAACAAAACCTCCGTTATTTCTTTTCTTGTCGGCGATATCCACCCTTACGATATGGGAACACTGCTGGACCAAATGGGAGTTGCCGTAAGGACAGGGAACCATTGCGCACAACCTTTGATAGATAATTTCTGCATACCGGGCACGGTAAGGGCTTCTTTCGCCGTTTATAATTCAAGGGAAGAAGTTGATTATTTTATCGGGGCATTAAGAAAATCGCTGGCCATGCTGGCATAAATTATTATTATGACGATTAAAGAGAAAGAAGATGCGTTAGTCTCCGAATTCGAGATGTTCGACGAATGGATGGACAAATATTCATATATCATCGAACTCGGAAAGGAAATGCCGTTAATAGACGAAAAGCACAAAGACCCGCAGCATTTGATCAGCGGATGCCAGTCGAGGGTATGGCTAAATGCCGAAATAAAAGATGGCAAGATCCAGTTTGCCGCTGACAGCGACGCTGTGATCACAAAAGGAATTATCAGCTTGCTCTTAAAAGTGGTGGGCAATGAGGAGCCAAAAGATATCGCGGGAGCAAACTTCGGTTTCCTTGAAAAAATAGGATTGAAGGATCATCTGTCGCCCACAAGGGCAAACGGCCTTGTGTCGATGGTAAGGCAAATCAAGCTTTACGCCAAGGCCTTCCAGCTTAAAAACATGAACCAGCGCAATTAAATCAACAAAGAAATATTTATCAGTGATGGACAAAAAGCAGATTAAAATTCTTGAAGACAAAATAGTGGTTGTTCTAAAAAACATATACGACCCTGAGATACCCGTAAACATTTACGAGCTAGGCCTGATTTACGAAGTAAGAGTTGAAGCAAGCGGCAAGGCTTACGTTCAAATGACATTGACAACGCCCAATTGCCCGGTTGCCGAAAGCTTGCCGGAACAAGTAAAAGAAGAAATCTCATATTTAACGGGAATTACCGAAGTAGATCTGGAAATCACCTTTGACCCGCCTTGGGACCACGAAATGATGACCGAAGAGGCCAAGCTGGAACTGGGGCTTTTGTAAGCTGTTTTTTATGATTAACAGATGTTGGCAGCAAGCAAAAACAAAACCAATAAGTAATAATGATTAATAGTGAAATCTTAAATTCAATAAAAAAGATAACGGATCTTTCCAATTCTGAAATAGAACTTATCTTAAATAAATTTGAAACTAAAATAATTAAAAGGAAAACAAACTTATTAGCTGCTGGTAAAATTGCAAAAGAAATTTACTTCATTACTAAGGGGTGTTTAAGACTTTATTACGAAAAAGACGGGGTTGATATTTCCGCATATTTTTATACTGAAGGAATGTTTGCTGGGGCATACGATAGCTTTATATCTAAACAGCCAAGTCGCCATTATATCGAAACATTGGAGAACAGCGAATTGCTTTCTGTCAATTTTACAAATTTCACAAAACTTTTTGATGAATTTCCTAAAATGAATGAGTTTGTTCGAAAAATATTAGAAGATAGATTTATTTCTTTACATAAACTTTTTACATCCCAAATTTTGGACAGTCCTCAAGAGAGGTATTTAAGTTTATTTAAAAACAACCCCGATTTAATTAATAGAGTTCCCCAACACCAAATTGCTACTTTTTTAGGAATCACTCCTGTTTCTTTGAGTAGGATTAGAAATAGAATCGCAAGAAAATAATCCTTCATTTCTTATCTTTTGTTATCGTTTTAGTATTATATCAAAGTTATTTTTGCGATGAAATTTTAATTAAAAAGGAAATATTATGAGACATACAATTTTAGGTGCTGGAGGAGCAATAGGAAATGCACTTACAAATGAATTATTAAAAAC
>JAJRQZ010000122.1 GCA_024279935.1 Bacteroidota bacterium
AGTTGTCTTTGTCAAATAAGACTTCTTTGATGTGCCATGGTTCTTGTAAACCTAAGGCTATCGAAAATATTTCTGTTGAATTTTTCATGTTCAAAAATAACAATATTTAAATTCACCCACCTAAATCAACATAGAGCCAAATATTAAAGTCATAATTTGGGATTGGAACGGGACTCTTTTAAACGACATGGATCTTTGCATTAAAAGTATTAATTTACTTTTGGTAAAGAGAGGATTACCAACCTTGGATAAAGAAAGATATACCGATATTTTCACTTTTCCGGTAAAGGAATATTATGAAAATGCAGGTTTTGATTTTAGTAAAGAGAAATTCGAGATTCCTGCAATGAAATTCATCGAACTTTATCACAAAGGATTAAAAGGTGCTAGTCTCCATAGAGATGCAGTCAAAGCATTAAAATATTTCGATTCAATGGGCCTTGAACAATATATTCTTTCGGCCATGGAGCATAACAGCTTGCTTAAATCCTTAAGCGACAATAATATAAAAGATTATTTTATTGATGTTAATGGAATCGATAATCATTTTGCCCATTCCAAGCTTGAAATCGGTAAATCCATGCTTAAAAACATTTCTCATAAAAATGAGGACCTATTATTAATAGGGGACACCCTGCATGATAAAGATGTGGCTGATGGTTTGGGAATAAGGCATTTGTTGATTACAAACGGGCATCAATCCAAAAAACGACTTTTGGAACATAGCAGTTTTGTTATTGATTCGCTTAGGGATATTTATGATTTGTTTGAATGAGTTGGAGTTTTTACTCCAAACAAACTTCGTCATTCGACATTCTTTTTTTTGAATAATTCGCATCTATTCGACTTCTCGGTTGAGAATAATACCGAATACTATTTGAAATGCGCCTTTAATTCGCTTCTCTCTTAAAGCCACTTCAAATATGTGTCGGCATTTACCATTGTAATAAGCAAAATGGCTTTCAGCGCATTTTGTTATACAATTGGTATAAGAACGTGTTTGCCGTAAAATATTTGACTTTTTGTTGATTTCCCCAAAAACATTTCCTATCTTTGATGCACCCTAAATAATTAGGAACAACAATCCCGGTTTCCGGGGACAAAAACAGTATTATGAAAATAGTAAACTTTAGAATCCCTAAAGTGCTGATACTCAGTGGGAGGGGGCAAATGGCAATTAATTGCTGCAGCATTTTTATTAATCTTTCTAGGTATTAAAATGCCATTAAACGCCCAAATTAACGATTCAACCAACAATTATTTTAACATCGTAGCAGTGCAGGATGCTTATTACGACAGTTTGTTGTTAGTAAGAGGAGCCGATAGTATGGAAGGCACAGGTTTTAAAGACTATATTCGTTGGAAAAATTATATGGGTATGCGAATTGATGAAAATGGAACGACTAACACCTATATGGAATTAATGAATGACTATCTGAAAAATATTCAAACAGATTCCAGCAGTTCTGTTACTTCACAAGAATGGAACTATTATGGGCCGACTGGACACACAGATGAAATTAATTATACATTTGGAAAAGGGTGGGTATATTGTATAAATGTAAATAAAGATAACCATAATATTATTTATGCGGGAACTCATAATGCAGGACTTTGGAAGACTATGGATGGCGGAATGACATGGAAATGTCTTACGAATAGTATTCCCGAAGTTTTTGGTGGTAAGAGTGTAGCGATACCGGAACAAGACACTTCAACTATTTATATACTTACCGTTGAGAGTCTATCCTCCCACTTTAATGGTGTGTATAAATCAGAGGATTCAGGTGAAAACTGGGAATGGATAGATATAAGTGACGCTAACACAAGTTCATTATATCCAACTCCTAATTGGCGATATTTTCCTAAAAAAATTATCCTTCATCCGGATAGTAAAGATACCGTATTTGTTTTGTCAAATCATCATATATCAAGATCTCTTGATGGTGGAGACACATGGGATATTACTGAGGTTTATACTTCAGGAGAATATACTCAGGATGTAAAAAAGGAAATGGAGGATATTGTTTTTAGTAGTGGCAACCATAATATTATGTATACATCAGGAACTGATGTGCTTAAGTCAACAAACTTAGGTTCGACTTGGGTAAATATAACCTCAAGTATTGCTGGCTCGAGCGAATTAAAAGTTTGCACTATGTCTTCACCTGAAGATTATCCAGACTTTGTATGGTTTTTTGCTACTAAAAAAAGTGGTGGTTCAAATATTGTTAAGTATGATCCTAGCAATGGAAATTTTCATATAGAATCTACAACTGTTGTGGGGAATTATTTGAAAAGTACTATAAGCCCTTCCCTGATTGATACAAGCAAAGTATTTGTTGGTGGAATTAATTCTTTCATAATTGATAAAAATAATGGATACTTAAAAAATTATCTAACATGGTGTACCCCATTTGAAACTGCTGGCACACAATGGAATGAGTTAGAGCAAGTGAAGCAAAATAAATTTATACATAATGATATACGAGCTGAATATATTGTTTTTAGTTCACAGTTTATTGATACTCTTTTCGTATGTGATGATGGTGGAATTCATAAAATGTGGAAAACAGGTGATACAACATTTACTGTGGGTGGTCAAGTATTAGATGTTTATGATATTTATGAAGTGGAAAATCTGACCACTAAATCAACCGAGGGTTTCCAGGATTTAAATATTACTGAAGTTTATTCATTAGATGTCGATGAAAGAAATGATTTTAAGGTTTACAATTGTCAAGATCTGGGTGGCTACTTTTTAGATGATAATGAATATTTGCACTTACACGGAGGTGATGGAGGAAGTATCTTAATTGATGAGTACAAATCAAATATTGTATATTTCGCTGATTATCAAGGTAGACTTGCCCGGGTCAATTTAGGTAATATAAATAATGGGACTACATTATATACCAATGTTATGGGATATGAATTTTATTATTTCGTTCCTATTATTAAACATCCTGAAAAAAAAGAAAGGCTTTATTTTGGATTGAAACATTTATACTATATTGATAATATCTTTGAAGCGACAATAGCTGACACAATATTAGTTTCCTCCTTAGATAATGTTGTACATATTGATTGCAATATTGATTCCGAACACATTGTGAGAGATGACGTAAAACCTATAACAGATATCAAAATATCGCACAATAATACTGACCTAATGTTCGTATCCACAAACCAAGCATATCTTTGGTGGTCAATAGATGCAAATTGTAATACTGAAGGTGATATCGACCCTAACTATTATGAAAAAGCACTTTTCAAATCAGTTGACGGTGGTAATACCTGGACTGATCTTAGTCCAAATTTATTAGGTCTTGACCAAGGTTATATTACTGATATTACTTTAAATCCACATAATGATAATGAGTTGTGGCTTACTTTTGGTTTAACTGAAGAACCAATAAATGCTTCTGCCCGCAGGAAGGTATATCATTCCACTAACGGCGGACAATCATTTATTGCTTTTGATCAGGGTTTACCTGAAGCGATGCCTGTTTGGGAAATGGTTTATGATCCCATAACAAATGATTTATACATTGCAACAGACTTAGGTGTTTTTAAAAGAAATGTTAATGCTTCTCAATGGGAAAATATTTTCTTAAGCAGTGAAAATGATATAGTTAAACTTGTAACCGACCTTGAAATAAATAATAAAACCAGAACATTATATGCTGCAACTTATGGTAGGGGTATTTGGTCAATGTCTTTGGGCGATTGCCCTAAATATTCTTCTATCCCTGTACATATTGATACAATTACTAAGTGGAGTGCACCAAAGGAGGTAGTCTCTGATATAATTGTTGATAGTGGAGCGGTTTTAACAATTACAGATATTGTTTTTTTCAATAAGGATTCAAAGTTAATAGTTAAACCTGGTGGAAAACTGGAATTAAATGGAGGTATATTAACTAATAGTTGTGATGGGGACTATTGGCAGGGAGTTGAAGTAAGAGGCCAGAGTAATCAGTATCAATCACCTGACAGACAGGGATGGCTAGTTATGTCAAACTATGGGATTATTGAAAATGCATTAACTGGCGTACTGGTAGGGTCTAGCGTGCCAAGCGATGGGCCTGTTGGTGATGGTGGCGGAATTGTTCATGCAACTAGCAATTCACAGTTTATTAATAATATTACGGCCATTGAGTTTGAGTTGTACGAAATGGAAAGGTCGGTAAGCCTTATAGAGAATTGTACTTTTGAAACTAACGCCTATTGGCCCCATCAGGGCGCCGAACCAAAAGAGTTTGTAAAAATGGACTCTTACTCGGGGCTTGTAATAAAAGGCAGCAGTTTCAAAAACATTGCAGCTTCACAGTTTGCAGCACAGGCCAGAGGAAAGGGTATTTATGCCCTCAACTCGGAGTTTATTGTTGACCATATTTGTATTTCGCAGTCGCAATCATGTCAAGAATACTTGCCATGTAGTTTCGATAGCCTTTATTATGGCATTTATGCCATGGCAACCACAAGCGAAAAGCCACTCACTATAAGCAACAGCAACTTTAATTGTTATAAGGGTGTTTATCTATCGGCAGTTGACAATGCAGAAATAGTACTCAATGATTTTGATGTACATCCTTCATTGACTGGAATTGGAAATGCCTATGGGCTTTATCTTGACGAGAGCAGCGGTTTCCACATTGAGGCAAATGCCTTTACGGGCAATACCGGTTATCAGGCAGGGCTTTATGTTAACAGTTCGGGGCAAGATGACAACCTGATATACAATAATACCTTCAATAGTTTATATGCTGCAAGTGTGTTTGAAGATGTTAACAGGCGGGGGCGCGATGGTGGTCTTCAGGTTAAATGCAACGACTACTCAAAGAATACCAGCGATATGTCTGTTGTGTCCGACGACCCTCTCCATACAATTAACTATGGTATTGCTCAAAACCAGGGCTACCTAGATGTTGGCAACCCTGACCCCACACTGCCTGCCGGAAACACATTCTCCGATTTTCAGAGCCATGCATGGGACATATACAACGAACTTGGAGCAATTGTTTATGTTTACCATAATTGGAGTAATGTATGGCCAATTAAAGTAAAGCCTGTTTTAAATTTTGGGCTTGTTTCTCCACGTGAAAATATTGACTCAGATTATTCCAAATCTAATGCTTGCCCCTCAATGCTAATTGTAGGTGGTGAGGAACTTAAATCCGGAATGCTGGTTTTCCGTACATCTGCCGACAGTACTCAATCGGAAATAGAAATTTTAACAGATGGTGGTGATACAGATGGGCTTGACTTTGATGTAGAAACAGCCATGCCCGGCGAAGGATTGGAGACCAGAGATATGCTTTTGGCCCAATCGCCCAACCTAAGCGATACGGTAATGGTATCAGCAGTAGAACAGGAATCGGTGCTGCCCAATGCAATGTTGCGCGACGTATTGGTGGAGAACCCACAGGCTGCAAAGTCTTTAGAGGTTCAGAATGCCCTTGATGAGAAAACTATCTCAATGCCCTCCTATATGCGGGAGGATATTGACCAGGGGCTCGACAGCCTTTCTGAAAAGGAAATTAGTGAGGCAGCGCTTACGTTTTTTAATCAACAATATGCCAATAATTTCCGGCGATTACAGAAATACTATGGTTCAGATACCAGTATTAGTTTTGGCAACGACAGTCTGGTACAGCTTTATATTGAAAATGGAAGCTTGGAGAAGACTTATAATCTGGGTATGTTATTTCTTGCAATGGGCGATACTGTTGTCTGTGATTCGGTATTTAACGCGGTACAATATTCATTTAACCTGAGCGATGAACAGGAAGCAGAGCGTCTGGCTTATTTGGATTACCTGAGCGTGATAAAGCAGTTTGGTACAAGGCTCGACAGTATTGCTTCCGGAGAGTTGCAGCAAATTGTTCAGGCCGAAAATGGCAGGCCGGCAACTTATTCACGCAATATATTGTTGTGGCATCAGTTGACCTCGTATAGCGAAACTGTGCTATTGCCCGACACCACACTTAAAATATCAAAAGCCTTTATTGGGGGAAGTGATATTAAGAACGCAGATGAGGTTATGGATTATCTGTTGTTAAAGCCCAATCCGGCTGCCGATTATTTTATTGCCGCCTGGGAACTTCCAATTGATGCCAAAGATGCTGAATTGTTGATAACCAACACAAAAGGTATTTTTGTTGATAAAATACTGCTTAAGGGAAATAGAAATGAGAATGTGATAAATACCGCAAACTGGAATGCAGGGGCTTACCTTGTGAGCCTGATATTGGATGGCTATGTGCTTGAAAGCGAAAAACTAAGTGTAATAAAATAGTGGTTTAAGCATTGATGGCCTACTCCTTATTTATAAATTAGAGGAGTAGGCTATTTAAATAAAATAAAAAAATGAAAACAATTAAAAAACTTATGTTTACTATACTGCTGTTGAACCTGACATATTACGCGGTGGCACAAAATGAGTGGGTAAAGGTTTTTGGCGAGGATGAGAGTTATGCCGTAAGGGGGCTTACCGAAACCTACGATGGCGGATATATTATAGGTGGGCATAGTAAAAATACATCAGGAGCTTTAAAGCAGGGCTTCATTATAAAAACCGATATAAACGGTGAAGTATTGTGGCAGAAAACTATAGGTGAACTCTCAGACAATGGTATTGACGGCACTAATGTTCAGCAGACCTTTGATGGTGGTTATATACTTTTCAGCGGAACCTACAAGTACGGCTCTAGAAATGTAATGCTGATGAAACTTAATGCCTGTGGCGAAAAGCAGTGGAACAAAGTATTCATAAGCCCTGATTTGCCACAATTCAATTATAGTGTATTGCAGATGCCCGACAGCAATTATTTGATACAGTTGGCTTATTGGGGCAACGACCTTGCCAATAAACGGATTTGGCTTTTCAAGATTGACGGCCATGGCGAGATATTGTGGAAGAAAGTGCAGGCTCAATGGACTACCGGCACAAATGCCGAAGAGGGATACCAATTAATAAAAAACAATAATAATGAGTATTTAATAAGTGGCAGTTATTATGAATGGGAACCCGGTTACGATACCAATGCCAGATGGGTACGACCCATGTTTATCAAGGTTGACAGCAACGGCAACGAAATTTGGCACAGACTCTGGGGAGTTGGTGATTTTTACGTAGGTGCTGCTGTGGAGGCAGTCTTTAATTCAAAAAACTACATCTATGGAGTTGGAACAGATGAAGCAGATGAGGAATGGGGCGACGACCCCTCGCTTTTCAAACTGGATTCAAATGGTAATCAGGTTTTTCAAAAAGATTTGATAGAAGCCAATGGCGGAGGGGCTTCAACAATTAGCATTTTGGAAGACTCAATACTTTTTTTAAGTGCAACAATAAGGGATTGGAACGATAGCGTAAACCTTATGGTTTTGAAAACAGACACCATGGGTAGCATCCTCAATAGTCAGGAGTTTTTATTGGATATCGACAATGGCGCCATTTCTTCTTCCTTGGTAACCCATGATGGTAAATTTCTGGCAACCGGCAATTTTTATTTTGGTGGCAATTGGGATATTTACCTCTGGAAGTTTAACAGTGATCTGGAATACGACACCCTTTACACCCAGCCCCGCGTTTACGACAGCCTCTGCCCTTATCAAATTGTTAGCGATACAATTAGTATTGATACTACTATAGTAAATCTTGATGAGTTGTATGCTGAAGTTACGAGTATGAAAATAATGCCAAATCCTGCCACAAATAAATTAGTTGTTTCTTTGGGAGATATGCAAAAGGGCACGGAATTGCGCATATATAATTCTTCTGGTATTGAAGTAGAAACCATAATGCTCGCAGAGCACAAAAAAGATTATGAAATAAACACAAGTTATTTTCCACCAGGGATATATGCCGTAGTTTTAATTAATAAGGGCAGTATTGTTGATAGGAAAAAAGTTGTAATAATGAAATAATTATAAATCGCTACGTAATTGTAAGTGGACTGACAGGATTATAAATTTTGTTGGTTTTGTATCAAATTAATTAGAAAAATTTAAGCTCATGAAAAGATTAAACAGTTTAATTATCCTAATATTATTTTCAGTAGTATTATCAGCTCAAACATTAGTGGAAAAAGTTTTCGACTTTAATGAAATAGACAGGGCATATGATATAATACAATTGGATGAAGGTGGTTTTTTAATACTGGCTTCAACAACAGATGAAGGAGGTGGTAAAAGTGTATTTATCCGTTTAGATGAAAATGGTGATACATTATGGACAAAAAAAAG
>JAJRQZ010000123.1 GCA_024279935.1 Bacteroidota bacterium
AATTAAACTACTGAATGGTGGTAAGATAAGTTATGCCCAAAATGCAATTGAAACAATTATGCATGATTCGAGAGGAAACCCTGACCCATATACTTCAGGTGGAATTGCGATGATAAGTGACGGTGCAATTTACAATTGTATAAATGGAGTTATTTTGTATCCTTATGAAAATGTACACCCTGTTAATGGTAATATAATGGGTAATGCCTCTTATTTTAGCAGGGCACATTTTTACAACGACAAAAATGTGCTTTGCAATAATCAATTAATTCTGGATGAGGTGGATGGAATAAGAATTAAGGGCAGTACATTTGAAAACCAAAATAATGCTACCGGCTCTTTAATTCCTCCATCTTATGGACTAAATAGTTATAACAGTAGTTTTATGGTTGGAAATTATGAGCCTACTGCAGGCGATACTGTACAATCTACTTTTACTAAACACGACTATGGTATTTATGCAACTTCTTCAGGCAGGGCACTAACTGAGTTAATTAGCATAAATTCAACATATTTCGACAACAATAAGACTGGTATTTATATGAGTGCTATTGATAAGCCTCAGATAACAAGAAACGAGTTTCTTATTAAGGATAAGTATGCAAAGTTTTTAGGAAATGAATCTATAGGTTTATATCTTGATACATATTCAACAGCATTTGCAGTAGAAGAAAACAGTTTTTACAGTTTATTAAGCCTTGGAAATATTGAAACAGAAAAATGCAACGGCATAACCGCCAACAACACAGGCGAGGACTACAACGAGATTTACAACAACAGTTTCGACAGGCTTACCGTTGGCATTGCAGCAGCAGGAACAAACCGTGAGGGAACATCCAACTATGGTCTCTGCATAAAATGCAATGATTTCAGGAATACAATAAACGATGTTCATATAACAACATCCACCGATCCTGTTGGTACAAAACAGGGCATTGACTACCACCAGGGTGACAAAGCGCCTGTCCCACCACCTGGCGAAGATTATGACCCAACCTATGCAGCAGGCAACACCTTTTCTAAGGAAATAGAGGGCTTTACCGGATACAACTATTATAATGAGGATCCTGACCCGAGTGATCCCGGCAAAAAGTTTTGTGAACCTATTGTTTATACTTATCATGGGATAAACGCAAGCAAACATAATGTAATACCTGTTATTACTTATCCGGAACAACCATCAAATCATCTTAAACTTTTACCTGATATTCATGTGGAATATATATCCAAGGATGCCGCCTGCCCTTCCAACCTCAACGGCGGCGGAACAGAAGTGATGGCAATGAGCACACAGCTTGAAAGTTCATCTGAAGCAACTATTGCTTATTCTGATACTCTTGATATATATGTTGACGGCGGCAATACAACCGGCCTTAACCTTGATGTAACAGCCTCAATGCCAGATGAATCTCTGGAACTGAGGCAGCAACTGCTGGACGAATCACCCTGCCCCTCTGATACTGTAATGAAGTCGGCTGCCGGCAAGGAGGATGTGCTTACAAATGCCATGCTGCGCGATGTGATGGTTGCCAACCCACAATCGGCAAAATCGCCTGCCGTTATGCAGAGCATTAACCAAAGGGAGACTGCCATGCCCGATTATATGATGGAAGAAATAGAGGAAGGAACAGGCATAATGGGAGGCAGGGATGTATTGACAAGCAATCTGGCAAAGAACAAGAAAAAGCGTGATAAGGCACTCAACAGCCTGTTGTTGCATTATATGACGGACACTGCCAATATCTCTGCCTCAAGAGACAGCATAATAAACCTTTTGCAGAACCGCCAGTACCCGGAGCCCCGTTACAGGCTTGCAATGCTTTATATGGGCGAAGGCGATTCGGCAAATGCATTCAATGCTCTCGACAATATTGAATACGATCTTGAACTTTCAGACAAAGAGGAATTTGCCCACGGACTGTTTGTTGATCTGGCAGAACTGCAATGGCAGATAAAGGCCGACACCACCATTGCCGACAGCATACATATCGAGGCACTGTTCGACATTACCGACAACGCCAATACTATTGCAGGAATTTATGCCCGGAATATGCTTGTCTCAATGGGCGAAATGGAATACCAGGAACCTCATTATTTTCCTGTAATATTAAAATCAAAACCCATTTTTGGCTTTAACAGGGACAAGGATAAAAAACAAAACTCATTTTTAAAAATATTCCCCAACCCTGCAAGCGACTATTTCACCGCCGAGACAAAAATAGACCGAGACTTTACAGAAGCCTGGCTTATGCTGCTCAACCTGGAAGGGAAGGAAATAAAAAAACTTGATTTGCCAAAGAAAAGAAACCAGGTAATTGTAACAACAGAGAAAATAGTTCCGGGCACTTATTTGTTGAAGCTTGTGGTAAACGGCAAAGTGCTCGACAGCAGGAAAGTAATAATTGTAAAATAAACGGACATGAAAAAGATAATAACAACAATACTATTTCTGCTTATTTTATTAGCGGTTTCAACTGCCCAGGACAGATGGGTAAAAATATACCACGAAGATGACGATGCTCCTAGACGAAATATTATTAACACATATGACAAGGGTATACTTATTACAATACGCCAGAAGCCTAATTGGCCAAGATATACTTACCTTATCAAGACTGATATTAATGGTGAAATTTTATGGGAGAAAACATTAGGTGACGGTTATAATGTATTGATAAATGGAGGGCTGGACATGGATGCTGACGGCAACATTTATTTTGGGGGTACTTATGGACTAGTTGGTTATTATGGCGAACCTATTATTATGAAACTCAATGCATGTGGCGCGAAGGAGTGGTGCAAAATATTTGATTTGGACCCTGACGTTTCTCGTTATAGTTTAGGTTTGGATCTTTGTGTTGCAGACAATGGAGATGTGGCCTTTCTTTATGGATATGCAAATGAAGACCTTATACATGACAGAGTGTGTCTTGCCAGGTTTTCAGATACAGGTGATTTATTATGGAAGAACTGCTACAACATTAACGACACTGTAGCAATGGGCAACGACAGCCCACGTACTGTTATCACTACTCCTGATAATGGCTTCCTAATAACAGGTTTTGCTCAATATTCGAATCCGGGTGATTCTGCAAGTATATTATGCCCTTATTACGTTAAAGCAGATTCAATGGGTGAAATGGAGTGGTACACAGTTGCCGGGTTTCTACCTATAGTGGTAAAAGGAGAAGGATGGACAACTACAGTAAGCCCTGACAGCAATTACTACTATTCATCAATAAGGCACTATATCCAAGGACAAGGTTTTGCATCCGGTCTGCTTAAGATGGATATGCAGGGAAATGTTATTGATATTTACGACTTAGCACCTGCTGCTGATTTTGGAATTCTTTACGATGCAAGATTTATTGATGATACAACTTTAATGGGAAACTATTCTACACCTTTCGCAGGTAGCGGTAATCCAAGAGCAGTACTTTTTGATACTGTTGGCAATGTATTAAATGATGAGTTTTTAATAGAAACAAACACAATGGCAGCAACAGAAATTACTCATGATGGCAAATTGCTTTTTTATTCAGAAGCATTAGACGATAATGATGAATATGACGCCTACCTCTTCAAACTAAACCAAGACCTCCAAAGCGACAGCATCTACAGCCAGTGGTATAATTACGATAGTTTGTGCCCGTACCAAATAACAAACGATACCATTCCCATTGAGGGCTGTGGAGTTATTGTTGGAACTAGTGAGATATCAAAAAGTGCAAATGAAAAATTTGAGGTTTTCCCCAACCCCGCATCAAAAAGTTTTGTTGTTAAATCGGCGTATTTGGAAAACGGTGGAATACTGCAACTTATAAATATGCAAGGCCAAAATGTAATGCTGGAAAATGTCCCCTCAGGCACCATAAACTATGAGGTGGATGTGACAGCTTTAACAAAAGGGATTTATCTTGTTAGGTTTAAATCGGATAAGGGGAAAGAGGTTACGGCTAAATTGGTTGTGGGGCGATAAAATTTAAAAAAGCCAATAGCAATCATTTTTTTTACCCAATTCACTAAACAAAACTCTTTTCCAGTATTTTTGTAAAATGATTTATCCGAAAAACTTCGAGCAAAATATGGTTTCTATGGCAATGCACCATAATTTTTTTGTATATTTGATTTTTTACATTTAATAACCAACACATTATGAAAAAATTTATCAAATTAAATCTAAAAATAACAGCATTTATTATTTGCATTCCATTTATTCTAAACTCACAAAACATTACTATCGACAGCACTTTTACAAGTGACACAGAAATTTTTCCGTTTACTCCGGGCACTAATATTTACGGCTTGGGAGTAAGCGGTGAAGTTACACTTAACTCCGATACCAGTCTGGTGAGACTTATATTGATTGATAGTTCGTTTAATGAATATTTACTTTATGAATCGTATAAGATGATTTCTAATTCGAGTAATTATAGTTTTAGCGACAAGTCTGATGAAACCGCCTTTATGGATGAGACAAAGCCATACTCAATTGAAGTACAGATTGTTGATGCGAGCATCTATATAGATGACCTCTCTGAGACCTTAAAC
>JAJRQZ010000124.1 GCA_024279935.1 Bacteroidota bacterium
AGACTTTTCCGGTGCTCTAGGGGGTATTACAACCTGTCGAAATGACCAAGGAAATGATGCTCCGTTAAGACGAGAATGTCCGGAAGTTAGCTTCATTGCTCTGGGGTCGAAATGACCAAGGAAATGATACTCCGTTAAGACCCTTTTTATTACCGGCTTCACTTCTTCCCAGAAGTCGAAATGACCAAGGAAATGATACTCCGTTAAGACCCTGCTATTTTAGACATGCTTTCTCCCCGCCTCAGTCGAAATGACCAAGGAAATGATACTCCGTTAAGACTTATACATTTAAGACAGAGCTCAGCTGCCGGAAGTCGAAATGACCAAGGAAATGATACCGAAGGACGGCTTTGGAGGTGTTGGTTTCATGGTCGGTTTAAATGTAAAAGTATATTTCGATAACGGAAGCTCATGGGAAAATGAGTGGTGGACTTGCGAAGTAACTCAAGGTAATCCGCCATATCCTGCACCATGCTATTAATATTTACTCTATGTTTCTGCCGGAATGATCATTCCGGCAGAAATTTTTAATTGCAAAACTTATGAAAACAAAATTTATAATAATAATATTAACGATAATTCCTGTTCTCTTGTTTCCCCAGCAAAGCCTGACTTTGGTTTTCGAGGCAAGGCCCTATGAGGGGGAAGATGTAGGGCTTGACAGCATACTCATTAAAAATATTGACCGTCAATGCGCCTCCAGCCAGTTGCTCCCCGTATTCATGTCCACCACAAGCGGCACATCGAGTTTGATGGCGTTTTTCATTTTCGTCCCGACTATGCTTTTTAATTCTTCTAGCTCATCCAAACGGGCATCGAAAACCAGTTCGTCATGTACCTGAAGTATCATCTTCGATCGCATTTTGAGTTTTCGCATTTCGTTAAAAACATCAATCATGGCAATTTTAATCATATCGGCCGAAGAGCCTTGTATGGGCGCATTAATGGCATTTCGCTCGGCAAAACCACGTACAATGGCATTGCCCGAATTTATGTCTTTCAAATATCGCCTTCGCCCCATAATTGTCTCCACATAACCGTGCTCACGTGCAAACTGTATGGAATTGTCCATATATTCTTTAACCCCTGAATATTGTGCAAAATAATTATCGATTATCTCCTTTGCCTCTTTACGCGAAATATTAATCCTTTCGGAAAGCCCAAAGGCCGAAATTCCGTAAACCAAACCGAAGTTGACCGTTTTCGCATTCCGGCGCATGTCCTTATCGACTTCTTCAAGACTGACCCCAAAAACTTTTGCGGCAGTTGCTGTGTGAATGTCCAAACCACTATTAAAAGCTTCAACCATTCCTTTGTCTCTGCTCAGGTGCGCGATTATCCTCAGTTCAACCTGCGAATAGTCGGCGGCAAGCAGGGTAAATTCGTTGTTGCGCGGAATAAAAGCCTTACGGATTTCTCTTCCGCGCTCGGTGCGGATAGGAATATTTTGCAGATTGGGATTGTTGGAACTAAGTCTGCCTGTGGCTGTAACAGCCTGATTGTAGGACGTGTGAACCCTTTTGTCGCGTGGATTTATAAGTTCGGGCAAGGCATCGACATAGGTGGATTTCAATTTGGTGAGTGAGCGGTATTCCAGAATTTTTGATACCACCGGATGCTTTTTTTCAAGCTTGACCAAAATCTCCTCCCCGGTTGAATACTGGCCTGTTTTGGTTTTTTTCGGTTTATCGGAGATTTTCAGTTTTTCAAAAAGGACAATTCCCATTTGCTTGGGTGAAGCGATATTGAATTTTTCGCCGCTTATTTCATAAATCTCAGTTTCAACTTTCTCTATTTCACTTTCAAGTTCCTTGCTAATAGCTCCCAG
This sequence comes from Bacteroidota bacterium, assembly GCA_024279935.1. Lineage (GTDB taxonomy): Bacteria > Bacteroidota > Bacteroidia > Bacteroidales > F082 > BM524. Next base: position 1,829 of record JAJRQZ010000124.1, read on the forward strand.
GGTTTCAGTATCCAAATTCACGCCTTCGGCCTCCATGGCTGCCAAGACAGGAACGAGTGGAACTTCAATTTTATCGAACAAATCCCTCACCTTCGACTCTTGTAGCATTGGTTCAAAAACGGCTTTAAGCTGAAGCGTGATGTCGGCATCTTCGGCAGCGTATTCCTTGAGTTGCTCCAAATCCACATCGCGCATGCTTTTTTGGTTCTTTCCCTTTTTGCCGATTAGGTTTTCTATTGGTAAGGGTTTATAATTCAAATAGGTCTCGGCCAAATAATCCATGCCGTGTCTCATATCGGGCTGCAAAAGGTAATGGGCGAGCATGGTATCGAAAAACTTGCCTTTAACCTCAATGTCGTACCACTTTAAGATGGAAATATCGTACTTCAGGTTTTGACCAACTTTTTCAATTTTCTCATCCTCAAAAAGTGGCTTGAAAATATTAGTGATAATTTGCGCTTCATGGTAGTTTTCTGGAACGCTTACATACCATGCTTCGCCGGATTTCACTGCAAATGAAATGCCTACAAGTTCAGCCTGGTTGGCATCCAACCCTGTAGTCTCAGTATCAAAACAAATTGATTTCTTATTTTTAAGCAATTCGTAAACTTGCTTTGCTTCTTCCTCCGAATCCACAAAAATATAATTATGTTCGGTATTATCAATGGTATTAATTTCTGTGGGAAGCATCTTTTCCTCGGCTTCCATCTCAGCCCGCGCAAACAAATCGCCCTGTATGGTTTTGGGTTCTTCAACTTTGTCGAGAGATTGTTTTGTGAAAAAACGCTTACCAAAGTTCCTGAATTCCAATTCCTCAAAAAGTTCCTTTAAAAAATCCTCATCAGGGTCTTTAAGTTCAAGTTCGTCCGGCTTAAATTCGATTGGAACATCCAGGATTATTGTTGCCAGTTGTTTCGAAAGCAGCGCCTGGCCGGCGAAATTTTCCACGTTTTCCTTTTGCTTGCCCTTAAGCTCATCGGTGTTCTTAAGAAGTTCTTCAACTGAGCCGTATTTGTCTAAAAGTTTGATTGCTGTTTTTTCTCCAATTCCGGGCACACCGGGAATGTTGTCAGAAGCATCGCCCCAAAGACCAAGCAGGTCGATCATCTGTTCGGGATTCTTCAGGCTGTAGCGTTCGCATACTTCCTTGGGGCCCCAAACCTCTGCTTTGTTGCCCATGCGCGCAGGTTTGTACATAAAAATATTATCGCTTAGCAACTGACCGAAGTCCTTGTCGGGGGTCATCATATAAGTTATAAAGCCCGCGGATTCGGCTTTTTTGGCAAAGGTTCCTATAATGTCGTCGGCCTCGTAGCCATCAAGCTTCAGGATGGGGATTTTAAAGCCTTCGATTAGTTTTACTATCCATGGAATGGAGGCCACTAAATCCTCGGGCATTTTCTCGCGATTTGCCTTATATTCCACAAAAGTATCGTGGCGAACCGTAGGGGCATGGGTATCGAAGGCAACGGCAATATGCGTTGGCTGCTGATTTTTTAACACATCCAAAAGTGTATTCGCAAAGCCCAGGACAGCAGAAGTGTTAAGGCCTTTAGAGTTTATGCGCGGGTTCTTGCTGAAGGCAAAATACGATCTGTAGATCAGTGCCATGGCATCCAGCAAAAAGAGTTTTTTCTTTTCTTCCATTCAATTTATGCTTTGGGGCAAAGGTAGGGAAATTGCTTAGTGAAACTTCGTGCCTTAGTGCCTTCGTGGCAAGGTATTGATAATTAGCCACTAAGACTCTAAGCCACTAAGGAAACACAAAGTATGATATTACTTATAATGGAATTTTATACTATTGATATTCATTATGTTAACACATTTAATAAATAGCAGGTTGTCAACTGTTTATTAATGAACTGCCTCGCAGCAAAGCTGTCGAGGTATCAAAATAGAATTTGTTTTCAAAACGATGCAAGCATCGGAGTATTAAACTCATTTATCCCGATACGCTGCACTATCGGGATTCGTTCAAATACAATTTTCAATACACTTCGTTGTTGAAAATTGAGCTTCACGAATAAAACGAAAGATAGGGGAAACCCGTATCTAGTGGGGAAATGCATCTCACCGGAATTTGCAATTATTATCCTTTGTTTTAGACTATTTTTTTTTACCAACTCCATTTTGTTGGCAATTTATGAAGTCCGACATTTTTCAACCTGATTAAGTTTTTAATTTTACTCCATAAGAATCAGCAAAAAGTCAGATCATGCCCGCAAAAGCATCTACAAAAAACAACAAGAAAAAGATATTCGTCCTCGACACTTCCGTAATAATATACAACCACAACGCCATCAACGAGTTCGACGACAACGATGTAGCAATACCCATTACGGTTCTCGAGGAGTTGGACAATTTTAAAAAGGGCAACACCATAAAGAATTTCGAGGCGAGGGAGTTTATCAGGTTCTTGGACAGTATTTCAGGCAAATCGACCATGAAGACATGGCGCAACCTTAACGGGCCGCAAAAGGGCAAGTTCAAGGTAATAATGAACGAGCAGAGCAAGACCGACGCCAGGGCGGTTTTCGGCGACAACAAACCGGACCACCGCATTTTAAACGCGGCATTAAAACTTAAGGAAGAGCATCCTGGAAGAAAGGTAATACTTGTAAGCAAGGACATAAACCTGAGGCTTAAAGCCAAATCGCTAAACCTGACTGCCGAGGATTTCGAGACAGGCAAAGTAAAAAACCTCGACACGCTTTATAAAGGGAAAACGATAGTCGAGGATGTAAATCCCGATGTTATCGACAAGCTTTATAATGAAGGTTTCGGCACTCTTGACGAATTGGGGATAAGCGACCCCATACCCAACCACTATTTTATTTTAAAAAGCGACAGGGCTTCTGCCCTGGCATATTTCAATCCTATCACCAATCGTGTTGACAGGGTTGAAAAACATGCTGTTTCGCGCATAATGCCGCGCAATGCCGAGCAGGTCTTCGCGCTACACGCAATTCTTAACCCCGAAATAAAACTAGTAACCCTCCAGGGAGTGGCCGGAACCGGGAAGACCCTGCTTGCCCTGGCCGGCGCCTGGGCACAAAGACGAAACTTCAAACAGATTTATCTAGCAAGGCCGATAGTGCCGCTAAGCAATAAGGATATTGGTTACCTACCCGGTGATATTCATGAGAAGATTAATCCTTATATGGAACCTCTATGGGACAACTTAAAGTTCATACAAAATCAATTTGGAGAACAAGACCCTGAATATAAGCGTATTAGCGATGCTATTGAAAAAGAGAAACTAATGATTACCCCGCTTGCCTATATCCGCGGGCGTAGCATCTCCAATGTTATTTTTATAATCGACGAGGCCCAGAACCTGACTCCCCACGAGATAAAAACTATTATCACCAGGGCCGGCGAAGGCACCAAGATTATCTTTACGGGCGATATTTATCAGATAGACACCCCATATCTGGATTCGCAGTCGAACGGGCTTTCCGTGTTGATAGACAAGATACAGCATCACGAGATTTACTCGCATGTTCTTCTGGAAAAGGGCGAGAGATCGGAGCTGGCAAACCTTGCCAATGAGCTCTTGTAAGCCTGGAAATGGTTTTTTGTATTTATTGGTATAATTTGTGGGGCCTGTGGGTGGCCTGGCTGGCTGGCATTATTGAGCAAGGTGACACAAAGTTGCACAGAGGAGGCACGGAGTTTCACGGAGGGGGTTTTAATTGATGTTTTTGAATCTATGCCTCATAATGGATTAGGATTTTGGTTTTTGAGTTTGCTGTTTGCCACAGTTCATCCTGTGAAAATATATTTAAAGTGTATTTTTTTAGATTAAAATATGTATTAAGTTTTGTGATTTTACATTTCACTCAAAAAAGTGAGTATTTTTACTCAGTGTATTGAGTAAAATGTTATTTTTGTGTTGCAAAAACAAGTTAAAATAATAGAAACAGGTACAATGCCCTCGATCTGTTGTAGCAAATTTTGGTTTTATATTTGAAATCGCGCAGCATTTTTAAAGATGTATTTTCGAACCCGGTTTATAATACTTTTAATTATTGCCAATAATTATTTCTTGGGTTTTAAAGGTTCCCAATTATATTCTATTCCAATTCCAAAACCTAATGCAGATGAATTTGGCGCATTTATATTACGAGGGTAATCATCTTTTCCGCTCACGTTCAGTTCCGTAAAAAAATCGCCGAGCACATTGAGCTGTTTGTTTAAATGATAATATACGCTCAGGCCTGTTTTTATATTTATTCTGCTAGAACTGCCGTTATGCTTTAATAGATCCCCCTCTTCGGGTTCCCTATTGTTATAATATGAAACCGCCATTGATTTCTGAGGAACGCTAAAGAAAATCCCGCCAAGGACGCTCATATCTATTTTATGGGAAAGAGGGAACTTATAACGGAACTTACATGAATAAAGCTAGGTTTTACAGGTCTTAGCTCAGATATTTTTCATCATTCTGTTGCTACGCTATCATAATGTCATCAATTTTAATGTTAAATTTATTTATAATCTCATTTTGTATATCGTTTAA